>JAFXDB010000009.1 GCA_017516305.1 Clostridia bacterium | reverse complement strand
TGTAAAAGGTTATGCAGCACACGAGCAGGAGACTCTTGAGGGTGTTATAAGTGCAAGGAGCAAGGCTACACAGATTACTGTGGATCCGCATCGGCGTCAACACCGGCTCCATCGAGAAGGATATCCTGCACAAGTACGGCGGCCCCTGCGCTGAGGGCCTGGTGGAGAGCGCTCTGACCCACGCGCGGATGCTGGAGAAGGTGGGCTTTGAGGACATCGTGCTGTCCATGAAGGCCTCCGACGTCCGTCTGACCATCGAGACCTACCAGCTGGCGGCGAAGCAGTGCGATTATCCGCTGCATGTCGGCGTGACGGAGGCAGGTCTTCCCGGTCAGGGCACCATCAAGAGCGCCATCGGCATCGGTGCGCTGCTGGCCCAGGGCATCGGCAACACCATCCGCGTGAGCCTCACCGGCTCGCCCATCCCCGAGGGCAAGGCTGCCTGGGATATCCTGCGCGCGCTGAACCTGCGCACCCAGGGCGTACAGCTGGTGTCCTGCCCCACCTGCGGTCGCACCTGCATCGACGTGGAGGGCATTGCCGCGCGGGTCGAGCAGGAGCTCTCCGACATCACCGTGCCGCTGAAGGTGGCGGTGATGGGCTGCGTGGTCAACGGCCCCGGCGAGGCGAGGGAAGCCGATGTCGGCATGGCCGGCGGCAAAAAGGGCGGTGTGATCTTCGTCAAGGGGCAGGAGCCCATCATGGTGGCTGACAACCTGGCGGACGAGCTGATCCGCGTGGCCCGGAGGATCGCCGAGGAGAAGGCGAAGGGCTGAAGCACATGAAAAGACCACCTGTTCCGGCGTGACCGGGATGGGTGGTCTTTATGCTGGGGGTTCTGTTTTCCGTTTGGAGAGGGGGTAAGGGGTCGGTTCATCGGTGAGGCCAAGGAGATAATCGGTGGAGGTGTGATAGAACGCAGCCAGGCGGATCAGCACATCCACGGGGAGCTGGCGTTGGGCATTTTCATATTGTGAATAGGTGTTTTGCCGGATGTGGAGATAGTCTGCCAGTGCCTTCTGCGTCAGGTCATTGTCTTCGCGGATATCGCGCAGCCGCATGGGAACCACCTCCTTGTTTATTCAGTATAGCGATCTCGGTTTGTGATATTGAAATATATCACAAAATGAGATATACTATACTTGGAAGTGAGGTGACTCCGGATGCAGCAGACGTGCTTTTTCGTAGGCAACAGTGATGCACCACAGGAGCTAAGGGAAGAACTCAGTAAGGCGGTGGAGGAGGTAATAGACCGCTATCAGGTGGAACTGTTTGTTACTGGCGGACGCGGTCACTTCGACCGCATGGCGGCTTAAACAGTACAGCAACTGCGTAGTAAGTATCCCCGGATACGGCTGTGCCTCCTGCTTGCATATCACCCTGCAGAACGTCCCTCTCTGTTGCCTCCGGGCTATGATGAAAGCTTTTATCCATTGGAAAAGACTGTGCCAGCGCGATATGCAATAATGCGGGTGAATCGCTGGATGCTGGCGCATTGCTCGGTGTGTATTGCTGGTGCTCTGCTGCCGGGGAATGCCAGAAAGATGCTTGAATATGCAAGGCGGCGGGCCCAAAGGGACGAAATGGCGCTGATCGAACTGAAGGGTTCAGGACGCTTGCCATCCTGAACAGGATAGAGCCTGAACACTTCGCTCCCGGGGATATTCTATAATGTAAGTGCATAAGATGCCTCACAGACACTGAGGACGGAACGGGCAGCTGTCGCCCCCGGAGTCATTCGGGTTAGGAGATGCGGGAATGTCACCCCGCCTTGTCTGTGTGCAGAAGGTCGCCGAAAGGCGGCCTTTTGTGCGTCTGTGCTCCTTTACGCGTCTATCGCTTGTGTTACCCGCGCCCGGCGCCCACCATACGCAGTTGTTGACGAATCCCCCCGCGTCATGTTATCATAAAACAGCAGAACAGTCAGGGACGGCGTGTGAAAAGCGGCCGTCCCTGCCGTTGACTTATGCACCTGAAGGAAGGAGGTTTCTCCGTTATGAGCTATGAAGACCTGCTGAGTCAGATTTACCGTGAGCTGCCCCATTTGACGGGGGCGCTGTCCGCCCCGCGCGTGGTGTATGTCCGCGCACAGGGCAAGGTCTATATCACCTTTGAGTCCAGCGTGCTGGTGGAGGAGCAGTCCTTCCTCAAAATGGAAAGGATACTGCGGCGCATCTTCCCCCAGAAGCCCCTGGCCCTGCGCGTTGTGTCCCCGGGGCTGAAGCAGGACTTTATGGATAACATCAGCGCCTACAAGCCTGTGCTGACGGACTTCCTCAAGCGCAATTATCCTGCTTCCGCTTCCTGGCTGGAGCAGATCGACTGGCGATGCCTGGATGACCGCATCACCCTGACCTTTCCCGACCCCTTTTCCATGCAGTACATGGCCCGGCAGAACGTGGCGGCCCGCCTTTCCCAGGCGGTGAAGGATATCTTCTCCCTGGACATCCGGGTGGAGCTGACGGTGGCGGGCGACCAGGAGAAGCGCCTGGCGGAGATCCGACAGGAGCGGGAGCTGGCCCAGGCCGTCACCTACACCACGCAGGAGCTGCAGCAGCGCTATGGCGGATCTTCTGCGGCCAGCGCGGCAGAGCCCAGGACGGAGAAGGTGAAGCGCGAACGCAAGCCGAAAGAGCAGAAGTCCGACGCAGAGCGCGCGGAGGAGGCTGCCAGGGCCGCCGCCGTCGCCGCTGCGGAGGAAGCGAAGAAGAAGGACGAGATGGCCACCCCGCAGATGACCGACCATGCCCTTGGCAAGCCCATCATGGGCCGCGCCATTGCCGACCACCCCATCGAAATGAAGGAGCTGACCTCCGACGCAGGGCTGGTGGTCGTCCAGGGCGACATCTTCAAGCTGGAAACGAAGGAGCTGAAGGGCGGCGAGATGCTGCTGCTGACCTTCGCCGTCACCGACTATACCTCCTCCATCCTCTGCAAGGTGTTCTTCCGCTACCGCAGGGGGCAGTTCGGCCGCAAGCGCAACGAGGACGAGCCCCTGCCGCCCATCACTGCCGAGGAGCGCCAGTTCGTCATGGATAAGGTCAACCAGATCAAGGTGGGCATGAATGTCCGCCTGCGCGGCGAGTGCATGTACGACAATTTCGCCCGCGAGCTGTCCATTTCCGTGCGCGACCTGGTGCCCATGGAGCGCATCGAGCGTGAGGACAAGGCCGAGGAAAAGCGCATCGAGCTGCACATGCACACCAACATGTCCACCATGGACGCCATGACGCCCGCCGGCGACCTGATCAAGCGCGCCATCAAGTGGGGCCATCCGGCGGTGGCCATCACCGATCACGGCGTGGTGCAGGCCTTCCCGGCGGCCTTTGGCGCGGCGAGGAAGCAGCCCATCAAGCTGATCCCCGGCTGCGAGGGCTATATGATCGACGAACGGGACGTGGTGGCGGCCTCCCCGGCCTGCGACCTGGCGGCCCGCCCGTTGGAGGAGCCCATCGTTGTGCTGGACTTCGAGTCCACGGGCCTGAACACCGCCGCTGACCGCGTGATCGAGATCGGCGCGGTGAAGCTGGTGGGCGGAACGCTGGTGGATTCCCTGTCCCTGCTGGTGAACCCGAAGAAGCCGCTGCCGGAAAAGATTGTGAAGCTGACCGGCATCACGGACATGATGCTGGCGGACAAGGAAACCGCCGAGACGGCCATCCTCAAGCTCATGGACTTCATCGGCGATGCTCCCGTGGCTGCCCACAACGCGGCCTTTGACGTGGCGCTGCTGCGCGCAGAGCTGCGCCGCCTGGGCCGTGAATGGGACGCGCCGGTCATCGACACCCTGACCCTGAGCCGCAAGATGTTCCCGGAGATGAAGACCTTCAAGCTGGCCAGCGTCTGCAAGCAGCTGCAGGTCTCCCTGAAAAACGCGCATCGCGCCGTGCATGACGCCACGGCCACGGCGCAGTGCCTGGCAAAGATGCTGCGTCAGCTGCAGGAAGAGAAGGTGTTCACCACCCTTTCCGATCTCAACACCCTGAAGGGCGGCGCCATCGGCGACAGCTACCATGTCATCCTCCTGGTGAAAACCCAGGAGGGCATGGTGAACCTGAACCGGCTGGTCACCATCGGCCATCTGGACTACTTCCGCCGCCGCCCCCACATGCCCAAGCAGATCATCCAGAAGCACCGCGAGGGGCTCATCATTGGCAGTGCCTGTGAGGCGGGCGAGCTGTTCCAGGCGGTGCTGGCCAATGAGCCGTGGGAAAAGCTGAAGGAGATCGCCTCCTGGTATGACTACCTGGAAATTCAGCCCGTCGGCAACAACTATTTCATGGTACGAGAGGGCCGCTTCCCGGATGAGGAGGCCCTGCGCGACCTCAACCGCGTCATCGTGAAGCTGGGCGAGGAGCTGAACATCCCTGTCGTTGCCACCGGCGACGTGCACTTCCTCGACCCCCACCACGCCAAAAACCGTGCCATCATCCAGGCCGGCATGGGCTTTGAGGACGCGGACAACCAGGCGCCCCTGTACTTCAAGACCACCGACGAAATGCTGGAGGAGTTTGCCTACCTTGGCCCCGAGAAGTGCTACGACGTGGTCATCGGCAACCCGCGGAAGATCGCCGACCAGGTGGGCAATCTGTCCCTGTTCCCGCCCCATCCCAAGGGCGAAACCACCTTCCAGCCCCTCTGGGAGGACGCGGCGGACAATATCCTCAGCATGACCTGGGGCCGAGCCCACGAGATGTACGGCGACGACCTGCCGGACATCGTCACCGCCCGCATTGAGAAGGAGCTCAAGTCCATTATCGGTTACGGCTTTGCGACGCTGTACAACATTGCCCAGAAGCTGGTGAAGAAGTCCAACGACGACGGATATCTCGTCGGCTCCCGCGGCTCGGTGGGCTCGTCCTTCGTGGCCCATATGTGCGGCATCACCGAGGTCAATGCCCTGCCACCCCATTACCGCTGCACGCACTGCCGCAAGGCCTTCTTCGACGTGGACAAGGCTGCCTACAAGATGGGCGTTGACCTGCCGGACAAGGACTGTCCGATCTGTGGGAAGCCGTTGGCAAAAGACGGCTTCGACATTCCCTTCGAGGTCTTCCTGGGCTTCGAGGGCGATAAGGTGCCTGATATCGACCTGAACTTCTCCGGCGAGTACCAGAACCGCGCCCACCATTATGTGGAGGAGCTCTTCGGCAAGGATCACGTTTTCCGTGCGGGCACCATTTCCGGCCTCGCAGAAAAGACGGCCTACGGCTACGTGGCCAAGTACTTCGAGGAGCGCGGCATCCAGGCCGGCAACACCGAGAAGGAGCGCCTGGCCGCCGGCTGCGAGGGCGTGAAGAAAACCACCGGCCAGCACCCCGGCGGCATGGTCGTCGTGCCCAAGGAGTACGATATCTGCCAGTTCACCGCCGTGCAGCACCCGGCGGACGACCTCAACTCCGACTTCACCACCACCCATTTCGACTTCAACTCCATGCACGACATCCTGGTCAAGCTGGACTGTCTGGGCCATGTTGATCCCACCGTGCTGCACATGCTGGCGGAGATCACCGACATGCCCACCGAGGACGTCCCCCTGGATGACAAGCCCGTGCGCTCGCTCTTCTCCTCCCCCGAGGCGCTGGGCGTGACGCGGGAGGACATCGACTGCACCACCGGCACCTTCGGCATCCCCGAGTTCGGCACGGCTTTTGTCCGCGGCATGCTGGATGACACCAAGCCCTCCACGATGGAGGAGCTGGTGCGCATTTCCGGCCTGTCCCACGGTACGGACGTGTGGCTGGGCAACGCGCAGGATCTGGTGCGCTCCGGCACGGCGAAGCTGAGTGAATGCGTCTGCTGCCGTGACGACATCATGAACTACCTCATCGACAAGGGCGTGGCCCCCAAGATGGCCTTCACGACCATGGAGTCCGTCCGTAAGGGCAAGGGCCTGAAGCCGGAGATGGAGCAGGCGATGCTCGATGCCAACGTCCCCGCCTGGTTCATGGACTCCTGCAAGAAAATCAAGTACATGTTCCCCAAGGGACACGCCGTGGCCTATGTCATGTCCTCCCTGCGCGTGGCGTGGTACAAGGTGCATCGCCCCCTGGCGTACTATGCGGCCTACTTCACCCTGCGCGGCAAGGGCTTTGACGCCGCCACCATGATCGCCGACCCGGAGATCATCCGGCAGAAGATCAAGGCCATCAAGGAGGATCCCAATGCCTCCGCGGCCGACGGTGACGCCCAGACGTCCCTGGAGCTGGTGCTGGAAATGAACATGCGCGGCTTCCGCTTCCTGCCGGCTGACCTGTACAAGTCCCATGTCACCCGCTTCCTGATGGAGGACGAAAAATCCCTGCGCGTGCCCTTCACGTCCCTGGGCGGCCTGGGCGAGAGCGTTGCGGAGAACATCGTCCGCGAGCGCGAAAAGGGCCCCTTCCTGTCCATTGAGGACCTGAAGGATCGCGCCCATGTGCCCGCCTCCATCATTGAGCTGCTGCGCACCCATGGCTCCCTGGAGGGCATGAGCGAGACCAGCCAGGTGAGCATGTTCTTCTGATCTGTACGAATGATGTGATTCCCGAAAGGAGCTTCTCCCCATGCTGACCACCAAAACCCATTCCCGCGTCTGCGCCGTTGGCAGCGAGGCGGACATGATGACCCTTTGCCGAGCGTTGCTGTCCAACCGGGGCTGGCTGCCGGAACCGGCGGAGGATGAACCGGCGCTGACCCTGGAGCAGCTGACGGCCCTTGTCCGCCGCCATGCCCGCAAGGAGGGCGGCGAGGACTGTACCTTCTTCTATGACATGGTAGCGCCTCACCCCTATGGCGCAGCGCTGGCCTCTGTCTGCCACCTGGAGGTGAAGAAGCACCCCTGCGGCGTGTGGACGGCCTGCTTCTCCTACGGCGGGGACACCTCCTTCCAGGCTGAGGACTGGCTGCGCCTGCACCGGCAGTGCGGCAATATCCCCATGGCGGCGATGTATGCCGACTGGGATTTCGGCCTTGAGAAGGGCATGAAGCGCTTTGTGGGCGGAAAAATGGGCGATGACTGGGCGCGCATGGGTGAGGTGTGGATGTGGCTTACTGCGGGCTATCAGGACGGCTATCCCCCGGAAGAGAGCATCCTGCGCCTGAAAAAGCTGCAGAAGACCCTCGACCGGGAGGAATTCGATCTCTCCATTGGCGAGCTGCTGACAGCCTGCATCGACAACCTGACCGCCCTGGACGCGGAGACCGCCGATCCCGTGGCCCTGGCCGCCCAGCTCCACCGCTGCCGGGAGGAGAGGGACTACACCGAGCTCCTGCGCCTGTACCTGCGCATCGCCGAAACCGCCCTGTGGGAGAGCGCCCACATCGACCGCTGGCTGGCGAACCTGGAATCGGATCGTGCGGCCTGGCAGGCGGCGGGGATGGCGTGATGCTGCGGTTTCTTCGTGAGTAATAACAATTCAGCCGCCCTGACGATGTGTTGGGGCGGTTTTTGTTGAGCAATGCGGGGAGCCTGTGGGATGCTGAGGGCACGGAAGGAGGTTTGCCATGAAGCCTTTGACCCGGTGGTTCGTCCTGTTGGGCCTCATGCTGCTCTGTATCGTTACGGTTGCTGTCTGCCGCTGCCGGGAGACGAAGGTGAACTGGTATGAAAAGTGGCCGCCCTGTTTCCGGGATTATTTGGCGAAGGTCATTGAAGCTGTCCTGGAGTTTTTCGACTGACCGCTGTCCCCGGGCATTCCGGTCTTTTTCGGCTCTTCACGGAAAGTCAGGGAATGCGAAAGCGTATAGGGAGATATTCCCTTCCCAGCCATTGCTGCTGCATCGAAGCCATGAAGGGGAAGATGCGGCGTCTTTGCGGAGGGTTGCGCCCTCGTTCTTCTTCATTCAAGCAACACTCCGCAACGTCGCCGCCCCGATATGCAGCCGCCTTTCCAACGCCTTGGGGGCAGGAGGGGGACGGGGGGAAATCGCTGTTCGATTCCCGGATAGGAAAAAGCGCCTTTGCGCCGCTTTCGGCGGGCGAAAGCGGCTTCCCACTTATGCTGTTCGGTCAGTTGTGAGAAAACGCGATAACATACACAAATGTGCAGTCCATAAGAAACCGTGAAGAGCCTTTTTTCTTTTTATGCGAAATTTTGTTCTCTTCCATGCAGGAATATTTGTTCGCCTGTCGAATAGAACATATATTCTGTTTCATCAAGGAGGCACACCCATGAGCATCTATGAAAACTGTCCCACTCTGAGCACTCCGCACCTGACCCTGCGCCTTGTCCGCCGGGAGGATGCGGGCGGGCTGCTGAAGGTGTACAGCGACGAAAAGGCCCAGCCCTTCTTCAATGCCGACAACTGCACCAGCGACTTCCGCTACACCCGCCTGCCGGAAATGATCGAGTGCGTCAACATGTGGATGTGGTCATATCAGCACGGCTACTTCGTCCGCTGGACGATCCTGCATGATGACGTCCCGGTAGGCACGGCGGAAATGTTCCGGCGCGATGACGGCCCGGACGGCCGGGGCTGCGGGGTGCTGCGCATCGACCTGCACAGCCGTTATGAGCGGGGCAGGGTCTTTGATGAGCTGCTGCCCGTCCTGCTGCCCTGCTGTCACCGGGACTTTGGCTGCGCGCAGGTGCTGACCAAGGCGTTCTCCGGCAGCGGGGAGCGGCTGGCGGCGCTGGGGCGGCACGGCTTTGTGCCTGCGCCGGGGGCGGTCAGCTACCGCGACGGTACGCCCATCCTGGACTACTGGGTACACCGGGCATAAGGCAGCGGCGGGCCGCATAGCCTCTTCGCAGGAGGCGATGTCCATGAATGAACCCGTTGGCAAGCCCTTCAGCCTGACGCTGGAGAAGCGCGAGAAGGCGGTGGTGACCGGCGTGACGGATGTGGAGCGCTTTGACGAGAACGAGGTAGTGCTGCAGACCCACGGGGGCCGCCTGACCCTGACCGGCACGGGCCTGCATGTGTCCAGCCTGCAGCTGGAGGAGGGCCGTCTGCTGGTGGACGGCGTCATCGACAGCGCCGGGTATGACAGCGGCCCCGTCCGCGCGGGCGGCTGGCGGAAGAAGGGCGGCTTCCTCCGCCGGGCCCTGGGATGAAGCGAACGGCGCTGGAGGTGCTCTTTGCCCGGGCGGAGCAGGGGCGTTTTTTCCTGATGCTGCTCCCCTGCGGACTCCTTCTTGGGCTGCTGGTGACCCTGGGCGGGCGGCTGCAGCGGCGCAGCAGGGTGCTGGGCATGGCGGTGGACGCATCGGCGGCGCTGCTGGCGGGGGCGGCGGCATGGGGCGCGGCCTTCCTCAGCGGGGATGGGCTGCGGCTCTATGCCCTGCTGGGGCTGCTCCTGGGCGCGGCGCTGTGGTGCAGCGGCCTGCAGCCCCTGCTGGATGCGCTTTGGCGCGTTGTCCGCCGGTGTGGCCGGAGCGGCCGGGAGAAGGAAGCCGGGAATGGATGAACGTGGATGAATGCAGATCAGGATGAAAAATTTTCCGTCAGGCAGGAAAGCGCCCCCTCCATGCAGAATACCTCGTGTACGAATGAGCCGGAGGCAGAGAGGGGGACGTCATATGCGGGGGAAGTATATCACCTGGCGCGGCATGATCTTCATCGCCGGGACGTTCCTGGTCATTTTTGCTATGACGCTGTCCGGCGTCCTGGTCAGCCGCAGCTCCATGGAGGCGCAGTATGCGCAGCAGCAGGAGACCATTGTGGTGATGGAGCAGGAGGTTGCCGCCCTGCGCAATGAGCTGGCCCGCGTGGGCACGGACGGCTATGTGGAGATCGAGGCCCGCACGCGCTATGACTATGTGCGCAACGGCGAGATCCGCTTTGAATTTTCCGATCCCTCCCTGCTGGATAACTACACCGAGCAGGAGTGGGACGTCATCATGGACGAACAGCTGTATCCAACATATTGACAGGGGGCTTTGCGCGCTGCAGAGGCTCCTGTTTTTTACTGTTTTCCTTTGTTCTGTCCGGGGCTGCGGACGCCCCGAATTACCGAAGCAGGATGGGAGTGTGAACAGGGATGGTTGTGGCAGTTATCGGGATTGGTTCCAATTCGGTCAGGATGCTCCTGGCAGAGGTCGGCGAGGCCAGCGGAGAAAAGATGCGCCGCATCCGCAGGGACAGGGAAGGAACGCGCCTGTTTGCCGGGCTGGATGCGCAAAGGCGCCTCTCCCGGCAGGCGATGGAAACCACGGCTGCTGCTGTCAGCCGGATGGCGGCGGACGCCCGCGCGGCGGGGGCGCAGCACATTCACCTCTTTGCCACCAGCGCCACCCGTGACGCGGCCAACCAGGGGGAGTTTGTCGCCCTCCTGGCAGAAAAGTCGGGGCTGGAAATGGAGATCTGCTCCGGCGAGCAGGAAGCGGCGCTGTCCTTCCTGGGGGCCAGCGGCGGAGGCGAATGCGGCGTCATCGACATCGGCGGCGGCTCCACCGAGGTCATTGTGGGCAACGGCATGGCCCTGCGCTGCGCCCTGTCCTGCCAGATGGGCGCGGTGCGCCTGGCGGGGCTGTATCCCATCCGCGACCATGGGGATATCCCCTTTGTGGAGGAGAAGGCCCGGGGGATCCTGCTGGAGCAGCTGGACAGGCACCCCACGCTGTCCATGCCGGAGAGATGGTACGGCACCGGCGGCACCTTCACCACCCTGGCGGCCATCGTCCGCCGCGTCCACTGGACGGAGCGCACCTACATGCACGGCACGGTGCTGACCCTGGCGCAGGTGGAGAGCGCGGCCCGCGCCCTGGCGGACATGCCCACCCAGGTGCGGCGCGAGCAGCCGGGACTGCAGCCCAACCGGGCGGACATCATCGTTCACGGAATGTGCATCCTGCTTTGCTGTATGCGGACGCTGGGGATCGGGGAGATCGTCGTCAGCGAGTACGGCAACCTGGAGGGCTATGTCCGCATGACCTACGGCGGCTGACGGACGCTGTGTGTTGCACAATCGCTCCATCCGGGGTATAATAGGGAGCGCAGATTCGATGAGAAGGAGCGATTGGTATGATGAAGGGAAAGACGGCGGCGCTGCTGGCGCTTGTCCTGGCGCTGCTGCTGGTGCTGGGCGGCTGCGCGGCCAATGAGGAAAAGGAAAGGGCCCGGCGGATCATCTACCTGGGCGGCATTCAGTATACCTATGGCGATCTGCTGGACGCCGAGGCCGAGACCCGCGCCTATTATGACCAGCTGAACCAGCTCTACGCCATGTACGGCATTGCCCCTGTGGAGGTCACCGAGCATGACATCCGCGACGAGGCCTTCAACAACCTGGCCCTGCAGGCAGTGGTTCTGGAAAAGGCGGCCAGCGTGGGCCTGGATCAGCTCACCGCGGAGGAAAAGGCGGAAATTTCCGCCAGCACGGACGCCGCCATGGCGGAATACCGGGCTTCGGCGGCAGCTGGCCTGTCTGAAGACCTGACCGGTCAGGATCGGGAGGCCGCCATCGACGCGGTTCTGGCGGAAGCCGGGATCACCCGCGACAAGGTCTGGCGGGTTCAGCGGGAGGCCTTCATCATCGCCAAGGCGGAGGCCTGGGCCACCGCAGGGGTCACGGTCACGGAGGAGGAATTCCTGGAGGCATTCAATGCCCAGGTGGAGACGGACAAGGCAAGCATGCTGGCGGATCCGGACGCCTATGGATACGGCGTGCTGACGGGGCAGCAGAGCCTCTACGTTCCGGCAGGCTACCGGGAGGTGGACTGGCTGGTGATTGGCTGCAGCGCGGAGGATGCGGCGCTCATTGCCGCCGTGGAGCAGGCGCATGAGGCGGCCCACGAGGCGCTGCACACCGCAGAGGAGGCAGTGCACGGCCTTCTGGGGGAGGATGCGGACATGGAGCTGCTGCTTTCCCAGGTGCAGGTGACGCTGTCGGATGCCTCCGACCCGACGCACATCATTGTGCAGGATACGGTGGCTGATTTTGACCCGCCGCTGCAGGATGATGCGGCGTCGGCCGTCATGGCTCTGGCTGGCGCCCGCGCCCTGGAGGCTGCCTATGCGCAGCAGCTGTCCCTGGCCTGTGCGGCGGCCAATGAGAATATCGCCCCGGAGGTCGAAGAGGCCCTGCGCCGCCTGGAAAACGGCGAGGGCTGGGAGCTGGTGCAGCAGCACTACAACGATGATACGGACATGTCCCTGGGCAGCCCTCTGGTGTGCGAGGGCTTTGGCTACGCCCCGGTGGCCTTTGTGGATGCGGCGATGGCCCTGGCGGCGCCCGGCGACTACACCCACCTGTATATGGACGGGGAGGGCTGCGTGATCCTTCGCTATATCGCCGACGTACAGGAGGGCCCGGTGGATCCGTCCGCCGTGCGGGAGAGCATGACGGCTGACCTGCTGGCCCACAAGCGCGAGGAGAGCTTCTACAGCACCCTGAGCCTCTGGGTGGAGGCGGCCTCGCCCAGAATGATCATCAACTACAACCTTCTGGAGCATTGATGCTTCCAATAGAAACGGGGGAGACCGATTGAATGGTCTCCCCCGTTTGAATATTCGGTCAGCGCATGGCGTTGAGGATGGGAATGAGCAGGAAAATGAGCCAGCCGGGGTGCCAGAGATCGCACACGATGCCCAGCAGCAGGTAGATGATGGTGATCATCACCGGGTTCCCCAGCAGACGCAGGGGACGGCGTTCGCTCTCGGGCAGGTAGTACAGCGGGATGGTCAGGAAAATGAGCCAGCCGGGATGCCACTGATGGAACACGCATCCCAGCACCAGGTAGGCAATGGTGACGAAGATCGGGTAGGGGAACTTGTCGCGGCGGTGCTTGCGTTTCCTGGCGGCCTCTCTGGCGGCCCGCTCGGCTTCCTGGGCTTCCTGACGGGCGATGTGCTCGTAGTAGCTGCCCTCGGGCAGGGGATCGTCGCATGTGCAGTCAGGACCCGGGGCAGGCGCGGCGTCGGGTGACGGGCAGACTTCGCCGTCCTCCGGCACATCGGTGGCCGGGGGAAGCTGCAGCCCCAGCAGCACATCCAGGGATGTGCCGTAGAGCCGGGCCAGGGCGATGAGGTTATCCGTGTCCGGGGAGGACTCGGCCCGTTCCCACTTGCTCACAGCCTGGCGGCTTACGCCCAGGCGCTCGGCCAGCTCTTCCTGGGACAGGTTGTGGGCCCGGCGCAGTTCTGCCAGGCGGTTGGCGCATTCGGTCGTCATATCGTATATCCTCCTTGGGAAATGATGGCTGGTTACGCCAATATTATAGCGCGCAACCGCGAAAAATGCCATACATTTCAGGTGGAAAATGTGTCATATGGCAGCAACTTCCGGTTGCGTGCGAAAAATGAGGTAAAAAACGGGAAAGAATGCACGAAAAAACGCGGCTTGTGCAGAATTGAGCAAAAATTTCATGCAAAAGCGAACATTTCCGGTAGGCAATGCGTCTAAATAGGTGTACAATAATGTCATACCGCAACAATGGGGCTTGGAAAGGGGTGACAGAGGATGCGCAGGATGCTGGCGCTGTTCTTTGTGTGCCTCTGCCTGCCCCTGGGGGCGCTGGCGGATACGAACCAGACCAGCCTGGAATCCGGCGGGGGCCGGGTGAACCGGGCGCTGCTGGTGGGCTGTGACCGCTTTCTGAGCCAGCCGGACACGACCCCTTCCGCGGCCAACAATGTGCAGCGGATGACCGAGACCCTCTCCGGCGGCACGATGACGCTGGAGCTGCTGCTGACGCGTCCGGAGGGCGTGGGCTCCCTGGGCGACCTGGCGGGCCTGGTGCTGGATGCCTTTGACGGCGCGGATGGGGACGATGTGAGCATCTTCTACATCAGCACCCACGGCCTGTGGCAGGACGGGATGGGCTCCAGCGGCATGACGCTGCTGCTGTCCGACGGCCTGCGGGAGGTGGGGGTGACGGCTGTGCAGCTGCGCACCCTCTTTGACCAGATCCGGGGGAAGAAGGTGCTGATCCTGGACGCCTGCCATGCCGGCGCGATGATCGGCAAGGGCGTGGACGAGCAGCTGGTCAATGTCTTCGCCGGGCCGGATTATGTGGTCATCTGCTCCTCCGGCGGCACGGAGGAAAGCTGGTACTGGTCGGGCGAGATCGACGGCGAGCCGCTGGCTGGCGCGGGGTATTTTTCCAGCGCTCTGGTGCGGGCCATGAGCGATCGGGGCGGCTTCTGTGCCGATGATAACCGTGATGGCGTCATCACCCTGACCGAGCTCAAGCGCTGCCTCCTGGATACCCACGGCGCGTCTGTGGTGCGCACCTACCCGGAGGAGAGCGAGTTCCCGGTTTTCACCTACGACGTGGCGGCCTATACGGGCCGCAGCCGCGAGGCGCTGGTGGAGGGCGTCAGCTTTGAATCCGACGTGCTGTCCCCCCAGGAGCCGACCGTGGCCTTTTCCTTCAATGTGGTCAGCAGTGTGCAGATGGCGTACCAGATCGTTTACCACCGCGACGGCCGATGGGACTTCGACGGCGCGCAGCTGATCTACGACAACAACGGCGATTTCGGTGCCTGGGCGCTGCCCGGCCGGACGCTCAGCCCGGGCCTGAAGCAGCGCAGCATCACCATCAGCCGCGCCCAGGCGGAGGACAGCGGCTACGTGCTTGTGCAGCTGCTGACCATTGACCGCGGCGAGCCGGAGGTGGTGTGTTCCCGGGTGCTGTGCGTTCCGCCGGAAACAGGCGATCCCTGCCTGTCGGTGGATGCGCCTGCCGCCTTCTGCCCCGACGGAAATGAGGAGCTGTCCTTCATTGTCCGGCATGCGGTGCCCTGTGAGATCACCGTCACGGTCATTGACGCCGACGGGAAGACCGTGCGCCGCCTGTCCTCTCGGCAGGGCTCCCGCCCGGAGATGCTCACCCCTGCCGGGAGCTCCTTCACCTGGGATGGCATGGACGTCGATGGCCAGCGCGTACCCGACGGCGCGTACCGCATCAAGGTGCGCGTCTGGGTGGGCGAGGAGCGGTATGAGTATGTTTCAGCCCCCGTGCTGCTGCTGGCTATGGTGGGGTGAATGGGAATTAGGAATTCGTAATTCGGAATTTGGTTTGTGGTTCGGGAAGGACTGCCTTGGGGGGCAGTCCTTTCTGTTTGCTTATTTGAGGTGTTTATTGGGAAAAAGAAATGATGAGGTATATAAAGGGAATGTCCTTTTGCGATGTCTTTGCAGTGCCTTTGGGATATGACGGGATTTGTTACATCCTCATATTGACAAGGCGGCGCGTTCTGGATTAGAATAATATAGGAAAAATGTCTGTATTCCGGGAAGCGGCAGGAATGTCTGCCCTGGTGAAAGCACGGAGGAACATGCCATGCGTTTATGGGAGCGAATGAAGGGCCATGGAGGGATGCTGACGCTGCTGGCGATCATGCTGGTGGCGGTGCTGGCCTGTACGGCCCTGGCGGAGAGCTATCCCTTTGTGGGAACGATCAACGCGGAGACAAATCTGCGCCGCACAGCCAAGTCCAACGAAAGCAACGTGATCTGCCGCGTCCCCGAGGGCGAGGTGGTGCAGGTCACCGGCGCGTCGGGCAACTTCTATAAGATTGAGTACGGCGGGCACACCGGCTATGTGTTCAAGCAGTATGTGGACAAGGGCGGCACGCTTTCCGGCGACACGTCTGACAGCGGCGCCTTCACCGCCACGGGCTACCCTTATGAGACCGTGTGCATCAAGGAGGTCCGCCTGCGCAAGAGCAGCTCCACCTCCGCCAAGCAGCTGGCCACCATCCGGGTGGGCGACAAGGTGACGGTGCTGGCCATCAACGGCAGCTGGGCCAAGGTGACCTACAACGGCGTCACCGGCTGGTGCAAGAAGGATTATCTGCGCCTGGCCACCATCGTCAAGGGGACGCCCACGCCCACCGTGGGGCCGACCATCGCCCCGTGGGAGAACACGACCAGCTATCAGCTGCTGCAGAGCGGCTCCGACGGCAGCCAGGTCATGGCCCTGCAGGAGGCGCTGATCGAGCTGGGTTACCTCAAGGGCATGGCGGACGGCGTTTATGGCACCGCCACCGCTCAGGCTGTGATGAGCTTCCAGCGGCAGAACTCCTACCCCATCACGGGCGTTGCGGACGCGAATCTCCAGGCCTTCCTTTTCAACGGCAAGCCCCTGAATGCTGACGGTGACAAGACCGAGGTCAAGACCCTGCCCGCCATCGAGGGCGTGACGGCCTCCTCCGGCAGCCGCGGCATGCTGGTGCGCACCATCCAGAGCAAGCTCAAGGAGCTGGGCTACTACACCGGCACCGTCACAGGCGTGTATGACTCCGCGACGGTGAAGGCCGTGCGCGATTTCCAGAAGAGCAACGGCCTGAAGCAGGACGGCGTCTGCGGCGCGGAAACCCAGGCGCTGCTGCTGGGCACGGGCGGTCTGCCCTCTGGCGCGACGCCCACGCCCACGCCCACCCCGACGCCCACGCCCCTGCCCACCTTCCAGCTTCCCTCTGCCAAGGTGCTCAAGGGCAGCCGCGGCAATGACGCCAAGCTGGTTCAGCTGCGCCTGATCGAGCTGGGCTATCTCACCGGCAAGGCGGACGGCGTGTTCGGCACGGCCAGCGTCAAGGCGCTGAAGGCCTTCCAGACCATGAACGGCCTCACGGCGGACGGCGTGGCAGGCAGCGGCACCAATGCGGTGCTCTTCAGCCACCTGGCCCGTCCGGCGGATTATGTGGCCCCGACGGCACCTGCACAGACCCAGTCGGCGACGGCTACGCCTGCCCCCAGCTACGAGCCGGTGACGAAGGAGAACGTTGTGGTCATCCGTCAGGGCGTGACCGGTACGGCGGTGCTGCGCCTGCAGCAGCGTCTGACCCAGCTGGGCTACTACAACGCGGCCATGGACGGCGTCGCCAAGGCGGACGACGTGGCGGCCATCCGTGCCTTCCAGCGCATGAACGGCCTGAAGGTGGACGGTGTGGCCGGTTATGACACTCAGAGCATCCTCTACACGGCTGCCGCCATCATGGATAACGGTCAGATGGCCGGCGGCACTGTGGATAACCTCACCACCCTGAAGAAGGGCATGTCCGGCGACGCGGTGCGTCAGCTGCAGCAGCGCCTGATCCAGCTGGGCTACCTCACCGGCACGGCGGACGGAATCTACGGTACCGACACCGCCGAGGCGGTTTACAACTTCCAGAAGCGCAACGGCCTGAGCCGCGACGGCGTGGCCGGGCCCAAGACCCTGGCGGCCTTGTACAGCACCAGTGCGGCCCAGCCCACCGCAGCGCCCACCACCGCGCCCACGCAGGCGCCCATGACCGGCAGCATCAGCACCAGCACCACCCTGCGGCAGGGCGACGTGAACAGCAGCGTCCGCGCCATGCAGGAGAAGCTGATCGCCCTGGGCTACCTCACCGGCACGGCGGACGGCAACTTCGGCCCCAAGACCTACCGCGCCGTGGTGGCCTTCCAGCGCGCCAATGCCCTGGATGCGGATGGCATCGCCGGTAAGCAGACCCTGGCGGCGCTCAACTCCGCCGGCATCAGCAACAGTGGCTCCAGCGGCCCGGCAGCCAGCGCGCCCAGCGTCACCGTTGCCCCCGACGCCAGCGTGAATCTGGGCACCACCGTGCGTGTCTCTGCCGAGAACGTGGTGTATGAGTACTGGTACTCCACCGTCCGCGCCGAGTGTCGCAAGTACCCCTACTGCACGCTCTATGACCCCGAAACGGGCATCAGCTGGCAGGTGCACATGTTCTCCTACGGCAAGCACGCGGAGATCGAGCCCCTCACTGCCGCCGACACCGAGAAGATGTACCAGGTCTGCGGCTACCAGGACTGGACGCCCAAGCCGGTGTGGGTCATCTTCGCTGACGGCACCATCCGCATTGCCACCACCCATTCCGTGCCCCATGAGGTGCAGCACATCACCGACAACAACTTCGCCGGTCACTCCTGCCTGCACTTCCCGCGTACGCAGGCGCAGGTCACCGCCATCGGCCCCTACGCCACCAAGCATCAGAAGGCTGTTGACCAGGCCTGGGCGGAGCTTCAGGCGAAGATCCAGTGACCCCGGATGCGGCCAGGGATTCCATGATATGAAACCGGGCAGCCCCCGTTCCAGGAGGCTGCCCTTTTGGTATGGTTATGAAGGCCTCGAACCAGAGGGTGTGCATATCGCTGCCGCGCAGCGGCTGCCAGCGCAGGGTCACGCTGTTGGGCAGGGTCTCCCCGGCGATGGCGGCGGCAGTGCAGTCGCTGCCGCAGAGGACGGACAGGAGCGGCAGCTGGGCCTCCAGGCGGACGGCGGCGTCCTCGGCGTACAGCGGCAGGGGCGCATAGTTGGCACAGGCTGGGCGGGCAAGTCCGCTGACGTTGCAGCACAGGTCGGCGACGACGCTGCTCTCCATCGGCCCGACTTCCCAGGCGGCGGGGATCTCCACCGAGAACAGCCCGAAGGCCCATTCCATCCCCTGCGTCTGACCGGCGGCGTCCTCTCCCAGCGCGATGCACGGCAGCAGCTCGAGCAACATAAGGCAGGCAAGCAGCTTCTTCATCATTTATGTCATATTGCAGCATCCTTACTGCGGGAACATTGTGTTGTCAGTATAGCACGGATTTGCCGGGATGGGCGGGACGATGGCAAGTTTTGCAAGTGTAACGGGGACGCGGCGCCCCTGTTCCCCGTGCCGTGCCGCAGCCGACTGCGGGAGTTCCCACGGCAGGGTGGTTCTCTTGTGTCAGCGGGCATCCCCATGCCTCCCCATACCGCAAAAATTCTTTTTATTTTCTCTTGACATCCTGCGCAAACTGGTATAGAATACGAATGTCAAAAGGTCAAAGAAAGTCAAATTCCGAGGCGGAATGACAGAATCCATCCTGACAGAGGAGGGCATTTGTATGAATATGAACCAGTTTACGCAAAAGAGCATCGCCGCCATTCAGCGGGCGCAGCAGCTTGCGGTGGAATATGGTCACCAGCAGGTGGAGCAGGAGCATGTGATGCTGGCGCTGACGGAGGACGCGTCTGCGCTCATCCCGCAGCTGCTGGGCAGGTGCGGCGTGTCGGCTGACAGCCTGCGCGCCGCGCTGACGGATGTGCTGGGGAAGATCGCCCGCGTGTCCGGCCCCGGGCGGGAGGCGGATCGCGTCTACATCACGCAGGATCTGGAGAAGGCCCTGGTGGAGGCCGAAAAGCGCGCCGGGCAGATGAAGGACGAGTACCTGTCCGTGGAGCATCTGTGGATGGGCCTGTGCGACAGGGCCAATCCCCGGGTGAAGGACGTGCTGAAGCGCGTGGGGTATGACGACAAGGCGTTCCTGAAGGCCCTGAGCGAGGTGCGCGGCGCGACCCGCGTCACTACCGATTCCCCGGAGGAGACCTACGACGCGCTGAAGAAGTACGGCACCGACCTGGTGGAGCGCGCCCGGCAGCAGAAGCTGGACCCCGTTATCGGCCGCGACGCGGAGATCCGCAACGTCATTCGCATCCTTTCCCGCAAGACGAAGAACAACCCCGTGCTCATCGGCGAACCCGGCGTGGGCAAAAGCGCCGTGGTGGAGGGCCTGGCCCAGCGCATCGTGCGCGGCGACGTGCCGGATTCCCTCAAGGAGCGCACGGTCTTTTCCCTGGACATGGGCAGCCTGATCGCCGGCGCCAAGTTCCGCGGTGAATTCGAGGAGCGCCTGAAGGCCGTCCTCGCGGAGATCAAAAAGAGCGAGGGCCGCATCATCCTCTTTATCGACGAGCTGCATACCATCGTCGGCGCGGGCAAGGCAGATGGCGCGATGGACGCGGGCAATCTGCTCAAGCCCATGCTGGCCCGGGGCGAACTGCACTGCATCGGCGCGACCACCCTGGATGAGTACCGCCAGTACATCGAGAAGGACGCGGCGCTTGAAAGGCGCTTCCAGCCGGTCATGGTGGGCGAGCCGACGGTGGAGGACACCATCGCCATCCTGCGCGGCCTGAAGGAGCGCTACGAGGTCTTCCACGGCGTGAAGATCCAGGATGCGGCCCTGATCGCCGCCGCAACACTGTCCAACCGGTACATCACCGACCGATTCCTGCCGGACAAGGCCAT
>JAFXDB010000008.1 GCA_017516305.1 Clostridia bacterium | reverse complement strand
TCACCGTCATGTGATGGGCCGCGGCTCCAAGTGGTGGGAGTCCGTCAAGATCGGCTCCGGCGCGGCTCCCATCGAGACCAGCGAGGGCTGGCTGCTGTTCTACCACGGCGTGGCCACCACCTGCAACGGCTTCGTGTACTCTATGGGCGGCGCCATCCTGGACATCAACGAGCCCAGCAAGGTGCTCTACCGCTGCGAAAACCACCTGCTGACCCCCGAAGAGCCCTACGAGACCACCGGCTTCGTGCCCAACGTCGTGTTCCCCTGCGCCACCCTGCAGGACGAGGACACCGGCCGCATCGCCATCTACTACGGCGCTGCCGACACCAACGTTGGCCTGGCCTTTACCACCGTGGACGAGATCGTCACCTACATCAAGGAGCACAGCGATTTGCAGTGGGGCGATGACATCCCGGACGTGGATTACTAATCCATAATTCTTAATTCTTAATGCTTAATGCTTAATGCTTAATTGATTGTGAGGACGTGCACTGACGCTGGCTCCACAAACTAAATTAAGAATTAAGAATTAAGCATTAAGCATTTCTAGGAGGTACGACTATGAAGTCCCGCAGCTTCGCCTCCCTGATGGAGGCCTACGAGCGCGTCATTTCCCGCCCGAATCCGGTCAATGAGCGCTTCTACAACGGCCTGTTCACCCGGTATGAGAACCCTGTGCTGACCCGTCAGCACATCCCGCCCTTCTGGATGTACGATGCAAACCCCGAGACCAACCCCTACATGATGCAGCGCCTGCCGGTCAATGCGACCATGAATTCCGGCGCGATCAAGCTGAACGGCAAGTATTGCCTGGTGGTGCGCGTGGAGGGCCAGGATCGCAAGTCCTTCTTCGCCGTGGCGGAATCCGACAAGCCCACCGAGGGCTTCCGCTTCCGCGATTACCCCATCATGCTGCCGGACACCTGCGCGGAGGAGACCAATGTCTACGACATGCGCCTGACCCAGCATGAGGATGGCTGGATCTACGGCGTGTTCTGCTCCGAGAGCAAGGATCCCGACAACAGCGATCTGTCTGCGGCGGTGGCGGCGGCGGGCATCGTGTGCACGAAGGATCTCGAAACCTGGGAGCGCCTGCCCAATCTGAAGACCCTGCGCAGCCCCCAGCAGCGCAACGTGGTGCTGCACCCGGAATTCGTCGAGGGTAAGTATGCCTTCTACACCCGCCCGATGGATGATTTCATCGAGACCGGCTCCGGCGGCGGCATCGGCTTTGGCCTGTGCGAGGATATCATGAACCCCGTCATCGACGAGGAGAAGATCATCTCCGCCCGCAAATACCATGTCATCACCGAGGCCAAGAACGGCGCGGGCGCGACGCCCATCAAGTGCGAAAAGGGCTGGATTCACATCGCCCACGGCGTGCGCAACACTGCAGCCGGTCTGCGCTATGTGCTCTATGCCTTCATGACCGATCTGAACGACCCCAGCAAGGTGATCGGCGAGCCCTCCGGCATGCTGCTGGGCCCGCTGGGCAAGGAGCGCGTGGGCGACGTGTCGAATGTCGTGTTCACCAACGGCGCGATCGCGGACGATGACGGCAAGGTGTACATCTACTACGCCTCCTCCGACACGCGCATGCACGTCGCCGAGACCGACATTGGCCGCCTGTGCGATTATCTGCTGAATACCCCGGCTGATCCCCTGCGCTCTCCCGACTGCGTGAAGCAGCGGTGCGAGCTGATCCGGAAGAATCTGGTGTATCTGAGGAAGTAAGGGGGCGCTGTTATGTTCAAGGTAACGCCGCTCTTTGGCGACCATGCGATCCTGCCCTTTGGCAGGGAGCTGCGCATCTTCGGCACGGCGGAGGAGGGAACTCTCATCCGGGCGCGGATGACGGCCAGAGACGGCGCTGTGACCGGCGAGGGCCAGTCTGCCGCCCGGGATGGCCGGTTCCTCATCCACCTGCCGCCGCAGCGCCTGGGGGCAGGCCCCTTCACCCTGACCCTGACCTCCGACAGCATGACCTGGACGGCCACGGATCTGGTGACCGGCTGGGTCTTTCTGGCCGGCGGCCAGAGCAACATGGAGTGGGGCCTGTGGAATGCCCGGGGTGGTCAGGAGGTCATCAAGACCCACAACGACCCGAACCTGCGCTATTTCAACGTGCCCCGCGTGTCTGCGCTGGACGAGAAGAGCCAGGCGGCCCACGACGCGGCCCACTGGCAGAAGATCGAGCCCCATGTGGGCGGCGACATGAGTGCGGTGGCCTACTTCTTTGCCTGCGAGCTGCGGCGGAAGGTCGGCTTTCCTGTGGGCATCATCGGCTGCAACTGGGGCGGCACGTCGATCCTCTCCTGGATGGACGAGGTTGCGCTGAACCGATGCGTCCCCGCGATGAAGGCGGCGGAAGAGTACGAGCGCAGCATCGAGGGCATTACGCTGGAGCAGTGGCAGGAGAAGCAGGACGCCTTCCAGGCGGAAATGGACGAATGGAACGGCAAGGTCGCCAAAATCAAGGAGACTGACCCGGATATCGAGTGGGCAGAAATTGAACGGCAGGCGGGCGTGTGCCCATGGCATCCGCCGATCGGCCCCGGCTCGCCCTATCGCCCCGGTCAGCTGCACCGCAGCATGGTCGAAACCATCGTCCCTGCGGCGCTCACGGGCATCCTGTTCTATCAGGGTGAAAGCGACGTGGAGCGCGCGGAGGTTTACGGCGATCTGCTGATCAACCTGGTCATCCGCTGGCGCGAGCTCTTCGGCGACGCAGAGCTGCCCTTCTACAATGTGCAGCTGCCCATGCACATCGACGCGGGCGCTGAGGACGATCACCGCTGGGCGATCCTCCGTCAGCAGCAGGAGAGGGCGTGGCGCGCGCTGCGCGACAGCTACCTGGCTGTGCTGATCGACGGCGGCGAGTACGGCAACATCCATCCGGTGGACAAGAACACCCCCGGCGAGCGGCTGGCGCGGCTGTTCCTGGAGAACTTCGCGCACCATCACCCGGCGCAGCCCTGGGCGATGCGCAAATCCACCCAGGGCAATGTCCTGACGGTGGAGCTGACCGGCCCGGTGGAGGCCCGGCGCGGCGAGCCCGACCTGTTCGAGGTAGCAGGCGAGGATGGTGTGTACGTCCCGGCGAAGGCGGAGCTGGACTGGAACCGCATCCACCTCACCGCCGATGGCGTGGCGCACCCGGTCAAGGCGCGCTATGCCTGGGTGAACTACGCCAAGGTGCATGTGTTCAGCCCCTATGCACCCCATTTGCCCCTTGCCCCCTTTGTGCTGGATAACTGAATGTGAAAGCCCCCGACATGCTTCCAGAGGAGGAATGCATGCCGGGGGTTGCGTGCTTTTGGGAAGAGCTCATTCAGCCGGGACGAAGTGCATCGTCATCGAGCCGAAATAATCCATGTCGAAGCCTGTGTCCGTGGGAACGCAGGAGAGCGGGTTGCCATAGTAGTCGATGACATACGCGCCGTCCGCCGCAGTACAGGGCAGGCCGGTCAGGGGAATGCCGGCGAGGACGAAATCAACGGTGCCGTTTGCGTGGAAGACGGCGGCGTACTCGGCGCCCAGCGTGGCGGCGTCCAGGGTGAAGCCGGATGCGGTGTAGGATTTGCAGCCATACCGGGTCTCCATCAGGAGCGCACTGCCGGAGGAGACGGGTGCGTCGGATGCAGCGGGCATAGCAGGCACGGCGCCCTCCAGCGGGTACAGCCCCGGCGTCCAGACGGCTTCCTCGTCCTGATGGAAGATCATGTAGCCGCCTTCTTCGGTGCCGTATT
This sequence comes from Clostridia bacterium, assembly GCA_017516305.1. GTDB lineage: Bacteria > Bacillota > Clostridia > Christensenellales > Aristaeellaceae > UBA11524. Next base: position 14,939 of record JAFXDB010000008.1, on the reverse strand, counting down.
GCAGGAACGGGCTCGTGCCGTCGGCCTCGTCGCCCAGGAGATACATGGGCGTGCCGCTTTCGCCGAAGCGGATGACGCCCTCCTCCTCGTACCAGACGCCGAATTCATCGGTGACGCTGATGAGGTAGCCGGTGCCGTCTGCATCCAGCGTCAGGTAGCCGTTGACGTCCATGATGCGCAGGTCGCCGGTCAGACCGCCGGTGTGGCAGTAGACCATGTACCATTCGCCGACGTAGGGCAGCTGCGCCTCGGACAGCTCAGTGGAAGCATCCCAGTCATCCCAGGTATCGTCTTCGCCCCAGTCATCCCAGGCGTCGTCCTCGCTCCAGTCGTCCCAGGTATCGTCTTCGCTCCAGTCATCCCAGGTATCGTCCTCGCCCCAGTCATCCCAGCCGTCGTCCTCGCCCCAGTCGTCCCAGCCGTCGCCTTCGTCGTCGGCGTCTTCCAGCAGGCCCATGAGCGCCAGCCACTGCTCCTCCTCGGAGGGGGCTTCACTGGGGGTGGCTTCGCCCTGCGCGAAAAGCATCTTCGCGCCGTCCTCCTCCAGGACAAGGCAGCCGTTGTCGTCAAGGGTAAGGGGCATACCGTCCACATAGACGACGGCATCGGAGACGTACCAGTCGGCGGTGCTGACCTCTTCGCCGTCATTGATGGCAGCGGTGCCGTCCTCGTTCAGGGTCAGGGTCATGGACATGCCGAAGAGGGCCGGATTGATCGTGTCGCCGTCCATCTCAACGGAAAGAAGCGTCCAGACGCCGGTCAGCTCTGTACTGACTTCAGCTGCGGGGGCGGCGGGCTCTTCCTCAATGACCTTGTCGAAGATCATCTGGCCGTCGCTGACGCTGTAAATGAGCTTGCCGTCCTCGCTGATGGTGAGGATGTCGCCCTCGACGACGGCGCTGCCGTAGGAGACGGCCCAGGTGGTGGTGTAGGGCTCCCAGCCGTCATCGGAAACGACGGTGCCGTCTTCGTGGAAGGTCAGGGTCATGGTCATGCCAAAGAGCGCCGGATCATATGCCTCGCCCTCCAGAATGACGCTGCAGAGCGCCCAAGTGCCCAGGAAGGGTGCGCCCTCTTCGCCCACGGGCTCAGCGCCCAGCAGCAGCGCCTCGTCCGTGGTGGGCAGGAAGCCCTCGCGGGCGAAGATCATCCAGCCGTCAGAGACGCTCAGGGTGTTTTCGTCCAGTAGCTCCATGGGGGAGTTATACCACATGCCGTCACCAAAATGGCATCCGTCTTCGGTCTGGCTCCAGGTGGTTTCCATCATCATGCCGTCGGTGTAAACCATGGTGGCGCTGCCGTCCAGGCGGATGGTGAGGGTGCCGTAGCCCTCCGTTTCGTTCCATACGCCCACGAAGCCGGGCTCGGTTTCTGCCAGGCCGGGAACGCAGAAGGCGATCAGGCAGACCAGCAGGGTCAGCAGGGGCAGCGGAGAAAAGATGCGTTTCATGGGGTTGCCTCCTTTCGGGTCTCAGGGATTACGGAAGGGGCACCAGATGGAAGGTCGCGTCTTCCATGGAAAGGCGCATATCCAGGCCGGTGCCGGTAGGGGTGATGGTGACGCTGTCGTAGGAGAATTTGGTGTAGTACTTGCCGTTCAGGAGGGTGTAGGGGATGTTCGTCTCCGTGGTTCCCATAAGGACGATGGTGCAGGTGCCGTTCTCCTGCAGGATGAGATAGTTGTCCCCGTATTCCTCGCCGAGCACCCAGGTAAGGCCGTCGAGCGTACAGGAGGTGCAGACGTAGGTGACGCCGTAGCGCACGTCGGCTGCAGTCCCGGTGGAAGCAGCGGGCGTCCAGACGGCGGTCTCGCTCCGGTGGAAGATGAGGTAATCCGTGGTGGAGCCGTAGCGGAGGAAGGTTTCGCCGCTGGCGTCCGTCAGCAGGGTTATGGGCGTGGAGGTGTCGCCAAAGGATGCGCCGCTGCTGACCACGAGCCAGGTGGCGCTCTCGTCGCTGACGGTTGAGCCGTCGATCTGCATGCGCAGACGGCCAGTGCGGTTCTCCCGCAGCTGCAGCGTGGCGGTGACGCCTATGCTGCGCAGATCGCCGATGAAGCCGAAATTGCTGCTGTCGGCGCAGTAGCACAGGTGCCAGGTGCCGACGTAGGGCAGCATCTCTGCCGGAACGGTGGGGGCAGGAGTAGCCGTCGGCATAGGCGTGGGCGAGGGTGTGGGCGTGGGCATGGCGGTCTGGTGGGTGAAGTACAGCGTGTTTCCGCCGGAAACGAGGGCGAGGCGACCGTCCTCCCCGGGGGTCATGGTGGCGTTGCCCGCATGGATGACGCCGTTTTCGACCTGCCAGGTGGATTCGGTGACCTGATTGCCGTCATCGGAGAGGAAGACGCCGTCGGCGGCAAGGGTGAGGGTCATCTGCAGCCCGAGGGAGGCGGGGCTGAGGGACACGCCGCCGGTTGCGATGGTGGTCAGCTCCCATACGCCGCAATAGGGGGCACGGGCGGCGTCGGGCGAGGGAACGAGCGTGGGGACGGGGGTGGGCGCTTCGGTGGGAACAGGCGTGGCCCCGAGGGATAGGTCATAATGCTCGGTGTGCGTGAAGAAAAGCGTGTTGCCGCCGGAAGCGAGGGTCAGGAAGTCATCCTGCCGGAGGAGGGTGGCCTTTCCGGCCTGGATGCCGCCGTCGATGAAGCTCCAGGTGGAGACGGTGACCTGACTGCCGTCATCGGAAATGAAGCCGCCGTCGATGGCGAAGGTGAGGGTCATCTGCAGACCAAGCAGGGCCGGGTCGTAGGACACGCCGCCCACCTCGATGGCGGTGAGCGTCCACACGCCGTAGATGGAGGCGGGATCCTGACGGGCGGAGGCAGATGAGTTGGGCTCCGCCAGCGCGGCGGAACAGAACAGCAGCAGGGTCAGCAGCAGGGCGATGAAGCGTTTCATGTGGCTCCTCCTTCATGGGCGGCAAGGGGTGCATCCTCCCTGGCGGCGAACTGCCGGAGGATGCTGCGGACGATGAGGTATGCCAGCCCCAGGGTCAGCACATCGGCGATGGGCTGGGCGATCTGTACGCCGGTCAGGCCGAGGAGGGGCGGCAGGAGCAGCAGCATGGGAATCAGGAAAATACCCTGGCGGCTGCTGGAAATGATCATCGAACGGACGCCGTAGCCGATGGATTGGGTGAACATGTTGCTCATGACGATGAAGCCCCACAGGGGGATGGTGAGCAGGTGGCAGCGCAGGGCGAAGGAGCCGATCTCAATGACGGTGGGGTCATCCCGGCGGAAGGCCGTCAGGATGGGGGTGGCTGCGAGGAATGCGCCAAAGCCCAGCACCAGCAGGATCACCGTTGTCACCTTCACGCAGAACCAGAAGGCCCGGCATACGCGGCTGTATTGCCCCGCGCCGTAGTTGAAGGAGCAAACCGGCTGGAAGCCCTGGCCAAAGCCGATGACCGTGGAGTTGACGAACATGACGATCTTGCTGACGATGGACATGGCGGCGATGGCGGCGGTCTGCATCAGGGGATCGACATAGAATTTGACCGAGTTGTTCAGGAGAATGGCGGAGAAGCTGGCAATGCCCTGGCGGCCCATGGAGGGCAGGCCGTTGTTGAAGATGCGGCCGTACATCTGCCGGGTGGGCCGGAAATGGCGCGGCAGGATGGAGATGGTGTCATGGCGCAGGTTGCTCTGGGCCAGGAGGATGAAGAAGCTGACCGCCTGGGAGATGGCGGTGGCGACGGCGGCGCCGGCGGTCTTCATGCCCAGGCCGATGGGCAGCGCGAAGCCCAGGCCAATGTCCGTGCCGGCCTCGAAGATGAAGATAGGGTCGAGGAGCATGTTCAGGATGCCGCCGGTGGTGATGCCCAGCATGCCGTAGGTGGCAAGGCCCTGGAAGCGCAGCATGTTGTTGAGCACGAAGGAACCCATCATGAAGGGCGCGGCGTAGAAAATGTAGGTGGCATAGGCCTTGGCATAGGGGAAGATGTCCTCCGTTGCGCCCAGCAGCGGCACGGTCCAGTCCAGGGTCAGATTGCCCAGGATCATGATGACGACGCCGGTCATGATGGCGGTGAAGAAGCCCACCGAGGCGTAGCGGCTGGCCGTGTCAGGATCGCCGCGGCCCAGGGCCTGGCTGAGGTTGGTGCCCGTGCCCATGCCGAAGGTGAAGGAAATGGCCTGGATGATGGCCATGACGGAGAACACCACGCCCACCGCGCCCGAGGCCGCCGTGTCCAGCTGGGATACGAAGAAGGTGTCGGCGGCGTTGTAGATGGTGGTGATGAGCATCGAAATGATGGTCGGGACGGCAAGCCTGGGGATGATGCGTTCCACGGGGTCGTGCAGCATCATATGCTTGCGCTCGGCGGGGGTCATTTTCATGGGCGGTCAGACCTTTCTGGTATGAGATTGCGCAAGGATGGTTCAATTTGGTCTCTATTCGACATGGAGGAGGAAAAATCCTGCATGGCGGCATGGATGGAAAAGCCACCTTACGCGAAGGAATGGCCGGGAGCGAAGCGACCAGTGACTGAGTGCCAGACTCAAAAAGTGGCCCATGGCCACTTTTTTGACATGCAGCGGCATGACCGAGGCCATGCCGTATATTGTCATATCGAAATGCATCCCACAGCGATTCTTTTGTCGTGCCGGGCATCAGGCTTCCGCCATGACCTCCCGGATGACGTCGTGCATCTGTGCCCAGTGGCGCTCCATGTCTTTCACAAGGGCCAGCTGGGTGCGGAAGCGGTCGAGGTTGTGGTTCTCGCGGTGGACGGCGAAGTAGACGTCGCCATTGAGATGGTCGGCCATGAAGCGGACGGCGCATTCCAGGGTCATGAGCTTGGCGCCCCAGGGGAGGGTCTCCACCTCCAGGGGGGTGAGGCTTTGGCCACAGGCGCTCAGGAAGCCCTCGGTGAAGGCGCGGTAGGCCCGGGGGGAGAAGCGGACGCGGGACAGGTCGGTTTCGTCCTCCGCGGCGGTGGAGGCCCCGAAGCGGATGGCGTCGCCGAAGTCGTAGGCGGCCAGCCCCGGCATCACCGTGTCCAGATCCATCACGCACAGGGGCTCGCGGGTCGCTTCGTCCAGCATGACGTTGTTGAGCTTGGTGTCGTTGTGGGTCACGCGCAGGGGAAGCTTGCCCTCCGCCAGCAGACGGGTCAGGGTACCGGCCTCCTGCTCGTAGGCCAGCAGGGCGTCCACCTCGTCCCGGACGGAGGCCAGCCGCCCGGCGCGGTCGGCAGCGATGGCCTCGTGCAGCTGGCGGTAGCGGTCGGGGGTGTCGTGAAAGTGGGGGATGGTCTCGGCCAGGGTGTCGGCGGGGTAGTCCGCCATCAGCCGCTGGAAGTGCCCGAAGGCTGTGCCGGACTGGCGCAGGTCATCCGGGGATTCTGGTGCATTGAGGCACACACCGCCGGGGATGTAGTCCATCATGCGGAAGACGCGGCCCTCCTCCGTGACATGGTGCGTCCGGCCGTCGGTGGTCGGGATGAGGGTCAGGGCGTGATGGGGGTCGGGATCCTTGCGGTGCAGATGAGCGCACACGGCGGCGAAATTCGCCATCAGCCCCTCCGCGTCGCGGAACACATGGGTGTTGATCTCCTGCAGCACGTACAGCCGCGGCCGGTTGGTGACAACAAGGAAAGTGCGGTTGATATGCCCCGCGCCGAAGGGGCTGAAGTGGATCACGGTGCCCTCCAGGGAAAAATGACGGATGATGTCGCGCATAGTCAGACCTCGCAGTGGCTTATGTGTTGGGGCAGCTGCTGCTATTATAGCACACCGGCGGCGCGGGGGCAATGCATCCGGCGGGATTTATGCCGTTGACAGCGGGGGAAGGATGTGACATAATTGTGCACGAGGAATCCGCAGAGGAAACGGAGGGGTCGGACATGGTGCGCATGGGAGTGATCGGCATCGGCAACATGGGGACGGAGCACTGCCGGATGCTGCTGGCGGGGAGGATCCCCGACGCGGTGCTGACGGCGGTGGCGGATCTGCGCCCGGATCGCCGCGCATGGGCGGAGACGCATTTCCCTTCCGACGTGTCCGTGTTTGACAGCGCAGAGGCGTTGATGACCTCCGGGCGATGCGACGCGGTGATCGTGGCGGTGCCCCATCCTTCCCATCCGCGGGTGACGGTGGCGGCGCTGGAAAGCGGGCTGCATGTGCTGTGCGAGAAGCCCATCGCCGTATCCACCGCCGAGGCGAAATGCATGGCGGAGGCCGCATGCCGCACGGGCAAAACCTTCGCGCTGATGTTCAACCAGCGCACCAACGGGCTGTACAAGCGCATGAAGCAGCTGCTGGACAGCGGCGAGCTGGGGCCGATCAAGCGCGTCAGCTGGATCATCACCGACTGGTACCGGACGCAGCGGTACTACGATTCCGGCTCCTGGCGGGCCACCTGGCTGGGAGAGGGCGGCGGCGTGCTGCTGAACCAGTGCCCCCATCAGCTGGATCTGCTGCAGTGGCTCTGCGGCATGCCGGTGCGGGTGCAGGCCCGCTGCCACGAGGGCAAATGGCATGACATTGAGGTGGAGGATGACGTGACCGCCTGCCTGGAATGGGCAAACGGCGCGACCGGCACCTTCGTCGCCTCCACCGGCGACCTGCCCGGCGTGAACCGGCTGGAAATCACCTGCGACCGGGGGCGGCTCCTGTGCGAGGACGGCCGGGTGACCCTGTGGAAGCTGCCGGTGAGCGAGCGGGAATACGTCCGAACGGCGCAGAGCGCCTACGACAAGCCGCCCCACACCGAAACGGTCTTTGACGACGGGGGCGAAAACCCGCAGCACGCCGGGGTGACGGCGGCCTTCGTGCAGCACATCCTGCATGGCGCGCCGCTGGTGGCCCGGGGCGAGGAGGGCCTTGCGTCGCTGATGCTCTCCAATGCCATCCACCTTTCCGGCTGGACGGGACAGGCCGTTACCCTGCCCATCGACGAGGCTGCCTTTCTGCAGGAACTGAACGCCCGCCGGGCCGCCTCCCGCCTGAAGGACAGCGTGGACGTCACCTTTCTGACCGATCATTCCGGGACGGGACGGGCGGAGTGAATGGTTCCGGGATTTATACGATGATAAATGAAAAAGACGCGCTCCCTGATGCGATACAGGGGGGGCGTCTTTGCGTCAGGAGCGGGTCATCAGCATCACGCACTCGCAATGCTCCGTAAAGGGGAACATGTCCACCGGGATGGCCTTCACGGCCTTGTAGCCGCCGCGGACGAGGTACTCGGCGTCCCTTTTCAGCGTGTCCGGGCCGCAGGAGACGTAGACGATGCGTTGGGGTTGCAGCTGTAAGGCGGAGGACAGGAACCTTTCGTCGCTGCCGGAGCGGGGAGGATCCATCATCAGCACATCCAGGGGCAGGTTCTCCCGGGCCATCTGAACCATGAAGCGGCCTGCGTCGTCGCAGAAGAAGCGGGCGTTCTTCACGTTGTTGAGGCGGGCGTTTTCCTTGGCGTTGCGCACCGCGTCGGCATTCAGCTCCACGCCGATGACCTCGCGCGCGGAAGCGGCGGCGCATAGGCCGATGGTGCCCGTGCCGCAGTAGGCGTCCAGCAGGGTTTCGCTCCCGGTGAGGCCGGCCAGGTCAAGGGCGGTGCGGTAGAGGCGTTCGGTCTGCCGGAGGTTGACCTGGTAGAAGCTTTGAGGGCTGATGCGGAAGCGCAGGCCGCACAGCTCGTCCTCCAGATATCCCGGGCCCATGAGGGTCACGTCCGTTTTGCCCAGCACCATGCTGGTCTCCCGGGTGTTGACGTTCAGCACCACGGTGGTGATCTCCGGGTGGCGGCGGGTCAGCTCTGCCACGAAGGCCTTTCCGCCGGGGAATTCCTTGCCCGTGGCCACCAGCACCACCATGATCTGCCCGGTAACGTTGGCCGTGCGGATCAGCACATGGCGCAGGAACCCCCGGTGCGTGTTCTCGTTGTACACGCGGAGTTTGAAGCGCGGGATCATCTCCACGATGGTGCGGATGATGGCGTCGGCGCGCGTATCGTGCAGGTAACAGCTCTCCACGGGGACGACATGATGTGTCCCGGCGGCATACACGCCGGAAATGACCCTGCCCCGGCGATCCTCCGCCAGCACCGCATGCACCTTGCCGCGGTAATGGGCGGGATCGGCCATGCCCAGGATGGGCTCCACCGGGCAGAGGTGACCCAGGAGCTTCTCCATGGCCTGCTGCTTGTGCGCCAGCTGCTGCTCGTAGGTCAGGTGCATCAGCTGACAGCCGCCGCAGCGGGCAGCGACGGGACAGAGGGAGGAGGTGGGAGAAGTCGGAATCCGGGATTCGGAATTCGGAATTTGCCTGGCGGGGCGGGGCTTGTGATGCGGACGGGGTGGACGGTTCGTCATGGCGGCGGCTCCTTGCACTGATATCCCCTTGATGATAACACGGCTGGCGTTTTGCGTCAATGTATGATACAATATATGAAAGAAGGAAGCATCGGAAAAACCCCGGTGCATCCAACCCAATTCCGAATTCCGAATTCCTAATTATCAAAAGGAGGGGGCGATGGCATGCAGACGGTGCAGATTCTGGGCGTGCGCGGCAGCAGGACCATCGGGCATATCCTGCCGATGGTGGAGGGCTGCCGGAGCCGGGGCCAGCGGGTGCTGCTGCTGGTGCCGGAGCAGTATACCCTGCAGGCAGAGCGCGAACTGGTGCAGGGGCTGCAGCTGCCGGGCCTGATGGACATTGACGTCCTGTCGCCCCGGCGGCTGACGCGGCGCATCCATGAGTATGGCGGGCGGCTGCCCCTGCGCGCCCTGGATGACCGGGGACGGCTGATGGCCCTGGCCCAGGCGCTGACCCAGGTGCAGGAGGAGCTGGTCTATTACCGGCGCGTGGCGCTGACGGCAGGTCTGCCGGAGAAGCTGAGCGTGCTGCTGGCTGACCTGCAGCGGGCGGGTGTGACGGCGGAGGAGCTGGCCGCGCAGGCTGAACATACGCCCTCCGGCGCCCTGAAGGCGAAGGCGGCGGACGTGGCCCGCATCTGGGCGGCCTACGACGCGCTGATCGAGGGCCGCTTTGCCGACGACGCCATGCAGCAGCAGGATGTGCGCCGCCGTGTGGCGCAAAGCGGCGTGATGGACGGCGCGGCGGTGTTCGTCTGCGGCTTCGACATGATCCCCCAGCCCATGGGCGAGCTCCTGGCCGAGGCGGCGAAGGCGGCCGCGTCCATGACGGTCATCATGACCATGGACGCGGCCTCGGCGGCGGACGGGCGGGTGTTCCTGACCCAGCGGCGGAGCGCGGCAGAGCTGATGGAAACGCTGCAGCGGGCGGGCATTCCTGCAGAGCTGCGGTATCTGCCTGCATCCTGTGACGGAGCGGACGGGCGTGATCCGGCCCTTGCGCATCTGGAAAAATATCTCTTCACCCGTCAGGCTGTGAAGTTCGCCGGGGATTCCACGGCGGTGGCGGCGCACATGAGCGCCAATCCCTATGCCGAGGCAGGGTTCATTGCCCGGACGCTCCGGCAATGGCATGACGAGGGGATGCCCTGGCAGCGCATGGCTGTTGCGCTGGCCGAGGGAAACACCATGCCCGGCATCCTGGCGGTCACGCTGGCGGGCGCGGGAATCCCGCATTACATCGCCCGCAAGGATGGTGCGGCCCGGCATGGCCTGTGCCGGCTGCTGCTGGGCGCGCTGCGCTGTGTATCCGGCGGTTACAGGACGCAGGATGTGCTGCACATGGCCAAGAGCGGCTTTGCGGCTGTCACCCTGGAGGAGGCCCACCGGCTGGAAAACTACGCCATTGCCCATGGAATCAACCGTGGCAAGTGGACGAAGCCCTTCACCCGCGGCGCGGACGCGGAGGAAACAGAAGAAATGGAAGGAATCCGCCAGCGGCTCATCACCCCGGCAGAGACCCTGCGGGAGCGACTGCGCGAGGCGAAAACGGCGGCGGCAAGCGTCGAAGCCATTTTCCGCCTGCTGGAGGATGTGGGCGCATATGACAGGCTCATCGCCCGGGAAAATGAGCTGCTCCTGCGGGGGATGGGGGCCGAGGCGGCCAGCAGCCGTCAGGTGTGGCAGCTCATCCTTGACCTGCTGGATCAGCTGTATGCGCTGCTGGGCGAAAGGCGCGCGGCAATGAAGGACGTGGCGCGGTTTGTGGAGAGCGCGCTGACGGGCGCGGCGATCTCGTCCCTGCCGCCCCAGCCGGAGGCGGTGATGATCGGCGAGGCCGGGCACCTGCTGACCGGACGCATCGACGGACTCATCCTCTGCGGCATGCAGGACGGCGTGATGGGGAGCACGATGCAGTCGCTCATCACCGAGGCGGAGCGCCGCGCCCTGTCCGACGCGGCGCACCGGGCCATCGGCCTGTCCCAGCAGGAAACGGCGGCGCTGCGGCAGTCCGACTTTTACAGGACGCTGGCGCTGCCCTGTGAAAATTTGCTCATCACCTGCTCGCTGTCCGGGCAGGACGGCACGGCCCTGCGGCCCTCCGGGCTCCTGGATGACCTGCAGGGACTGTTCCCGGCGCTGACTGTGACCGGCGGCGTGACGGCGGACGGGAGCATGGAGGATATCCCCCTGTCCCCGGCAGACGCCCTGGACGCCCTGGCCCTGCGCCTGCGGGAGGTTGCCGATGGCGTGCGCGAGGGCCTGGAGCCGGCGTGGCTGGACGCCCTGCGGTGGCTGTGGAGAAGTCCGGAGTGGCATACGCGCATCCGCGGCGTGCTGGACGCGCTGGAGCCGGGCGAAACGGGCCATATCAGCCCGGAGATGACCCGCCGCATCTTCACGCAGGATAAGGTCTCCATCAGCCGTCTGGAGCGCTTTGCGGCCTGCCCGTACCAGCATTTTGTGGATTACGGCCTCAAGCCCGTGAAGCGGGAGGAATTCGTCTTTGACGCAAACGACGCGGGTGATTTTTACCATGCGGCCCTGCAGGGTTTTGCCCACGCGGCCATGGAGCGCCCCGACTGGCCCGACCTGCCGGAGGAGGAGGTCGAAGCCATCATGGAGCAGGTGCTGACCCCGCTGACGGACATGTGGGCCGACGGCCCCCTGAACGACACCCCGGCCCAGCGCCTGCAGGGCAGCAAGTACATCCGCACGGCCAAGCGCGCCGCCTGGCTCTTCACCCGTCACGCCCAGCGCAGCCGGTTCGTAACCGTGGGCGAGGAGGTGGCCTTTGGCGAGGAGGGCGGACTGCCGCCGGTGGTGCTGACGCTGCAGGACGGCAGAAGGATCGCCCTGCGCGGCAAGATCGACCGCATCGACCGCTGGGAGGGCGACGCCGGCGTGTATCTGCGGGTCGTTGACTACAAGTCCAGCCAGCGGGATGTCGACCCCACCCGGCTGTGGTACGGGCTGCAGCTGCAGCTGATGCTGTACCTGCAGGCGGCCTCTCAGGGCATGAACGGAAATGCTGCCGGCGCGTTCTACTTCACGGTGAAGGATCCGCTGGTGGACGCAGAGGACGCAAAGGACGCCGTGGAGCGCGAGCTGGCGAAGGCCCTGCGCCTGAAGGGCGTGGTGCTGGCGGATACACAGGTCGTTGACGCCATGGACGAGGGCGGATATGCCCTGGGAGAAATGTTCAACAAGGACGGCGGCGTGAAGAAGAATGCCCCGGCCTACACAGCGGAGGAGCTGCAGCAGCTGCTGGAGCACACGAAGGAGACTGCGGCCATGCTGGCTGACGGTATCCGCGGGGGCGACGTGGCCGTGAGCCCTGCGGAGGTGGATGGCTGGTCTGCCTGCCAGTGGTGCGAATATGCTGCCATATGTGGTATGGATCCCAGTCGGCCCGGTTGTACAAAGCGTGTACTTCCTCGCCTGAAGAGGCAGGAATTGCTCAGGCTCCTGGCGAATGATAACGATACAGGGGCGCAGTAACCTCTGTACATTGTATCCATTGCGGTTTTCCTGGTGTTTTTGCCCCGGTTTTTACAGGAATCTTCCGCGGATGGGTTGCAAGTTTGACCAAAATGGTATATAATCAAGGCAAGAGATTATTCTCACACAAGGAGGCGTTTCCCATGATTAAGATCATCGCAGGCAACAAGGGTTCCGGCAAGACCAAGCGGCTCATCGATATGACCAACGACACCGCCAAGACCTCCGCCGGCAACGTGGTGTTCCTGGACAAGGACAACAGCTACATGTACGAGATCGACCGCGTGGTCCGTTTCGTCAACGTGAACGATTATCATGTCAAGAGCGCTCAGATGTTCCTGGGCTTCCTGGGCGGCATGCTGGCCAGCAACTATGACATCAGCACCATCTTCATCGATGCGTTCGTGAAGCTCATCGGCATGGATGTGGCCGAGGCGGACTGGTTCTTCACCAGCCTGGAGCAGTATGGCCAGAAGCACGATGTGACCTTCGTGCTCTCCGTCAGCGCGGATCCCGAGACCCTGCCCGATTTTGCCAAGGCCTACGTCATCTGAGCATCCGATGACAGCTGACGGCTGATATTTCTGGTTGCCGCATTCCGGGGCGGTGGTGCTTGCATCGCCGCCCCGTTGATTTTTCCGGTCGGATTGTATACAATTCTGCTGGGCCTCACCAGCACCGCCAACTGACGCGGCGATGCTGATCAGGCTTAACAGAACAAATGCTGATAGATATGGAGTGTGATCCCGATGTCCTTCTTTTCCACCCGCGGCGGCGCTGCCGTGACGGCGTCCCAGGCGATCCTTTATGGCCTTGCCCCCGATGGCGGCCTGTATGTGCCCGCCATGTTCCCGCCGATCTCCCAGGAGAAGCTGGCTTCTCTGACGGAGATGGATTATTGCCAGCGCGCTTCCACCATCCTGCGCACCTATCTGGAGGATTTCACCATCCCGGAGATCGACGCGGCCCTGGCGGCAGCCTATGACAAGGCGAAGTTTGACGACCCTGCCATTGCCCCCACGAAGAAGCTGACCGCGGATACCTTCGTGCTGGAGCTGTTCCACGGCCCGACCCTGGCCTTCAAGGACATGGCGCTGCAGCTGCTGCCCCACCTGACCACGCTGTCTGCAAAGAAGAACGGCGAGGAGCGCGAGGTGTCCATCCTGGTGGCGACCTCCGGCGATACCGGTAAGGCGGCTCTGGAGGGCTTCAAGGATGTGCCCGGCACCTCCTGCACGGTTTTCTACCCCACCGACGGCGTGTCCGACGTGCAGAAGCTTCAAATGACCACCACCGGCGGTGACAACACCCATGTCATCGCCATCAACGGCAACTTCGACGACGCACAGACGGGCGTGAAGACCCTGTTCGGCTCTGCTGACTTTGCTGAGAAGGTGAATGCCCAGGGCAAGGTTCTGTCCTCCGCCAACTCCATCAACTTCGGCCGCCTGGTGCCGCAGATTGTCTACTACTTCAGTGCCTACGCCGACCTGCTGAATCAGGGCGCTATCGCCCTGGGGGACGAGGTCAACTTCGTTGTGCCCACGGGCAACTTCGGCAACATTCTGGCGGCGTACTATGCCCGCAGCATGGGTCTGCCGGTGAAGAAGCTCATCTGCGCTTCCAACCGCAACAATGTGCTGACGGATTTCTTCCGGGAGGGCGTCTACGATACCCGCCGTGTGTTCTACAAGACCACCTCTCCCTCCATGGATATCCTGATCTCCTCCAACCTGGAGCGCCTGCTCTTTGAGTGCGCCGACCGTGATGGCGAGCTGATCGCCACCTGGATGAAGCAGCTGAAGGAGAGCTACTCCTACTGCATCGGTGAGCAGCGCCTGGAGTGGATGAACAGCGTTTTTGCCGCCGGGTATGCTGACGACAAGGAGTGCGCCCAGGAGATCCGCGCCCGCTTTGATACGTACGGCTACCTCATGGACACCCACACTGCCGTGGCCAGCCGCGTGCTGCGCGAGTACCGCGAGAAGACCGGTGACAATACCGTGGCGGTCATCGTGTCCACCGCCAGCCCCTACAAGTTTGCCCAGGATGTGCTGAGCGCCGTGAAGGGCGAAGAAGCTGCCGAGGGCATGGACGCCTTCCAGTGCTCCGACGCCCTGGAGGCCCTCTCCGGTATGCCCGTGCCCCAGCAGGTGCGCGAGCTGCGCAGCCTCCCCGTGCGCCACAAGGCCCAGTGTGAGAAGGACGGCATGGCCGAGGCGGTCATGAACGCCTTTGCGGGCAAATAACGCTCAACCGAATATATCGCAGGGGCGCTCTGATGAAATAACGGAACGCCCCTTTTTCTGAAAGGATCCCCCATGAACATGAACGAACTCTCCCTGGTGCAGCAGCGCCTGACTGCCCTGATGCGCCGGCCCCTGCAGCAGGTGTCACGCCAGAAGGAGATGCTGCTGCTGACCTTCGGCGAGCCGGGCAATCCGCAGGGGACGGTGACGCTGCGCATCCAGTGCTTCTTCCGCCTGATGGAGAATGGCCGCATCCTCATGGCCTCCAGCGACATGTACCAGCCGTCGGAGGAAATGTGGAAGATGTGGGAGCAGATGGGGCTGGAGCCGGACGTGATCCCGGAGGACTTCCGTCCTGACGCGCCGGGCGTCAACCGGCTGGACGATTATCTGCTCGTCCTCAACGACGACCTGGACGGCCTGGACGTGCGCGGCGCGATGCTGGGTCAGACCGGCGACCTGACGCTGCTGTTTTCCTGCGGCGCGACGCTGCAGGTGATGGTGGACACCGCCGGCGGCGAGGAGTGCTGGCGCCTGTGGAAGGAATGCGGTGCGGATGGAGATGCGGATGACCTGGTGGTCTACGGCGACGGCGCGGAGCTGGTGCGTCCGGAGGACAACGGCCAGGGATAAGCTGTGGATCACGGAATTGCATAAGGAAAGACCGGAAGCGTTCTCCTGAAATGGGGAGAGCTTCCGGTCTTTATTGGTTCTTCACGGAAAGTTAGGGAACGGCTTGCATGGCATGACGCAGACACCTTCCCCGCCGATGCGGCTGCATCGACGCCTTGAAAGGGAAGATGCGGCGTCTTTGCGGAGGGTTGCGCCCTCGTTCTTATTCATTCAAGCAACCCTCCGCAACGTCGC
>JAFXDB010000072.1 GCA_017516305.1 Clostridia bacterium | reverse complement strand
GTCCCCCTCCTGCCCCCAAGGCGACGGAAAGGCGGCTGCATATCGGGGCGGCGACGTTTCGGAGGGTTGCTTGAATGAATAAGAGCAAGGGCGCAACCCTCCGCAAAGACGCCGCATCTTCCCCTTCATGGCTTCGATGCAGCCGCAATGGCGGTGAAGGTGTCTGCGCCACGTCATGCAAGCCATTCCCTAACTTTCCGTGAAGAGCCACAAAAAAGCGTGTCCGAAGACACGCAATGGATCACTGATTGGGCAGCAGCGCCAGAATCTCCTTGATGGACATGCACAGCGCATCCGCTTCCCTGCTGCGGCCGTTCTCCAGAATGGAGCGGGCCGTAACCTGCATGGCCGGGAAGGCGCTGCGGATCAGATGGTTGGCATGGATGACGATGTTGACCCCGTGGGCGGCCAGCTCGGCCTCCGTCGCGCTGTTGTAGGTGGTGGGCACGACGATGATGGGGGTCTTGGCGTCCTCCCGGCGGAAGGCGTCACAGAAGGCGTACACCTCGTCCGGGGTCTTCGACTTGGAGTGGATCATGATGCCATCCGCGCCGGCCTTGACATAGGCATGGCAGCGGGTAAGTGCATCTTCGAGGCCCTGCTCCAGGATCAGGCTCTCGCAGCGGGCAATGATCATGAAATCCCGGGTCTTCTGCGCCGCCTTGCCCGAGGCAATCTTGTGGCAGAAGTCCTCGATGGAATCCTGCACCTGCCCCACGCCTGCACCGAAGAGGCTGTTCTTTTTCAGCCCCTTCTTGTCCTCGATGATGATGGCGGAGATGCCCATGCGCTCCAGCGTCTGCACATTGTAGACGAAGTGCTCCACCTGGCCGCCGGTGTCGCCGTCCAGGATGATGGGCTTGGTGGTGACCTCCATGATCTCCTCCAGCGTGCGCAGGCGGCTGGTCATGTCCACCAGCTCGATGTCCGGCTTGCCCTTGGCGGTGGAATCGCACAGGGAGGACACCCACATCGCGTCGAACTGCTTCCGGCCATGCTCGGTATCCACCGCGGTCTTCTCCACGATCAGCCCGGTAATGCCGTTGTGCGCCTCGCACACGCTCAGGCAGGGCTTGTAGGCCATCAGGCGGCGCAGGCGGCTGCGGCGGGTCTCCGGCAGGGACAGCAGCGCGTCAAGGTTGGAGAGCGTTTCCTCCGTGGGGGTATGGGTGTAGGGGAATTCGACAAGCTCGCCGCCCCACTTTTTCAGCGTCTCGATGACCTTCTGACGGATGTTGGCCTGGTAGCCCACCAGCCAGTCGTCACCGTGCACGACGATGTCCGGGCGCAGCTTCTCCAGGATGTCGGTATAGTCCAGGCTTTCCTGCACCACCACGCGGCTGACGTACTTCAGGCTCTCGAACATCGCCACGCGCTCCTCCAGCGGCAGGAGCGGATAGTGCTTGTAGCTGGCCACGACCTCGTCCGTCAGGATACCGACGGTGACCGTTCCCAGTTCCGCCGCCTTCTTGAGGATGGACAGGTGCCCATTGTGGATGATGTCGGTGGAGAAGCAAATGTAGACCTGCTTCATGCCCGTACCTCCTTTGCAAAGCGTTGGCTGACGTGCTCCTTGTCAGCCTGGTTGTCGATCTCCGCGCAGAGCAGCCCCTGCACGTCCAGCGGGCGGACAGGGATCTCCCGCCACGCGGCGTTGAAGGCATTCTCGGCATACACGCGGTCATTTCCGGCCTCGATAAAGGCCGCGATCTCCTTAAGCCAGCGGTCGGTCTGCGCCGCCTTCAGCAGATAGGCAGGCTGTAGCTCAATGCAGTCCGGGCCGAAGACGTTCACGCCCACCTCGCAGATGAATCCCTCCGCCATGCGGCCCTTGAAGTCCTTTTCCGGCA
Source organism: Clostridia bacterium (assembly GCA_017516305.1). Taxonomy (GTDB): domain Bacteria; phylum Bacillota; class Clostridia; order Christensenellales; family Aristaeellaceae; genus UBA11524. The sequence goes on along the minus strand of JAFXDB010000072.1, from coordinate 17,702 downwards.
GGGGCAGGGTGGAATCCACCGTCACGCAGCTTTCGGCGGACGCAGCCAGGCGGTGCATCACCTCTGGGTGCATCACCAGGTCGCCGTGCAGGCTGATCACGTCCTGCCCGGCAAGAAGCGCCCGCGCCAGGTGGACAGAATAGATATAGTTCGTCTCCCGGTAGCGCGGATTGTGCACAAAGCGGAAGCGGATGGGTGTATCCAGCGACAGCAGGTATTTCTCCAGCATGTCCGACAGGTGCCCCGTGGTCACCACCGCCTCGGTGACGCCCACCCGCTCCAGGCATTTCACCTGCCAGGAGATGATGGTCTCCGCCTCCGAGATGCGGGTCATGCATTTGGGATGCTCGCGGGTCTCGTCCCCCATGCGGGAGCCAAGGCCGGAGTTCAGCAGCAGTGCGATCATAGCTTTCTCCACAAGGGTATATTTCAGGATTTTGAGGTATTTTTCGGGGTTACTTCTGCAGGAAGGCCATCAGGGCATCCCGGTTCTCCTGCGGGGTGGTGGTGGGACGGCCAAGATCCTCGCGGGCGCCCACAGCACACAGCACTTCAATGAATGCCAGCTCTCCGGCGGACATGGCCGCGTCGATGGCGTCCAGCAGGGTCTCCGGGCTGTTCGCGCGGCAGACGCTGCGGTAGCCCGCCGCCATCGCCAGCGCGCACAGGTCAAGTCCGCCCTCGCACACCGGCATGCCGCCGACGGTCTCATGCGCGCCGTTGTTGATGACCACATGCACCAGATTGTTCGGCTTCCGCTGGCCGATGACCGCCATCGCGCCCAGATGCATCAGCGCAGCGCCGTCGCCGTCCAGGCACCAGATGCGCCGGTTCGGCTGTTCCATCGCAATACCCAGGGCGATCATCGACGCATGGCCCATGCTGCCCACGGTGAGGAAGTCCCGCTCATGCCCCTGTCCGGCGGCCTCGCGGAGCTCGAACAGCTCGCGGCTGAGCTTGCCGGTGGTGGACACGAAGGCGTCGCGGCTGCCAGCCAGCCGGGCAATGACGCCCACCGCCTCCTCGCGGGTCATTTCATGCTTATTGCCGTAAACCGGCTTGACGGAGCAGGCCAGCGCACCCTTCTTCACCACGATGGCCGCCGTCCGGTTCGCCGCCAGATGCGCCCGGATCTCCGCAAAGGCCGCGTCGAAGTCCGCCTCGGTCATGGCCTTGTCCAGCACCATGTACGGCACATCCAGCAATTCCAGCTGGCTGAGCGTCACCTGGCCCTGCTTCACATGCTGCGGCTCGTCCTTCACGCCGGGCTCACCGCGCCAGCCGATCACCAGCAGGCAGGGCATGGCATAGACCTGCGCGTCCATCAGCGAGGCCAGGGGGTTGACGGCGTTGCCCAGGCCGGAATTCTGCATGTAGCACAGCGCAGGCCGCCCGGTGGCAAGGAAATGCCCCGCGCACAGGCCGATGGCATTGCCCTCGTTGGCGGCAACGATGTGCTTCTCCTTCACGCCGAGGGTGGCGTAAAGCGTGTCGCACAGCCCCTTGAGCTGAGAATCCGGCACACCGGTGAAGAAGTCGATGCCCGCGTCCCGGCAGGCAGAAAGCAGGTGCAGTGCGTCCATGTATGATCACTCCGTCATGTAGTATTTATATCATTATAGCACATACGGCGTGCTTTGGCTACAAGAGATTTCATCCTGCAACAAAAAAGGCCGCCATGCAAGCGCGCAGCGGCCATTAGGGTATATTACAGGATTCCCCAAACACACCCATCCGCCAAATCCAATCCCTAATTCACAATTCCAATCACACGCCCATCTGCTCGCGGACAGCAGCCAGCAGCTCAGCATGGGCAGGGTTCATCAGGTTCCGTTCCCGTTGGTAATGCGGCTTATCCCAGTAGGCGCTCAGCCCCTGCGCCATGCACGCCAACACCTCAGGCATGGACACGTCGATGCTCCAGCCGATGCCGCAGTTGCGTAAATCTTGGCCCCCTATGGCCTTCCCTCCTGGCAACTCGCGGAAAACACGACCCTGCTGGTACATGAGGCGGTTCTCGCGCACATCGAAGCTCCTGCCGTACATAATGGGGCAGCGCTCGTCACGATCCTCCGGCACAGGCCCGTGACCAATGATCTCATACTCGCCAAAGTGGAGCGCGTTGTCCATGATATTCTGCGCCGGCATGGCCGCACGGGACAGCACCTCGTCCACCGGGATATTCGCATCATCCGTGACGATCTGAAACACCTCGATGGCCAGCGGGGGGCCCATCAGGCAGTCGAAGAAGGGGATTTTCTGCTTGCGCATCAACCGGTAATCCAGCAGGATGCGGCCATAGCCCCATTTCCCCCGCGTCCAGCGGAAGCGGAAAATATCGCCCTCCTGCAGCTTCACAGTCTGCGTCTTCAACGCCGCGAAAACCGCCGCGTCCGCCAGGTCACCCTCGCTCGTCGCTGAACACCAGGCGTCCACCCAGCGCTGAAAGTCCGCCATGTCGCCGATGCGGTCGCCCGCCACACGGGAGCTGTAGTAGTTCATGTTGGCTGCGTTGTGCAGCCCGACACTGCCGGTTTCATTCCGGTCATGCCGCTGATACCACAGGCACATGCCCACCGGACTGCGCTTGCAGATGGTGGCGGCACTGAGCCTGATGGGCTTCTTCGACCTCTTGGGCACGATAAACTGCCCGTCCGGGGTGAGCAGCTCGTCCAGCGCATGCTCGATATGCAGCATTTCGCCATGGCGAACGATGTAGCGCACCCTGTCGCCGTCCAGCCAGATCACCGTGTCATAGCCGTCGTACTTGCTGCGGGGCAGGGCGACGCACTCCCAGTCCTCACCCACCGGCGCAATGCCAAAGCACCGCCGCTGGGCGTTGGTCAGCTGCCAGTAGCCGTTTTCCATCAGGTCGCAACCTCCTTGCAATTTTCCGAGACCCACGCCGCGAATTCTTCGTTGGACATGCGCTGCGGCAGCCGTACATGCAGCCGCTCCCGCCGCGCATCGTGATCCTGCACGCGGATAACCGTGTCGTACCCGGTCGAATCGAAGGTCAGCGACACACCCGTGTGCCGCCGCTTATGCAGGTTCCCCGCCGTCAGCGGAACGGACTTTCTCCCGGGCTCTACCGGAGCGATGCGGCCCTCCTCCGTCAGCGTCACGTCCACGCAACACTCCTCGTAATAGTCCCTGCCATAGCTTCCATAGCTGATGACACGCATCACCCGCATGCCATCCAGATACACATAGGTCTCCACAGCAGACAGCACCCCAGAAGGAACCTCACGCAGCACCCAATGCGATTCCACGGGAGCGAGGCCAAGGACGAGGCGCTGCGCGTTGCTCAGCTGCCATTCGAGGGGCTCACCGGTCAATACCGCGCCAAACACCGGATTCAAGCAGACCCTCCCCCTTCAAAATCAGCCGCCATGCAAGCGCACAGCGGCATATAAGAATCAGTTCATCATTCCAAATTAAGAATTACGAATTAAGAATTAAGAATTCATCCTCACTCCTCCTCCGGCCATTCCAGAGGGTACTCCTGCACTGCATAGTCCAGCTTACGGCCATTCTGCTTCAGGGTGTTGATAACGGCCTCCTTGGAGGATTCACTGGTGTAGAGGGTGGGGGTGAAGTCGTTGCGGTTGGTGCGGGAGGAGATGCGGTACGGAATGATGCGGAAGCCCTCATTAGTTACCACCCGTTCGCCGTCCACCTCGCGGATGCGGAAGCGGGTCTGGAACAGGAAGGAGCTCATGTCGTCGGGGTTGTTATGGCCCGCAAAGCAGAAGTTGCCCAGGCTGTAGCAGATGTACACGCCATTGTAGTACTCGATGGGCTGGATGCGGTGGCTGTGGTGGCCCAGCACCAGGTCGGCGCCGGAATCCACCGCCAGGCGGCCCATGCGGATCTGGTTGCTGGTGGGCGCGTACTCCTTTTCGTTCCCCCAGTGGAAGGACACGATGACGATGGGGTACATCTCCTTCGCCGCGGCAATGTCCGCCGGAACCGTGTCCCAGAGCTTCGAATAGCGGTCGATGCACAGGTAGGACAGCATGGCGATCTCAATGCCCTTGACCTCGATCACGCCCAGCTCGCCGTCGCCGGACCAGACCACGCCTGCGTCCGTCAGGTGCTGCTTCGTTTCGTCCCATACGGCCTGACCATGGTCAAGCACATGGTTGTTTTCCAGCGAAACCGCCTCGATGGAGTTGGCCGGCAGCATCGCCGCATAGGACGGCGGAGCACTGAAGAGGAACTGGTTCTCGCGCTTCTCCGGGGGGACATAGGTGCTTTCGGTCAGCGTGCCCTCGAAGTTCACGATGGTCAGATCATCCTCCGCCAGCACGGAGCGGATGTTGCGCAGGGCAAAATTCGGGTCGCCGCCATGCTTTTCCAGCTCATCCTCCCAGATGCTGCCGCGTTTGCGGCTGTCCCCGCCGACGGTGAAGTCGCCCGTGGCCGTGATGGTGATGAGGATGGAGCCGTCCTCCTCAAAGATGCGATCCGGCGTCTCATCCACAAGGATCACGCTGTCGTCGTCAGGCTCCGGGATGACGATAAAGGTGTCGAACACCACCTCCGGGTCGGCGCCCGCCATCACGTCGGACATGGACAGCTCCGCTTCCTCCTCCGCCATAGCCGCCGGAGGGAGAAGCAGCAGGCACAGCAGCAGGGCAATCAGTTTACGCATGGGTACCTCCACTATCTTCGGTCAGGTATTTTGCCGCGCAGCCGTTCAGCCGCGCAGCTGGCGGACGAAGCCCTCCATCCGCTCCAGGGCGATGTTCAGCTTGTCGATGCCCGTGGCGTAGGAGCAGCGGATGTGCCCCTCGCCGCAGGGGCCGAAGGCCGTGCCGGGCACGCAGGCCACCTTGTGCTCGCGGATCAGGCGGTTGCAGAATTCCTCGCTGGTCAGGCCCGTGGGCTGGATGCCGGGGAAAACGTAGAACGCGCCCCTGGGCTCGAAGCACTCCAGGCCCATGGCCCGGAAGCCCTCCACCATCAGGCGGCGGCGGCGATCGTAGCTCTCGCGCATCTTCCGCACGTCCTCGTAGTCGTTCAGGCGGCCGCTGCGCAGGGCCTCCAGGGCGGCCACCTGGCCCATGCGCGGAGCACACATGATGCCATACTGGTGGATCTTGAGCATTACGGCGATGATCTCCCGGGGGCCGCAGGCATAGCCCACGCGCCAGCCGGTCATGGCGAAGGCCTTCGAGAAGCCATTGAGGGTGACCGTGCGCTGCCACATACCGGGCAGGGACGCGAAGGACACATGCTGATGGTCACCGTAGGACAGCTCAGCATAGATCTCGTCAGAAATGACAAGCAGGTCATGCTTCTCCACCACCGCAGCGATCTTCTGCAGATCCTCCCGGCCCATCACGCCGCCGGTGGGGTTGTTGGGGTACGGCAGGATCAGGAACTTCGTCCGGGGGGTGATGGCCGCTTCGATGGCCTCAGGCGTCAGGCGGAACTCGGTCTCCGCTGTGGTCACCACGCCCACAGGGGTGCCGGTGGCGAAGATGACGCTGGGGCTGTAGCTGACGTAGCTGGGTTCGGGCACCAGCACCTCGTCTCCGGGGGAAACCAGGGCACGCAGGGCCACGTCGATGGCCTCGGACGCGCCCACGGTCACCATGATCTCGGTGGACGGATCGTACTTCGTCTGGAAGCGGTGCTCCAGATACCAGCTGATCTCCTCCAGCAGCTCAGGTATGCCGCGGTTGCCGGTGTACTGCGTTTCGCCGTCCAACAGGGAATTGATGGCAGCATTGCGGATGTGGTAGGGGGTCACGAAATCCGGCTCGCCCACGCCCAGGGAAATGGCGTCCTTCATCGTGGCGGCAATGTCAAAGAAACGGCGGATGCCGCTGGGCGGCACGTCCGCAATGGCAGGGTTGATAAACTTTTCGTACATCACGGGGAGATCACCAGCCTGTTATCAGTTTTGCTCTCCTCGAAAACAACGCCCTCTTCCTTGTAGCGCTTGAGGATGAAGGAGGTCGCCGTGCCCGTCACCATTTCCAGCGTGGAGAGCTTCGAGGACACGAACAGCGCGCACTCCTTCAGCGTCTTGCCCTCCACCAGCACCAGCAGGTCATAGCCGCCGCTCATCAGGTAGACGGACTTGACCTCCTCAAAGCGGTAGATGCGCTTGGCCACCTCGTCAAAGCCTGCGTCGCGCTGGGGCGTCACGGACACCTGGATCATCGCCTCCACGCGCTCGCGGTCGGTCTTGTCCCAGTTGATGGTGGGCGCATAGCGCAGGATGACGCGCTGCTTCTCCAGGTTGTCAACCGTTTCGGCAACCTCGGCAGTCGTCACGCCCAACATCACCGCCAGCTTCTCCAGCGGCAGGCGGCAATCCTCCTGCAGCAGATCCAGCAGCTGCATTTCAAGCTTTTTCATCGGGATATCCCCCTTTCATGCGAATAATACTGAAACAGTATACAACAAACTTTCCGGTTGCGCAAGCCTTTTCTTCATTTGCGCAATGACCTGCGGCGCAGCGTCACTCGATGAACATCGCATCGCCGAAGGAGAAGAAGCGGTACCGCTCCTCCACCGCCTCACGATAGACGTCCAGCGCCGTTTCCCGGCCCATGAAAGCACTCACCAGCATCAGCAGCGTACTCTGCGGCAGATGGAAATTGGTGATCAGCGCATCCACGGCCTTGATCTTTTTGCCGGGATAAATGAAGATGGCGGTGTCCCCCGCGCCGGGATGGATGACGCCGTCCTCGGTGGCGACAGTCTCCAGCGTGCGCACGGAGGTCGTACCCACGCAGATGATGCGGCCGCCCCTTGCGCGGATGGCGTTGAGCGTGTCCGCTGCCTCCTGCGTCACCTGATAATATTCCGAGTGCATCACATGGGTGTCCACGTCCTCCACCGCCACCGGGCGGAAGGTGCCCAGGCCCACATGCAGCGTCACGGGCACGATGGTCACGCCCTTCTGCCTGACCTTTTCCAGCAGCTCCGGGGTGAAGTGCAGACCGGCGGTAGGCGCAGCGGCAGAGCCCTCGTTCTTCGCGTAGACAGTCTGGTAGCGGCTGCGATCCTCCAGCTTCTCGTGGATGTAGGGCGGCAGGGGCATCTCGCCCAGCTTGTCCAGGATCTCCTCGAATACGCCCTCGTACATGAAGCGCACGATGCGCCCGCCGATCTCCGGCACGCTGGACATGATCTCGCACTTGAGCAGGCCGCCCCCGAAGGAGCAGACCGCGCCGGGCTTGAGCCTGCGGCCCGGCTTGACCAGGGCCTCCCAGTCCGTGGCGTTCTCCCTGCGCAAAAGCAGGATCTCCACCGGCACGCTGTGCCCCTGGGTATCAGCTCCTTCCTTCACGCCCAGCAGGCGCGCCGGGATCACCTTCGTCTCGTTGATGACCAGCGCGTCACCGGCGTTCAGGTAATCCAGAATATCGTAGAAATGCTTATGCTCCCGGCTGCCGTCACCGCGGTGGACGACCATCAGACGGGAGTGGTCGCGGGGCTCCACGGGGGTCTGGGCAATCAGCTCCTCCGGGAGGTTGTAATCAAAATCAGCGGTTCTCATGATTTCCTCACAGCTTTTTGATCATCAGATATTCGTCCGCCACGCGTCCGTCCGGGAAGCAGACCGCCCCCGGATGCACCATGGCGATGCGGTAGCCCTCGTGTTCATACAGGCGAACGGCGCGGGCATTGTGCGCCATGACCTCCAATTCCATCTGAAGGCAGCCCATTTCCCGGGCGACCCGCTCGGCGGCATGCAGCATGGCCGTGGCCAGGCGCTGTCCCCAGTATGCCCGGCGGACGCACAGCCCCAGGCGGAAGCGGTGGCACACCCTGCGCCGGGGCTTGACAAACCCATGCAGACGGCCCACCGCCTCGCCATCCGCCACGCAGACGAGCAGCAGCGCATACGGGTCGTCCCGCACATCCTCCAATGCGGCGGCATGGCGGGGCACTTCGCCGGATACCTCCTCCGGGCTGAGGAGCAGGAACTCCGTTTCGGCGGCAGTCTGCTGCATGCAGCGCAGGTCAGCGGCGGCGTCCTCCGGCTCCGCACTGCGCAGGATGACCCTCCGGCCATCCTGCAGCTTCAGCTTCATCGGCTCGATATACACGCCGCACCTCACACCGGGCGCTGCATCAGGTACAGCGCCAGGAGCGTGCCGTCCTCCTGCCGGATGGCGTCGGGGTGCATGCCCACGATGCGGAAGCCCATCTTCTCGTACAGGCCCCGCGCCCGGGCATTGCCCTCGATGAATTCCAGCTCCATCACCGTCACGCCCTCGCGCTTTTCTGCCATGCCGATCATCGCTTCAAACATGGCCGTGCCGATGCCCAGGCCCCAGAAGGCCTTGCGCAGAGCAATGGCTACCGAGCAGCGGTGACGCACCTTCTTCTTGCCCATGAAGGACAAATGGCAGTTGCCCGCAATGCGTCCGTCCACCTCGCACAGGATCATACAGTCGCTCTCAGAATCCACCACCGCCTCCAGGAAGCGCTCCTCGCCCTCCACGGTCATGCTGATCTCCTCAGGCGCGCGCAGCACAAAGGGCGTGTCTGCAGCGGTATCGTACAGGTACTGCACCAGCTCCGCCGCGTCATTGACAGGGTCGGGGCTGCGAAGGATGGCCGTCCGGCCGTCCTTCAGTTCGATCGTCACGGGAGCAAAGTACATAAGCGACTCCTCCTTGTCTCCATCATGCCTTCAGGAACGCCATCAACGCTCCACCAGCGGCATCAGCGTCTGCAGATCCCTGCGGAACTGCTTCCATTCCGGCGTATTGCGCCAGTAGCGCGCCAGCTCCGTGCCGTCGCGGAAGGGCTGGCGGTAGGTGGCCTTCGAGCGGATAAACAGCAGCGCCACATCCGCGCCGTCCAGGTCGCGGCTGATGGATACCGGCACGCCGAAGGCAAAGCCATTCGCGGTGGACTCAATGCTGCTGGCCGTGATCTGCGAAAGCCTGGTAAACCAGCGGCCATACTCACTTTTCAGCTCAATGCCGCTGATGCCCGGGATCTGGCAGGTCACCGTGACCGTATCTCCCCATACGTCCACATAGCATTCGCCGATGAAGCGGGCGTCGCTGATGATGAGGTAGTAGGTCTGGCGGCCCTGACGGGTCAGGTCGATGGGAACGATATTGTACCACTTGTTCGGCAGACGGGAATCCGCCTCCTGCAGGGACAGACCGCCCAGGCCGATGGTGTTGTTGCTGTACCAGACGACCTCCGGCGTGGGCGACGGTTCAGCCACGATCACCAGCGGGCTGACGCGGGTAGGGTCCAGGTTCAGCCGGACGGCGATATCCCCCGCCGGAGCCTCAATGAACCACCCCCGGCCCGGCTCCCAGGTGACATTGTAAAAGCCGTCAGCATAGGTCGCCCAGCAGATATTGCCTGCCAGGTCGAACCACACGCGCATGTCCTGGGCTTCGTAGGAATAAACCGTCGCATTGCCGGAGGCGTCAAAGCGCGTCCACACGCCCGTAGCGTCCTCGCGGTACTCGATGAAAGCGCCGTCCGCACCGTAGACGAATTCGTTGTAGCTCCCATCGAAGCGGGTCACCTGCGTCAGGCCGCCGCCCACATTGTAGCAGGCCGTGGCATTGACGTCCTCCGCCACCCAGGCCAGCTCGATGCGCAGCCACTGCCCGCCTTCAGGCAGCGCCGCCGTGGTGAAGGCGCCGCCCTCACGGGCATAGCGCAAGGAGTCCTCCCGGCCCTCGCCGTCCAGGGCAATGAAGGCCAGCCGGGACTCCCGGGGCAGCTCCCGGTCAAAGGTAACGGACAGGGTCGCGCCGTTCTGCACCGCCCGGATGACCTGCGGTGCAGCCGGGGCAGGCGGAACAGCGGGGATCTCCCGCACGGACAGCGGGACGGACGTGGCCGCCAGAGCCGGGACAGCAAGGAACGCCGCCATCAGCAGGAACAGCGCCATCAAAGCTTTCTTCACGGGGGAGAACCTCCTTTCAGTCGGGGAAAACAGGGTTTACCACCAGCCCTCTTCATCGCCGATATACCAGACGATGGCGATGGCCCACACCAGCACAGCCGCACCGGGCAGCCACCAGCGGGTGATGTTCAGCGCCACGGCGACCCACGGTGCCTGCACGAAATGGGCCAGGATATACACGCCGCTGTGCAGCGTCAGCCAGATGGTCGCCGGCAGGGGCCAGGGCACCGGGTCAATACCGGCCAGGGATACAAGCGAGCTGAATGTAAGGATCAGGGACAGCGCAGCCGCCGCAATGAGATACCACAGCTGCGTCGGGGGCCAGAAGATGGTGACAACGACCGTCGCACCGATCAGCAGCACACCCAGGAAGATCATCCCCCCGCCACCGCTGTACTTCTCGTTCTTACGGTTGATGGCATAGATCATGAACGCCAGCAACGCCCCGCCCCAGGCCGCCAGACCCATCCAGTCCGGCAGGTAATGCTGCACCGCGACCACGCCGTAGGTCGGCACAGCCAGCAGCGCCAGAGCAACGCCGACGCCCGCCAGGCCCAGCAGGCCCAGCAGAACCACGCCGATGCTCTTGCCTGCATTCACTTCCATGGCGGTCAGGAATGCGGCAAGGAAGATCACGATGGGGGCGATCCAGCCGTCAAGGATACCCGCGGCCACACCCACCCAGGGCGCGTCGATGAACAGAGCCAGCAGCTGGAAAACCAGGTGCAGCACCAGCCACAGGCCGGGCAGCACCACAGCCGCAGAGGAGTCATCCAGCTTCGCCACAGCAAAACCCAGGATAATGACCGTCAGCACCAGCGCCGCAGCCAGGTATACCCACAGGGGCAGCGAAAGGAAAATCGCCGCGCAGACCGCCACCGCAGCCAGCACAAGCGCCAGCACAAAGGCACCGGCATTTACGCGAAAATGATCCGTATTATAGGCAAGACCGTAGAGGCACAACAGCAGCACCGCCGCCAGCAGGACGATCATTCCCGCCCAGGCAGGCAGCAGCACCTGCAGGCCCGAAATGACATGGGGCAGCAGCATCGCAGGTAGCAGGAGCGTCCAGCCGCCGGCGAATTCCTCCATGTCGATGCCGTCGCCGATCACGTTATACGCCAGCAGCAGAAGATTCGTCAGCACCACCAGCAGCGCGAACCACCAGGTGCTCACGATGCCGCAGAGGAAGGTTGCCAGCGCCGCCCCCGGAAGCATGGCCGCCAGCGTCAGGTCGATCACCGTCATCAGCCAGATGACGGGAAGCGCCGCATGGCGGCAGCGGTCGCTCTTTGTGCAGCCGGCGCACAGCGGCGGAACCACCATCACCAGGGCACCGAGATAGCATGCCCAGGCCGGCAGCGTCCACATCGTCGCCGCGCAGTAGGTCACACCGGCAAACACGCCGGAGAACAGCACCATGGGGACGGTGCCGCATTTTTTATCAAGACGCATCAGCACCAGCATCACGATCGCCGCCACCGCTGCCGCGCCCATGGTGATTACCGGCGTCATGTCCGGCAGCCTCTGCAGGGCAAAGAAGTATCCGACCAGTCCCAGCAGGGACAGCACCGTTGTCCAGAAGCAGCGCGCCGTTGCGGCCTTGCGCCGCTTCTTCCGGGCATTTTCATGGGCGGCCTCCCGGTAGGCAGCCAGCTGCTCCCGGCGCACCTCGCCAGCCTCGTTGTAGTAGTCTCTATACAGCTCGCCAAAAAAGATGTCCGGATCTGCCGTGGCCAGCGCCGTCTCGTTGGGGAGGCGGCTGTCCGCCAGCAGCTGCAGCAGCCGCTTCTCCACCCGGTCGGGCAGCGCGCTGGCTTCCGTCCAGGCCGCGTCCCAGTCGCCCTTTTGCAGCAGCTCCCTCACATGCGCCACGTTCTGGGTGTAGAGGCGATCCCGTTCCTCGCGCTGTTCGCGCTCCTCGCGCTTCTTTCTCTCCGCCTCGCGCAGCGCCCTGGAGCGCGTCAAGTACTCCTCCAGCTTGGGCTTCTGCGCCCGGGTGGCATGTACCAGCGCCCGCTTCCAGTCCAGATCGTCCTCAAAGGGCTCCATACAGGTCGCCAGGTCATCCCACATTTTCAGCTTCCGCTTGGCCAGCAGACGGCCCATGTAGCCCTCGCTCTTCCAGTCCCGCATTCCGATCAGCTGCTCGGCCTTGTCAAGGGCCTGCTGCCACTGGCCCGCCTCGCGCAGATGCTGCGCCTCGCGGATCGCGGCAGTCCAGGCAGCCTGCTCCGCGTCCCGCCGTTCCTTTTCGATGCGCTCTTCCTCGGCCTTGCGGGCCTCTTCTTCCAAGCGCAGCTGCTCGGCGCGGCGGCGTTCGGCCTCCTGGCGCTCTTTTTCCAGGCGGAGGCGCAGCGTCTGGGACTGCTGCAGGCAGCCCTCCAGCATTTTCTTCTGCTCCGACGGGCTGTACTGCAGGGCCAGCTTCCAGTCCTCCTGCTGCTCATAGGGCTCCACGCATTCCGCCAGCGCCTCCGGCTTCGTCAGCCGGTACTTCGTCAGCAGACGCAGCAGATATCCCTGGGGATTCCCCTTGCGCAGCGCAACCAGCTTGCCCGCTTCCTCCGCCGCCGGATCCCACGCGCCCATTTCGCTCAGCTTCCGGCACTTGAGCAGCGCCGTATCCCACTGGGCCTGCTCGGCCCGGCGGGCTTCCTCCGCCCGGCGATTTTCCTCGGCGATGCGCTTCTCCTCAGCGATGCGCTCCTCTTCCTTCTTCCGCCGCAGCGCCTGGGACTTCTCCAGCACCGCTGACCAGGCCGCAGCCTGTGCGTCATCCGCCTGCTGCATGGCAAACTGCCAGTCAACGTCGTTCTCAAAGGGCGTCAGGCTGGCGGCCAGCGCCTCCACCGCGGGCTGCTTCAGCTTTGCCAGCAGCTGGTACATGTAGCCCTCCGCCCGGTCGGGATACTTCTCGCAGTAGGCCTTTGCGCGGCTGGCGGCATTGCCCCAGTCGCCGGACTTCAGCGCATACTCCACCGGCAGACGCATGCGCGCCACGTTCACCGAGTCCGCCTTCTTCTCCTTCTGCTTCGGGTCCGTCACCCGCTGCAGATTTTCCATCAGCGTCTCCCACCACTGGGACGGGCCCACCTGGATCCCCTGCAGCCCCCGCAGCTCATGGGGCAGACTGTACGGGCTGCAGTTGTCATACAGCATGGTGATCAGCAGACAGCCCTCGCCCGCATAGATGCGCTCCAGATACCGCGTCCACTCGCTGTGCACCCACGGGGTGCCAAGGTTATCCGGGTCGCTGCAGACCACCAGCATGGCCTTGGCGGAATACAGCGCATGGAAGATCAGCGCCTCATACTTCGCACCTGCCATGCCTTTGAGGGTCTCATGGGCAAAGAAAACCTTCAGGCCCGCCTTCTGCAGATCCAGATACAGCTGGTACGCATGGAAATACTCCTGCGCAAAGGTACCCTTGACCCTTCCGCTGCCCTTGTAGCAGAGGAACACGTCGTATTCCTCGCCCTTGGGCGGGATTCCGCCCTGAATCTGGCTGATATACTCCGCCGTTTCCCGGTAGTTGCGGGCCACCTTCTCCTCCGCCAGCTGACAGGCGCGGAGATAATCCCGGTCAGCGAGGATATCCTGACGGCGCAGGAAATGGATGGTGGGCTTGCCCTCCACCAGCTCCACGCCGAATTTGCACATCACCAGGCCCCACAGGGCCTCATGCTCCTCCGGATGACGGCCCAGCACCTGGCGGTAGGTCGCCTCTGCGTTGGCGTAGTCGCAGTTGGCGCGCTCCTCGTTGGCGCGGCGCAGCCAGGTCAGGCTTTCCCCTTCGGATCTGGGCCGCTCATGGGGCGTTCCGCAGGCCGGGCAGGGACACACCGCCAGTTCCAGCCGGAACTCAAACACCGAGCCGCAATGACGGCAATTATGGGATATCATGGACATGGAATCCCTCCTGTGTACATTCGTGACAGATATCAACGTCCGTCTGCCGGCGTTTTCTCTGCCAGCCGACGTTTATCTTGCCAGCCTCTCCCGCCCCAGATCAATGGCCATCTGCACCATGTCGGGCGCGGGCGCGCCGAGAATGCGGCGCTTCCGGACGCAGGAGATCATGCTCAGGTCGTCAAACACATCCGCCTCAAAAACCGGGTGGAAGGCCTTCAATTCCTCCAGTGTCAGATCCAGCAGGGCCTTGTTCTCATTCAGGCAGTGGGCCACCAGGCGGCCGACCACCTCGTGGGCGTCGCGGAAGGCCACGCCGTGCTTGACCATGTAATCCGCCGCGTCGGTGGCGTTGGTGAAGCCGCCGGACGCGCCGCGCTCCATGACCTCCTTGCGGAAGGTGCAGGTGCGCAGCATGGCGGTGAAGACCGTCAGCCCCTTCACCAGCGTGTCGCGGGCGTCGAAGAACGCCTCCTTGTCCTCCTGCATGTCCTTGTTGTAGGCCAGCGGAATGCCCTTCATGACGGTGAAAAGGGCCATGAGGTCGCCATACACGCGGCCGGTCTTGCCGCGGATGAGTTCAGCCACGTCGGGGTTCTTCTTCTGCGGCATGATGGAGGAGCCGGTGGCGTAGGCGTCGTCCATCTCCACAAAGCGGAACTCGTTGGTGTTCCAGATGATCAGCTCCTCGCAGAAGCGGGACAGGTGCATCATCGTCGTGGAGGCCGCGTGGAGGAAGTCCAGCAGGAAGTCGCGGTCGGACACGCCGTCCAGGGAATTCTGCGTGATGTCGGCAAAGCCCAGGAGCTCGGCCACGCGCTCACGGTTCAGGGGATAAGTGGTGCCCGCCAGCGCGCCGGAGCCCAGGGGCATCACGTCCGCAGCGTCAAAGGCCGCGCGGAAGCGGCGGCGGTCCCGCAGGAACATCTCGAAATAAGCCATCATGTGATGGGCCAGGGTGATGGGCTGGGCCTTCTGCATGTGGGTGTAGCCGGGCATGATGGTGTCCAGATTGTCCTGGGCGATGGAGAGGATGACCTCCAGCAGATCGTTCAGCATCTCCTCGGTCTCGCGGCAGGCCTTTTTCGCGTACATGCGCACATCCAGGGCCACCTGGTCGTTGCGGCTGCGGCCGGTGTGCAGCCTCTTGCCCGCCTCGCCGATGCGCTGGGTCAGGATGGTCTCCACGTTCATGTGGATGTCTTCGGCGTCCACCATCCACTCAATCTTTCCGGCCTCCACGTCGGCCAGGATGCCCTTCAGGCCCCCGACGATCTTCTCCGCGTCATTTTGGGGGATGATGCCCTGCTCGCCCAGCATGGTCGCGTGGGCAATGGAGCCGGTGATGTCCTCCTCGGCCATGCGCTGGTCGAAGGAGATGGAGGAATGGAAATCGTCCATCAGGTGATCGGTGGATTTGGCAAAACGGCCGCCCCAGAGTTTCATAGGTGTTGCCTCCTTAATATGTGTGAACATGATAATCCATGGTATAGTATAGCAGATATGACCGTTTTGTTCAATCGGATAACGAAAAAAGCATGAAAAAGCGCAGTCCGCGCCGGCAGACTACGCTTGTGCTGTGTGGAATTATTCGTTCTCGTCCTCAAACGCGCTGAGCATGGGCTTGACGTCCTTTCCCTTCTGGCGGTCGAGGTAGTTCTTGGTGATCTTCGCCACCAGGCCGGAGAGGGCGATGACGCCGATCAGGTTGGGGATCATCATCAGGCCGTTGAAGGTATCGGAGATGTCCCAGGCCAGGGAGGAGGTCAGCAGCGCGCCCAGCAGCGCCATGACCAGGTGGATGACCTTGTAGACCTTGTTGGACTTCACGCCGAAGAGGTATTCCCAGGCCTTGGTACCGTAGTGGTTCCAGCCCAGAACGGTGGTGAAGGCGAAGAGCAGGATGGCGACGGCGATGAACTTGGCGCCGATATCACCCCAGGAGAAGATGGAGTTGAAGGCGTCCGCCACCAGGGTCGCGTCGGTCACGCCCTCGGCCAGCATGCCGGTCTCCAGGTTGTACAGACCGCTGGTCAGCACCACCAGGGCCGTCATCGTGCAGACGATCATCGTGTCCGCGAAGACCTCAAAGATGCCCCACATGCCCTGCTTGACGGGCTCCTTGATGTTGGAGTTGGAGTGCACCATGACGGAGGAGCCCAGGCCGGCCTCGTTGGAGAAGACGCCGCGCTTGAAGCCCTGCACCATCACCGTGCGGATGGCCGCGCCCGTCACGCCGCCCGCAGCGGCAATGGGATTGAAGGCCGTGACAAAGATAGCCTTGAAGGCAGGCAGGATGCTCTGCCAGTTCAATGCGATGATGACCAGGCTGCCCGCCATGAACAGCACCACCATGAAGGGCACGATCTTCTCGGCAAAGGCCGCCACGCGCTTGAGGCCGCCCAGGGTGATAGCCGCCGCCAGCGCCACCAGCACCAGGCCGATGAGGAGGGCGTACAGGCTCACACCGTCATAGAGCTCCACGCCGCTGAGGGCGGGGATATCGAAGGCGGACTCGATGTTCACGACGATCTTGTTGACCTGGCCCATGCCGCCGATGCCAAAGGCCGCCAGCAGCGTCACGATGCAGAAGATGACCGCCAGGGCCTTGCCGATGGCCTTGCAGCCCTTCATGCCGCCCAGGCCGTCCTGCAGGTAGTACATCGCGCCGCCGGACCATTCGCCGTTCTCATTGCGGCGGCGGTAGAAGATGCCCAGCACGTTCTCGGAGTAGTTGGTCATCATGCCCAGGAAGGCCGCCACCCACATCCAGAATACCGCGCCGGGGCCGCCGATTGCGATGGCCGCCGCCACGCCGGCGATGTTGCCCACGCCGATGGTGGCTGCCAGGGCCGTGCACAGGGCCTGGAAGGGAGAGATGGCCTTGCCGGTCTGGTCATGCTTGATGACGTCCTTGCTGAACAGGCTGCCGATGGTGTTCTTCCACCACATGCCAATGTGGGTCACCTGGAACACCTTGGTGATGATGGTGGTCAGCAGGCCCGTGGCCAGCAGGAGCACCAGGCCCAGGGTCGTCCAGATGAAGGTGTTGACGACGTCATTGCCCTTTGCCAGGGCGTCGAGGAATTCAGCCATGTGTGTTGTCCCCTTTCAAATGAAAAATGGCCGCCCGTTTTGCAACAGACAGCTCCGGGGAACGACGCAGACACCGTTACACGATGGTATATCGCCTGCTCCGTCCTTTTGCCTGAGAGATTCCACCGATGCAGCAGCACCGGCTTTGCACCTTCGGCACTCACCTGTGTGAGGTTCTCCGGAGTTCCCTCCCTCCGCGGGCTGTGTTGGTTCCTGCGGATATCGTCGGGAATGGTCATTATTCTACCGTATACAACCAATTCTGTCAAGGTATTGCAAACGTTATCATTGCACTTCCTGTGTATTTCCGGCATTACCCCGGCACACAAAATCCCGGCCTGCCGCTGCGGCAGACCGGGACAGATATACGCTTACTTGCTGCGCTGATCGACGATGGCCTTGACCTTGAGGGGCAGGCCCAGGAGGTTGATGAAGCCCTCGGAGTCCTTGTGGCTGTACAGATCCTTGGAGTCGCCGAAGGTGGCGATCTCCTCCAGGTACAGGCTGTTGGGGGACTTCACACCCGCGTTGATGCAGTTGCCCTTGTAGAGCTTGACCTTCACGGTGCCGTTGACGGCCTCCTGGGTGGAATCCACGAAGGCGGACAGGGCCTCACGCAGGGGGGTGTACCACATGCCGTCGTACACCAGCTCGGCAAACTTGGAGGCGACCAGCTCCTTGTAGTGGCTGGTGGCACGATCCAGAGTGATGCTTTCGAGGATGCCGTGCGCAGCGTAGAGCAGGGTGCCGCCGGGGGTCTCGTACACGCCGCCATCTTGAG
>JAFXDB010000071.1 GCA_017516305.1 Clostridia bacterium | reverse complement strand
TTTCGCCCGCCGAAAGCGGCGCAAAGGCGCTGGAGGAAATCGAACAGCGATTTCCCCCCGTCCCCCTCCTGCCCCCAAGGCGTTGGAAAGGCGGCTGCATATCGGGGCGGCGACGTTGCGGAGGGTTGCTTGAATGAATAAGAACGAGGGCGCAACCCACCGCAAAGACGCCGCATCTTCCCCTTCATGGTTTCGATGCAGCCGCAATGGCGGGAAAGGTGTCTGCGCCATGTCATACAAACCATTCCCTAACTTTCCGTGAAGAGCCATAAAATTTCCCATCCGCCATCAATCGCCGACATTTTGCACCGGAACAGAAAAGGCCGTGCGGCGCAGATGCCGCACGACCCATTTTCCGTGATTACCGCAGGCGACCGTGGCCATTCCCGGCGTTTAGGGCTGCTTGCCGATGTAAGCCAGGATGCCGCCGTCCACGTACAGGATGTGACCGTTGACGAAGTTGGAGGCGTCGGAGGCCAGGAACACAGCGGGGCCGCCCAGATCGTCCGCCTCGCCCCAGCGCTCGGCAGGAGTCTTGGCAATGATGAACTGGTCGAAGGGATGACGGCTGCCGTCGGGCTGGATCTCGCGCAGGGGCGCGGTCTGCGGGGTGGCGATGTAGCCCGGGCCGATGCCGTTGCACTGGATGTTCAGGTGGCCGTACTCGGAGCAGATGTTCTTGGTCAGCATCTTCAGGCCACCCTTGGCCGCCGCGTAGGCAGACACAGTCTCGCGGCCCAGCTCGGACATCATGGAGCAGATGTTGATGATCTTGCCGTGGCCCTTCTTGATCATGGAGGGGATGACGGCCTTGGCGCAGATGAAAGGCGCGTTCAGATCCACGTCGATGACCTGGCGGAAATCCGCCGCGCTCATCTCGCACATGGGGATACGCTTGATGATACCGGCGTTGTTGACCAGGATGTCGATCACGCCGACCTCCTCCTCGATCTGCTTGACCAGGGCGTTGACGCCGTCCTCGTCGCAGACATTGCAGACGTAGCCGTGGGCCTTGATGCCCTCCGCCTCGTAAGCGGCCAGGCCCTTATCGACAAACTCCTGCTTCAGGTCGTTGAAGCAGATGGTGGCGCCGGCCTTGGCCAGGGCCTTGGCGATGGCGAAGCCGATACCGTAGGACGCGCCGGTCACCAGCGCGACCTTGCCTTCCAGAGAGAACATGTTCATGGGGAATTACCTCCTCAATATGATATCAGTGTTACTTCAGATCCTTCATGGCGATGCCGTCCATGTCGTCAAAGTCCTGGTTCTCGCCGCACATGCCCCAGATGAAGGTGTACGCCTGGGTGCCGCAACCGGAGTGAATGGACCAGCTGGGGCTGATGACGGCCTCCTGGTTGCGCATGATGATGTGGCGGGTCTCCTGGCCCTCGCCCATGAAATGCATCACGAAGCCATCCTCGGGCAGGTCGAAGTACAGGTAAACCTCCATGCGGCGGTCATGGGTGTGGCAGGGCATGGTGTTCCACACGGAGCCGGGCTCCAGCTTGGTCATGCCCATCACCAGCTGGCAGCTCTGCACCTGGCCGGGCAGGATGTACTTGCAGATGGTGCGGTGGTTGGCCGTCTCCAGGCTGCCCAGCTCGGCGCGGACGCAATCCTCGGGCCGGATGTACACGGTCGGATAGGCCGTGTGGGCGGGGCAGCTGTTCAGGTAGAACTTGGCCGGATTCGCCGGGTCGCAGGACGCGAAGACGATGTCCTTCTTGCCGCGGCCGACGTACAGGCCGTCACGGCTGCGCAGGGTGAACACCTCGCCGTCCACGGTGACGGTGCCTTCCCCGCCGATGTTGATCACGCCCAGCTCGCGGCGCTGCAGGAAATACTCAGCCCGCAGCTCGTCGCCCGCGTCCAGGGTCAGCACACCCTTGACGGGCACCGCGCTGCCGGTGATGATGCGGTCGATGTGGCTGTACACCAGCTTCACCTCGTCCGCATGGAACAGGTCGTCGATCAGGAACTCCTCGCGCAGACGCTGGGTGTCATAATGCTTCACGTCCCGGGGAGAGGATGCAGTACGAAGCTCCATGGGGGATTCCTCCTTCATGCATGTAAGCACTTACAAACCCAGGCATACAGCACGGGTCTGCAGCGCTCCCTATTTACTGATACCATTGTACAACAGGTTACAGGATTTGAAAAGAGCAAAAACACATTTTCCATACAGAAAGATACAGAAAAAATGAAGGAATTGGGTGCTGCCGTGAAGAAAATACCATAATGGATCGTTATTATGGATGAATCCTGCCAACTCATCTGACCTATGCAGAATCCGCCCAAAGAAAGGATGATGAGCTTCATGAAGAAGACCCGTCTGCTCCCCCTGCTGGCACTGCTGCTGGTATGCCTGTGCGCAGGCGCCTATGCCGCCGGCCCGTCCAACGCCGTATATATCGGCTCCGTCACCGACGTGAACGGCAATGCCATCAGCTCGCTGACCGATGGCAATACCACCACCACCTGGACGCAGAGCTACACCGGCTACGGCGCCGACCTGACCATCCAGCTTTACAGCGCCACCGTGGGCGAAATCTGGGTTCGCAACGGTCATTGCTACAGCCAGAATTACTACAGCCATTACGACCGGCCGGACGTCATTTCCGTCACCATCTGGTACAGCACCAACCGCTATACCACCGAGTCGGTCACCTACCGCTACCGCATGTCGGACTCCTTCCGCCCCAATGCGTCCTCTGCATCCTGGTATGAAGGCTATCAGCGCATCCTGCTTCCCCAGCAGTACACGGGCGTGACGCGCATTGAGCTGACCATCGAATCCGCCATCCAGGGCTACGGCCGCACCGGCGCCACCATCACCGACATCATCGTTGCCGGGGGCAGCCACGCCACCGCCACGCCCTACACCCGCGTGACCGCCACGCCCAAGCCTTATGTGCAGTATATCACCCCCACCCCGACCCCGTACGTGCACTATGTGACTCCCACGCCCACCCAGCGCGTGGAGTATGTCACGCCCACCCCGACCCGTCAGGTCATCATCATCACGCCCACGCCCACGCCCACGGAGTCCCTGGTTGAGCTGATCACCCCCGTTCCGGTGACCGCCGCCCCGGCCATCCCCTCCGTCGGTTACCCCAGCGAGGGCGTGGCCGCCAAGCTGCTGAAGAAGGCCGCCACCCGCTCCGGCCCCAGCACCGACTACGACGAGCCCGGCTCCTTCTTCTCCGCCGGCACGGAGGTCAACGTCATCTCCAAGGTCTGGGACGAAAGGAACGAGCTGTGGTGGTTCCAGATCGAGTTCAACTACCGCGGCGACTGGATGCGTGCCTACACCACCGATAACCGCATCGACATTGACCCCAGCGTGGTTCCCACCGAGAACGACGAGGGCGACGCCCGCGAGGTCATCAGCGATCAGCGCGTCTACTTCGGCCCCGGCGAGGACTTCCTGGCCTACAAGGTCAGCCTCATCTACAAGGGCAGCCGCGCCGTCATCTACGCCTACGAGGAGGTGGACGGCGTGCTCTGGGCCCAGATCCACTACCGCGAGGTGGTCACCAATCAGTACCGCCGCGGCTGGGTTCCCGTCGATTGCCTCTCCACCTGGCCCTACCCGTAATCAGGGGCCTGGAATCCCATCTGAACGCAAATGCATCCCCCGACCCACTCAGGTCAGGGGATGCATTTTTCTGTTTCCTATTCTTACTCACTCGCTGTAAAAATCAATGTCAAAGTGGATCACGCACACATAGCGTTCATCCAGCTCCCTGGCCGCCGCGCACAGGGCGTCGGCAATGCGCTGCTTTTCCCTGCACCCGGCAGGCACCGCCACATCGAAGACGAGATTCGTACGGTTTTCGCCCGGTACCATGCGCAGGTCATGGAGCATATAGCCCCCGTTCATTTCCCGCAGCGTCTCCGTCAGATGGGCCGCCGCCGCGTCGATGCGCGCATCGCCGGTGACGATGGGATCCATGTGGATGCACAGCGGCACATTCAGCGCCGTGCCAATTTCCTGCTCCGCCCGGTCGATGACCTCATGCATGGCCAGGATATCGCCATCCGCCGGAACCTCGGCATGGATGGAGGCAAAGCACCGGCCGGGGCCGTAATCGTGGATCAGCAGGTCATGGGTGCCCAGGATACTCTCGTAGGTCATCAGCCTGCGGATGATCTCCCGCCCCAGCTCTGGATCGGGCCGGCCGCCCAGGAGGTTATCCAGCATCTCCCGCACCACGTCGAAGCCCGCCTTGAACACCAGCAGCGCCACCAGCACACCCATGATGCCGTCAATGGGGAAATCCCAGAACATGGCCGCCACGGTGGAGATGACAACCGCCGTGGTCGCCAGCATGTCGGACAGGGAATCCTTTGCCGCGGCAATCAGGGAGGCAAAGTCGATCAGCCTGCCCACGCCGTTGTAGAACAGATACAGCCCGCCCTTCACCAGCACGGACAGCACCAGCAGCACAAAGGTGATGATGTTCAGCGCCAGGGGCTTTGGCTCCATGATGCTGGCGACGCCCGTTTTGAGCATCTCTACGCCCATGACGATGATCATCACACCCACGGCCAGGGCGCCGATGTACTCCGCGCGGCCATGGCCGAAGGGATGCTCCTTGTCGATGGGTTTGGACGCCATGCGCATCGTCACCAGGGATACCAGGCTGCCCGCCGCGTCGGAGAGGTTGTTCACCGCATCCGACACCACGGCCACCGAGCCCGTCACCGAGCCGACGAAGAACTTCACCGCCGTCAGCAGCAGATTCACCGCCACACCCACGCCGCTGCCCAGCGTTCCCAGACGCTTGCGCACTGCCTGCTCCTTCGGATTCTCCCCCGGTCGCAGGAGCTTCCGCGCCAGTTTTTCCATATGCACACCTCATTCCCAAAGGAATTTCTTCATTATATACTACGCTTCGCCAGCATCCTGGTGCGCCCGCGCCGCCGCCAGCAGCGTCTCCCGCTCATTGGGCAGGCGATCGTTGATAACCTCGTTCAGCAACCAGGGCAGCATTTCGCCCAGCTGCTTCCCATGGGCGATGCCCTCCGCCATCAGGTCGCGGCCGTTAACTGCCATGTCCTTCAGCGTCACGCAGGGCTGCTCGTCCAGCAGCTCCTGCAGCGCACGGCGGATGCCGTCCATCCCGACCCGGATGTCAGCAGGTGCTTCCGTCCCCTTGCCCATCGCGTCCGCCTGCTGCACGTCGATCAGCTGCCGCAGAGCCTCCTCGCCCAGGCGATTGAGGCGACGTTTGAGGAGCGTCCGCTCCGTGGACAGCGGCCAGTCGTGATGCTCCACCAGCAGCAGCACCCGGTCTCGGGTCGCGTTGTCCACCCGCAGATACGAAAGCACCTGCTCCGCCAGCACCACGGAGCTCTTCTGGTGCCCGTATGCATGGCCCACGCCGTTCTCGTCCACCGTGAAGGCCGCCGGCTTGCCGCTGTCGTGCAGGAGCATCGTCAGCCGCAGCACCTCCGTGGGCGGCACGCTCTCCACCGCGCGGATGGTATGCTCCCAAACGTCGTAGGCGTGATAGGGCGTTCGCTGGTCAAAACCCTGCATCGGCGCCAGCTGCGGCAGGATGGCGAAGACCACATCCGTATATTCGCGCAGGATCTCCCCGGCGCCGGGGCCGCACAGGAGCTTGGCCAGCTCCACACGGATGCGCTCGGCTGCCACGTCCGCCAGCGTGTCCTTCAGGCGGTGGATGGCCGCGGCCGTGTCCGCCTGGATGGCAAAACCGTAAGTGGAGGCAAAGCGCAGCGCCCGCATGATGCGCAGCGCGTCCTCGCCGAAGCGCTTCTCTGCCTCCCCCACGCAGCGGATCAGGCCCGCCTGCAGATCCTCCTGACCGCCAAAGGCGTCCACCAGGCCCACATCCGGGTTCCAGGCCATCGCATTGACGGTGAAATCCCGGCGGGACAGGTCATCCACCACATTTTTCACAAAGCGGACCTCGTCCGGGTGGCGGTGATCGGTATATTCCCCATCCACGCGGAAGGTGGTCACCTCATAGGGCTCCCGGTTGTACATCACCGTCAGCGTACCATGCTTCAGGCCCGTCTCGATCACATGCTGACCGCGGAAAACGCGCTGCATCTCCTTCGGCAGCGCATCCGTGCAGACGTCCCAATCCTTCGGCACACGGCCCAGCAGGGAATCCCTGACACAGCCGCCCACAACATACCCCTGGAATCCGCTGTCCCTCAGCCTGCGCAGCACAAATGCCGCGCCTTCAGGGAGCTTCAGCATCATGTTCACCCCTTATTCGTTCCATTCCGTCATAGTATACCACACGCCCTTCCTGTTAGACAACACATACACGCTTCATCTGTGCATTCTGCACAAATTTGCACCTCAATTTTCTCCATCCCACTTCCTGATGGCCATCAATTTTTTCCCGGTAACAGCTTGCAATTTGCAAGCCTCCGTGTTAAAATAATATGGTCTGCGACTGGCTCTGCCGGTGGGCGGCTGCATGTCCAGGTGACCGGATGTGTTCCACCGTAAGGGCGTCTTCTAAGCCGCAGATTCTACGCTGCTCCCGCGCAGCCTTCCAACAATGCGCAGGATCGGCGCGGCTGTGCGCCTGCTTTCACCAGGCGTCGGCACCGAGGGTGCGGACGAGTTCTGCTTCCTCTGGAGTGGGTTGCTCCAGAAGCGCAAACCCAGTCCGCTGCTTCATCATGTTGGGGTCTCCCAGCATGAACACACTAAGCGGCATTGACCGCGAGAAGCCCGCACCGGTCAACCGGTGAGGCCAACAATTTGGAGGTGCATTTTACACATGGCACGTATTGCAGGTGTGGACCTGCCCCGTGAGAAGCGAGTGGAGATCGGCCTGACCTACATCTATGGCATTGGCCTGACGACCTCTCAGAAGATGCTGGCTGACGTCGGCATCAGCCCCGACACCCGCGTGAAGGATCTCTCCGAGAACGACATCAGCAAGCTGCGCGATTACATCGAGCACAACCTGAAGGTTGAGGGCGACCTCCGTCGTGAGGTTGCGCTGAACATCAAGCGCCTGATGGAGATCGGCTGCTACCGTGGCGTGCGTCATCGCCGTGGTCTGCCCGTTCGCGGCCAGAACACCAAGCAGAACGCCCGTACCCGCAAGGGTCCCAAGAAGACCATTGCTGGCAAGAAGAAGGCCGGCAAGTAATTTGCTGAACGCCTGAAATAACGGAGGGATAAACAATGGCTCCTAAGTCCAAGAGCACCAAGAAGGTCGTCCGTAAGCGCAAGGAGCGCAAGCTCGTGGAGCGCGGCGCGGCCCACATCAGCTCTTCTTTCAATAACACCATCGTCACCATCACTGACACTCAGGGCAACGCCCTGTCCTGGGCCTCCGCTGGCGGCCTGGGCTTCCGTGGCAGCAAGAAGTCTACCCCCTTCGCTGC
>JAFXDB010000070.1 GCA_017516305.1 Clostridia bacterium | reverse complement strand
TGTACCACAAGATCCGGATCTCATATGCACCTTTAGCTCAGTTGGTAGAGCACCTGACTCTTAATCAGGGTGTCCAGGGTTCGAGTCCCTGAAGGTGTACCACTGATCCGGATCTCATATGCACCTTTAGCTCAGTTGGTAGAGCACCTGACTCTTAATCAGGGTGTCCAGGGTTCGAGTCCCTGAAGGTGTACTTTGACTCCACAGCAATGTGGAGTTTTTTGTTTGCAAAATTGATAAGCAAAATTTAGCCATCAGGGAAAAAGACCTTGCCGAATCTGCCACGTATATGCTATAATTTATGCTGTATGCGTATGTAATGGAAGGCATGCATTCAGGTTTGCAGGAGGCGAAACGCTTGACGCTGAGGGAACATCCGCCGATGGAAAGGGAGCGGGCAAGGCTGCTGAACGCTCTACAGCTGGCGCATGTGGGCGATACGGTCTGGGAGCTGCTGGTGCGCTCCCGAATGATCTACCGGGGCTATAATGTGCGGAACATGCACAAGGAAGCCATCGCCTGCGTCAATGCAGGAGCGCAGGCAAAGGCCATGGCGCGCATTCTCCCTGTGCTGACGGAGGAGGAAGCGGACGTCGCCCGCAGAGGACGCAATGCTCATCCGCATCACGGCGCGCCAAAGAACCAGGATGCTTTCGACTACCACCAGGCAACGGCCCTGGAAGCGCTGATGGGCTACCTGTACCTGACCGGTCAGGAGGAACGTCTGCTGCAGCTATTCATGGCCAGCCAGGAGAACGAATAATGCAAATGCACATGACATGGAGGGAAAACCATGCCTCAAGCTGAGATGAAGGTGGCGCTGGTGCGTCATACGCTGAGCCCCGAGGAGGTTGTTGCCCTGGGGGCCCGGCTCTGCTACTCCCGGGCAAGGGTGGACGACCTGCTGGAGCGAGTCAGCAGCCGTGATCAGACGGATTTTGTGAACCGGATCATGAGCATGGGGCACGATTCCGTGCTGGAGCATGCATCCTTCACCTTCGGGATCGAGGGCGTCAGCCGTGTGCTGCTGGCACAGATTACCCGTCATCGTCTGGCAAGCTTCTCCGTGCAGAGTCAGCGTTACGTCAGCTACGAAAATGGTTTTGGCTACATTGTCCCTCCGAAGATTGCAGCCCTCGGCGAGGAAGCAAAGGCTGAATTTGAGCAGCAGATGGCAACCCTCCATACCTGGTATACCGCCTGGCAGGAGAAGCTGGGCGCGGGTGAGGGGGGCAATGAGGACGCGCGCTTTGTGTTGCCCGGCGCCTGTGAAACCAGGATGATGGTCACCATGAACGTGCGGGAGCTGCGGCATTTTTTCAGTCTCCGCATGTGCAGCCGCGCTCAATGGGAGATTCGGGCGCTGGCGACGGAAATGCATCGCCTGTGCATGGAGGTGGCGCCCTCGCTCTTTGCCAACGCGGGCCCCGGATGTCTAAGAGGTGCCTGTCCGGAGGGAGAAAAGTCCTGCGGGAAGGCGCGGGAGCTGCGGGAAGCCCGTAGAAAGATGCTGGAGGAACTCAGCCGGGAATGAACACCGGCTGTAAGGATAAATAGGGCGCAGCCCAAGCAATGAAGGAGTAAATCAACATGGCTTTCTATAAAGATACACCTGGCCGCAAGGCCCAGAAGAACCATAGCAGCAATTGGGCGGACGAGGGCAGTGAGTACACCGGCGCCCGCAAGAGCGCCCATGGCAAGTCCGGCAATGACCGTTCTTACAGCGGCAAGGGCGAAAAAGGCGGCTATCGTAAGGAGTACCGCAGCTACGAAAACAAGGGTAATTTCCGCAAGGACAACCGCCGTGATGACCGCCGCCAGGAGGACAAGCCGGCGCCTTCCTTCCGTGATCACGAATACCGTCCCAGCATTGCGCCCGCGCCCGTGACTCCTGTTACCCAGGAGCCTGTGGCGGCGCCGGAGAACCTGCTGGCCGGACGAAACCCCATCCGTGAGGCGCTGCGGGCGGGCCGCGACATTGAGAAGCTGATGGTGCTCAAGGGCGAGCTGACCGGCAGCGCCCGCGAGATCGTGCAGATGGCGCGTGAGCAGCACATCGTCGTCCAGGAGGTCGAGAAGGTCCGCCTGGATGAGATTGCCCGCAATCATCAGGGGATGATCGCCATTGCTTCCGCCTACAAGTACAGCACGGTGGAGGCGATGCTGGCCGAGGCTGAGAAGCGCGGCGAAGCTCCTTTCCTGATCCTGCTGGACGGCGTGACTGACCCCCATAACCTGGGCGCCATCATCCGCAGTGCGGAATGCGTAGGCGCGCACGGCGTCATCGTGCCCGAGCGCCGCAGCGTCGGGCTGACCACTGCGGCGGTGAAGGCCTCTGCCGGTGCTGTGGAGCATATGAAGGTCGCCCGCGTGGTGAACCTGTCCCGCACCATTGAGGAGCTGAAGCAGCGCAATATCTGGACCTACGCCCTGACCATGGACGGCGTGGACTACGAGCGCGTCAACTTCGATGGCGGCGTGGCACTGATCGTCGGCAGTGAGGGAGAGGGCGTCAGCCGCCTGGTGCTGGATAAGTGCGACCAGAAGGTGTCCCTGCCCATGTCGGGGCACATCGACAGCCTCAATGCCTCCGTGGCCGCCGGCATCGTGATGTACCGCGTGCTTTCCGGCCGCAGGAAGTGAGGCCGCTTCTGATCGTCGATGGATATAATGTCATCGGCGCGTGGCAGGAAGTCAGGAAAAAGGGGTGGAGCATTGACGACGCCCGGGACAACCTGACTCACAAGATGGCTGAGCACTGCAGATACCTTGGCGCGGAGGGCGTACTTGTCTTCGACGGCTACAAGTCGGACAGGAAGAATACGACCCTGGAACGGCACAGCCAGCTGACGGTTGTGTATACCCGCCATGGTGAAACGGCTGATAGCTATATAGAGCGTCTGGTAGTGCAGACGCCGCGATATCGAACCATCCGCGTGGCGACCTCGGACGGGGCCATCCAGAACATGGCCCTTGGCGCAGGTGCGACGCGCATCACCTCCCGGGAGTTGCTGCAGGAGATGGAGCAGGTGCATCAGAGTGGCTATCTCGCCTATGCCAATGATGCCCCCATGAGCCGAAACCGATTGATGGAACGGCTGCCTGCTGACGTTCAGGCCAAGCTTGAACGCATGCGCAGGGGAGAATAAGCACAAACAAGGTGGTTAAGATGGCAATGCATGACCGCATGAATTACGATGAGCAGCAGTTTGATTCCAACATCGACTGCATCACCGATAACGAAATGGCGGATGATGATGAACAGCGTTCATCCATGGATGACCCGGAGGACGTGCAGGAGACGCCGGTTCATACCATGGCGGCTTCTTTTGCCGGTACGCAGGATTATCATGACATGAACGACGAGGATGTGGTGCTGCTCTGCCGCGAGGGTGACAGCGTGGCGGTGGAGTTCCTGCTGAACAAGTACAAGAACTTTGTTCGCTCCAAGGCCCGCAGTTACTTCCTGATCGGTGCGGATCACGAGGATATTGTTCAGGAAGGCATGATTGGCCTGTACAAGGCCATCCGCGACTTCCGCCCGGAGAAGCTCAGCTCCTTCCGTGCCTTTGCAGAGCTGTGCATCACCCGCCAGATCATTACTGCGATCAAAACTGCAACGCGTCAGAAGCACATTCCTCTCAACAGCTATGTGTCCCTGAATAAGCCGCTGTACGATGATGAAAGTGACAGAACGCTCATGGATGTCTGCGCAGAGGGGCACAGCGCCAATCCGGAGGAGATGCTGATCTCCCAGGAGGATCTGGCGGGCATCCATCGCAGAATCGACGAGGTGCTTTCCGGCCTGGAGCAGGAGGTGCTGACGGCGTACCTTGCAGGCAAAAGCTATCAGGAGATTGCCGACAACCTTGGTCGCCATGTCAAATCCATCGACAATGCGCTGCAGCGCGTGAAGCGCAAGCTGGAAAAGTACCTGGAGGATCTGGGGAATAACGGTTGATTTGCGACGCATCAACCTGAATACGTAATTGTGGAGGACACTTAATATGATTGTCATTCTCAAAAATGCTGCCAGGAAAGAGCAAATTGATCGTCTGAAAGAGTTTCTGACAGGGCTTGGTCTTCGTATTGATGAGTCCCGTGGTGACCACTCCACTATTCTGGGCCTGGTGGGCGACACGACGCGGGTTGACGCTGATCTTATTGCATCCCTGGAGGCCGTTGAGGCGGTCCGCCGTGTTCAGGAGCCCTATAAGAAGGCGAACCGTAAATTCCATCCGGAGGATACGACGGTCGATTGCGGCGGTGTTCCGGTGGGTGGTGGTTCCTTCCAGATCATCGCCGGTCCCTGCTCCGTGGAAACCGAGGAGCAGATCGTCACGGTTGCAAAGGCCGTGAAGGAGGCGGGCGCAACGCTGCTGCGCGGCGGAGCCTTCAAGCCCCGTACTTCCCCTTATGCATTTCAGGGCCTGCATGGCGACGGCCTGCGCCTGCTGAAGTTGGCCAAGGAAGAAACGGGCCTTCCCATCGTGACGGAAATCATGGATGCTGCGCATCTGGACATGTTTGAGGATGTGGACGTCATCCAGGTGGGCGCCCGGAACATGCAGAATTTCGAGCTGCTGAAGGTTCTGGGACGAACCGACAAGCCCATTCTCCTCAAGCGTGGCTTGGCGAACACCATTCAGGAGTGGCTGATGTCCGCTGAATACATTATGGCCGGCGGCAATGAGCGCGTCATCCTGTGCGAGCGCGGTATCCGTACCTACGAGACAGCAACCCGCAACACGCTGGATCTGTCCAGCGTGCCGGTACTCAAGGAGAAGACGCATCTGCCCATCCTGATCGATCCCAGCCACGCCACCGGTGTGTCCCGCCTTGTGAAGCCCATGGCCATGGCTGCCACGGCCTGTGGTGCTGACGGCCTGATGATCGAGGTGCATAACGATCCCAAGCATGCCCTATGTGATGGCGCCCAGTCCCTTACGCCTGATGAGTTTGCCGACGTGGTGCGTAGGGTGAAGGTGATCCGTGAGGTTGTGCAGGGATGATACACATAACGGAAGAATTCGCGAATAACAAACGCCCCGCAATGCTGCCAGGATGCTGCATTGCGGGGCGTTTTTGTCAGAGTATATAGCTGGTGATGCAGTCGTACCAGTGAACGAATGTCCGCCCATTGATGGTGATGCGTTCGGATTCCGGCAGCATCTCTGTCCAACGGCGGCCGTAGTGTTCAAATGCCCAGTCATCCGGGTTGAAGCGCCGCCAGAGGATGGTTCGGCCGTTGCGGTCGATGTACTGCTCGCTGGCGTCGTCGGAATAGGTTTCCACATCCATCACGCAGATGGTGTCGTAGGTCTTCCCACCGATGGTCACCGTATACCGGCCGACAACGTCCAGCAGAAACTCTTTGTCCTTTGTGGTGACGATGCTGCCGTCCCGTGTGATGTCTCCCTTCACCCGGAGATGCGTCTCGTTTCCGATATTGCCCTCGCCGAACCCCCAGTTTTTCTGGAAATAGGGGTCGAGGAAGGTGTAAATGTGTTTTTTCCCGTTTTGCGTGTGCGTTTCTGCCAGCGTGCGGCAGTGCGTATCCGTCAGCTGCGCAACAAAGGAACGCTGCACATAGCCGCTGTCATCCACGGCGTTGCAGTCCATGGGGTCAAAGGTACGGACGCTGATCTCCACGCCCTCCACATCATGGACAACGGCATGGCCTGTCACCTCCAGCTCGTCCGCTTCGCTGCGATGCCCGTCCGGGTCGTCGTACATGGCCCAGGAAAGCCGCTCTCCCAGGCGGGGGACGATAAACCAGCCCATCAACTCCTCCCATACGCACTCAAACGGAGGCTCATTGCTGGGGGTGATGGTGTATGCTGGGATCTTATCCGGCATGATTGTCCTTTTACTATTCTGCACGGGAAATGCTCCTTTCACTTCATTGGGATTCCAGGCGGCCCTGAATCGTTCTCTGGCATGGTACAGGCGGCTCTTGACCGTACCTGTGGGAATGCAGAGACGGCGGGCGATCTCAGTATGCGGCAGACAGAGCCAGTAGGCCATATGCAGCAGCTGCTGATCGGCAGCGGTCATCCTGTGCAGCGTCTGCTCCACTCGGCTTTCCCGGGTGATGGCGAATCGACCGGGGGTGAAGGCCAGCGATCCTGCGTCATCCAGCAGCACCTCGGGCCTTTTATATTTGCGGCGAAGAAAGTCATTGACCTTGTTGCGTGCAATGCCGATGAGCCACGCCTGGAAGCGGCCTGAATCCAGCAGGGTGGGGAAGGCGGCAACGGCTGCGGCAAGGGTCTCCTGCAGTACATCCTGGGCGTCATGAAAATCATGAATGCGATAATGCACATACCTGGTCAGTGCAGGACGATGTATTTCCAGCAATGCTTCAAGCTCCATGTGCTGCCTCCCTTTGTCATGAAATGCACTTCACCTTGTATGTCGCAAATATAGCAGGAAAGGTTCATCATACAAAAAAATCGAAAAACCGCCTGCAGCGAAACAGGCGGTTGAGGAAGTCGGCATCAGTTGCACATGGCTTCAAACTCTTCGAAGAATTCAGGACAGCTCCAGACGCCGCAGGCTGCGACGCTGTCGTTCTTGACAGCCATCTGAACCACCAGGCCGTTGTCCAGTTCCAGAATCAGGGACTGACGGGAGGAAACGCTGCCGCTGCTCTCATAGGATGCGCAGTCGAAGAGGACTTCCACAAGGCGGTTGCAGATATCAGGGTCGGTGATGGTGCCCACCCCCGTCAGCTCAATACCGATGACGCGACCGGCGATCTGCAGGGTGTCCTCCAGGCGCTCACGGCCGCGCAGGGCGTTGCCGTTGAAGCTGACGCGCTGGAACAGGCGCATCTGACCGTCCACGCGGGCAGTGACCAGCGTATCGCCCATACCGCGGATGGCATAGACCGTTTCACCCGGAGCCACAACGTTGGAAAGCACGGTATTGGTGCTGGAAAGGCTGGGGTTGGTCGTGAATTCGTCGATTGTGCCAACGGCGCTGCCGCGAAGGGCGCTGTCCACGTTGCGGGGCGTGGTCAGCAGACGGTAGTATTTGCCGTTGACGCCGATGAGGGGGAAGCTGCCGCCGCTGACGTCGGCCCACATGCTGCGATAACCAGGATTCCGGTTGCCGGAGCGGATCACCACGCCGCTGCCGCCCAGATCACCGGAGATCGGAGGCTCCGCAGTGGCCTGATTGCCCAGCGTACCGGAACTGATGAGGCTGGCGGGCTGCAAAGCCTCGTCATGATGCGGCAGTGCAATGACAAGGGCCAGCACCACCAGGGCTGCACAGCATGCAAGGGAAGCCCACCGGATGGCAGTATTCAGGGACGGGCGGCACGGTGCTGCTTTTGCCTGGCAGGCCGCCAGTTGAATGCGGGCCTTCATCTCGGGGGTGGCCTTCAGGGCGGAGAGACCCTGCTCCGCTGTCTGCGGAAGATGTTTCAGCATGGTCTCGATCTGGCTTGCTCGGTTCTCATTGGGATGGATATTCACCGGGCGTCGCCTCCTTTCGTCAGGATCAATTCAAGCTTCTTTCTGCCTCGGCTGAGGCGGGAAGAAATGGTGCCTTCGGGCAATTCCATCATCTCGGCAATTTCGGATATGCCGTAGCCCTGATAGTAATGCAGAAGAATGACTTCCTTGAACATGGACGGCAGCTGGTTGATGGCGGCCATCATTTCCTGCTGATCTGCCATCTGGCTGTACTGATCAGGGGCTGGGACAAGCTCAAACACAGGACTTCCCAGCACCACACGCTTGAGCCACGCGCCGCGCCACAGGTCTCGGCAGCGGTTCATTGCAACCTTGAGCAGCCATGCCTTCTCACGGCCCTCCTGCAGAACAGGGTTCGTTGTGATCAGGCGGACAAATACGTCCTGGCAGACGTCCTCGGCTTTCTGCCTGTCAGCTAGATAGAAATAGCACATGCGCAGCACGTCTGTGGCGTACTTCTCGTATAGCTCGGTAAAGTACAACGTGTTGTCCTGCTGCCGTGTGGGCGCTGCGACGCCCGGCTGCACCAATGCCTGCTGCATCGCCGCATCCTCCCTGTCATAATGGTTCTTTTCACCCATATAACGGATGCGCCTCCTGTTTTGTTCCTGAAAATTAAGAATATTTGCAGAAGAATATATGAATTATTCGTAATATTCTGCCTGTCATCATTTTTGCCGCGATATTCCCGAGCCAAGGCGATGACGATGCCTTTGCTGATGAACTTCTCCATGAATTATCACGGGATGGGAACGGCAGCATGCACCCTTGCCATCATGAATTCCTTCCGGTTACAGCGCTCCTGTCTATTATCCAACAACCGGGCCGGGAAGTCAAGTGGAATGCAAAGGCAGGAATGGGTAAGATGTGCTCATCTGTGCCGGAGCGGACGTGATGCTGCCTGATTTTCATCAATACCAGCCGTATCCCTTGACGGAACCTGCTGCTTCCTCTATAATAATCTGGTAAGAACGCTGCAGGGGAGTATGATCAGGGATGCGCAAGGGTGAAGATAAGCGTCAGGCCATATTGGCAGCAGCTGAAGAGCTGTTTCTATCCAACGGCTACGAAGCAACAAGCGTACAGGATATTCTGGATGCGCTGCACATCAGCAAGGGTGGATTCTATCATTATTTTGCCACCAAGGAGGAAGTGCTGCGTCTGCTGATTGATCAGCGGGCGAACCGGGCGGCTGCCTATACGGCTGAGGGGCTGGCAGCGGCCCAAACGGATATGGCGCGCATCAATGCGGTGTTGCGGGGATTTGTCCCTGCCCGCCGTGAGGAAGCGCCTTTCCTTCGGATGCTGATGCCGCTGATCGAACGGACGGAAGGCCGAACCATTGCCATGCTGTACCAGGATGCGCTGCTGAAGCATTTCCTGCCGCTGCTGGCGGATGAAATGAAGAAAGCAGCCGGGAATGAAACGATTTGTCCGCCTGTGAGGGGGATGGAAGAAACGATCCTGCACCTGACAAACCGCTGCTGGATGGCTGCTGCTGCCGAAGTGAGCCGGGCATGCCGCAATGGATTGCCCATTGACTCAGGCGCCCTGCTGACCCTTCTGGAACGCTATCGCCGGGCTGTGGAGGTGCTGCTGGATGCACCCTACGGCAGCGTGGAGCTGCTGCGGGTGGAGGAGCTTGCTGCGGTCGCGGAGAGCATCCGCGTATAAGGCGACAAATCAATAATAGCGACCTGTCCCTTCCTGTGCGTGGGGACAGGCCGCTTTGTTTCATGATCAGCGCCTGCTCCGGCGCTTACCGTCGGCATTGGGGTTCCCGCCGTGACGCGGAGGCTTTTCTGATGGACGCCCACCATGGCGGGACGGCTTATTCTCATCCCGGCGGCCGGTTTTGTCGCCCTGACGGGTACTCCTGCCATCGCGGCGGGGCTTTCCGTCGTCGCTGCGGCTGCGACCGGTATTCTTTGCGCTGCGGGCAGCTGCTGGCTTGCTGCGGTTCTGTCCCCACTGTGCCTCCCGCTCCGGCGGGACAAGGGACTCTGCGTCCCTGCCGATGAGATCCTCACGACCCGCAATGCGCAGCGCCTTGCGGACGAGATCGTGGTTCGCCGGGTTGCGGAACTGCATCAGCGCGCGCTGCATGGCTTTGTCCTCCGAGGAACGGGCGACAAAGACGGGCTTCATCGTGCGCGGATCAAGGCCGGTATAGAACATACAGGTGGACAGTGTGCCGGGGGTGGGGTAATAATCCTGCACCTGATCGGGCTGGAAGCCGATATCCCGCAGATAGCATGCCAGCTCAATGGCCGCATTCAGATCGCTGCCAGGATGGCTGCTCATCAGATAGGGAATGAGGTACTGCTTCTTGCCCAGCTTCTCGTTGACCTCGTAGTATCGGCGGCAGAAAGCGTCGTAGAGCTGACGGCGGGGCTTGCCCATCTTGTCCAGCACATAGGGGCACACATGCTCCGGCGCAACCTTAAGCTGTCCGGAAACATGGTGCTCACAGAACTCCTTGAGGAAGGAAGCATTGTTCCTGTCGGCCATGATATAGTCATAGCGCAGACCGCTGCGGACGAAGACCTTCTTCACCTTCGGCAGCTCGCGCAGCTGGCGCAGTACGTTCATGAATTCCGTATGATCAACCTGCATATTCCTGCAGGGCTGGGGATACAGGCACTGCTTGTGCTTGCAGGCTCCGACCTTCAGCTGGTTTTCGCAGGCGGGCTTGCGGAAATTCGCCGTGGGGCCGCCGACATCATGGATATAGCCCTTGAAGTTGGGCAGCGTGGTCAGGAGCTTCCCTTCCTTTACGATGGATTCAGCGCTGCGGCTTTGGATGATGCGGCCCTGATGGAAGGTGATGGCGCAGAAGGAGCAGGAGCCGAAGCAGCCACGGGTGGAGGCGATGGAGAACTCCACCTCCTGCAGGGCCGGGACGCCGCCATCGGCCTTGTACATGGGGTGCCAGGTGCGGGTGAAGGGCAGCTCGTACACTGCATCCAGCTCGGGCTGGGTCAGGGGCATCGGCGGCTGATTCTGGATGAGGTAGCGATCCTTGTCCTGCTGCTGGCAGATGCGCTTGCCACGGATGGGATCCTGCTCATCATACTGCATGAGGAAGGCCTCGCAGTACTTCTTCGGGTCGGTGGATACCTCCTGATGGCCGGGAGCCTGCAGACAGGTGGGATCAGCCGTCTTGCTCATGTAGCATACGCCGCGCAGATGGGGCAGCTCGGCGGGATTCATGCCGTCGGCCAGCCAGTTGGCGCATTCGACGATGCTCTTCTCGCCCATGCCGTACATCAGCAGCGTCGCGCCGGAATCCACCAGCACGCTGTGACGTACCTTGTCATCCCAGTAATCGTAGTGACTGAAGCGGCGCAGGGACGCCTCTACGCCGCCGATAAGGATGGGTACGTCCCGGTAGGCCTGGCGGATGCGGTTGCAGTAGACGACGGTGGCGCGGTCGGGGCGCAT
Organism: Clostridia bacterium; assembly: GCA_017516305.1. Lineage (GTDB taxonomy): Bacteria > Bacillota > Clostridia > Christensenellales > Aristaeellaceae > UBA11524. The sequence continues at coordinate 7,663 of JAFXDB010000070.1, read as the reverse complement.
GCCCCCCTTGCCTCCGGGGGCATAATAATCGTCATGGCGGCGCTTCTTGGCCACGGTATAGTGATTAACCATGCTGTCGATGACGCCGGAGGTGACAAGGAAGCCCAGCCGGGGACGGCCAAAGGCGGTAAAGGCCGACGCATCCTGCCAGGGCGGCAGGCAGAGCATGGCTACGCGATAACCAGCCTTTTCCAGCACGCGACTGATAATGGCATGGCCGAAGGATGGGTGATCCACATAGGCTTCGCCCACGACATACACGAAATCCGGCGCATCCCAGCCGCGCTGGCGACATTCTTCCAGGGTCACCGGGAGAAATTGCTTGTTCATGGTTCATACTCCTTTATAAAGGGTATAAAGCCATTGTAGAGGATGACCGCGCGAAAGTCAAGCCGGGAGAAGATTCCTCATGGACAAAAACGTGCATTCATGATACAATGAGGACACAAGCCATCGAAAGGAGCAGCATATCATGATTCCAACTCCTCACATCACTGCCAAAGAGGGCGATTTTGCCCGTACCGTCCTGATGCCCGGCGATCCATTGCGCGCAAAATTCATTGCAGATAACTACCTCACCGACGCGGTGCTGGTCAACAACACCCGCGGTGTGCAGGGCTATACAGGTTATTACAAGGGAAAGCGCGTGTCTGTCATGGCCAGCGGCATGGGCATGCCCTCCATCGGCATTTACAGCTATGAGTTGTTTAACTTCTACGGCGTGGAGAACATCATCCGCGTGGGCAGTGCTGGCATGCTGAGCGAGAAGCTGAAGGTGCGCGACGTGGTGGCGGGCATGAGCGCCTACACCAATTCCTCCTTCGGCGAGCAGTACGGTTTCCAGGGTCATCTGGCGCCCTGCTGCTCCTGGGAGCTGCTGAAGGCGGCGGTGGAGGCCGGTGAAAAGCTGGGTGTCCATGTGGTGCCCGGTGCGCTCTATTCCTCCGATGTGTTTTATGACGAGCGCCCCCAGGGCAAGATTCTGCAGGGTCTGGGGGTACTGGCCGTGGAGATGGAGGCCGCAGCGCTGTACCTGAATGCAGCCCGTGCAGGCAAGAATGCCCTGTCCATCTGCACCATTTCGGATAACCCCTTCACCGGCGAGGGCCTCTCTGCTGAGGAGCGGCAGAATTCCTTCACCAAGATGATGGAAATCGCCCTGGTGATCGCATGACGAAGCTGATCAGAGACGATCATCGGGTGCGTGTGCAGGTCTGTCGCGGGATCGCATGCTCCTCAAACGGAGGCGGCCGTTCCCTTGAGGCGGTATTTGAGCGGGAACTGCTTTCTGCCGGGCTCCTGTCATCGGTGGAGCTGTTTGCACCAACCTGCATGGGCGCCTGTGCAGACGGCCCATGTGTCCGCATTGCGGGTCAGAAATTCTACCACGTTGAACCGGCGGATGTTCCGGATTTGATCCGGACGGAAATCCTCCCATTGGTGAACAAATGAACATGAGCGCGGCGGCCTTTCCACGATTCAGGGAGGGCCGCCGTTTTATGCGCCGTACCACATCTGGTATAGCTGTCGCTTCAGCACCGCCTCCCTCCGGCTCACCTGCACCTGTGTCAGGCCAAGCTTCCGGGCTGTTTCTGCCTGCGTGCAGCCATCCAGGTATCGGCTTGTCAACAGCCGTCTGTCTGTCTCCTGAAGATGGGAGAGCAAGTCCCTGAGTTCCACGCGGGTCATCCAGTCATCACGGTCACGCAGGGTCAATATGGGGGCATTCCCATCATGCTCATGGTCGTCGGCAGAGGTAACGACGATCTCCTCTGTCAGCAGCGCAATCTCACAAGGGGGCAGATTCAGCGCCTCGGCCAGCTCGTTCACCGTCGGTTCTCGGCAGAGCTTCGCTGTCAGCTGCTGGCAGGCATTCCGTACACGCTGACGAAGCTCGCGCTCAGGGCGGGGAACGTGAACCGCAGCCTGCATGCGGGACAGGGCGCGCATTTCTCCCAGGATGACGGGTACCGCATAGGTAGAGAACTGCACTCCCATATCCGCTCTGAAGCGGCGCAGGGCTTTCATCAGGCCGATGCATCCCTGTTGGTACAGATCCTGCGGATCGCACAGACCGGGTGGAAACCGTCGGACAAGGGAAGCCACCAGCGGCAGATGATATTCTGCCTGCGCCTGCAGATCGGAGGCGTCGGAGGTATCACAGGATTTGCTGTGTGAACCGCTGCCGGTCATGCAAGTCCTCCGGTGATCTTCTTGCGCATGGTCACGCGAGTGCCGCTTCCGGGCTGGGATTCCACATGCAGGGCGTCCATAAATGTTTGCATCACGGAGAAGCCCATGCCGCTGCGCTCCTGCTCGGGGTGGGTGGTGAAGAAGGGTTCCATGGCCTGAGAAACATCCCGTATGCCCTTGCCCTTGTCCTCCACCACTACGGTCAGCGTGGCCCCTTCGATCACCGCGCGCATGGTAACCTGTCCGCAGGAGCCCTCATAACCATGAACGATGGCGTTCGTTACCGCTTCTGAAACGGCTGTCTTGATATCAGCGATTTCGCTCATGGTGGGGGACAGCTGAACTGCAAAGGCGGCGATGACTACACGGGCAAAGCTCTCGTTTTCAGCAAGAGAGAGAAAGGTGGTTTCCATTTCGTTTCGCTGTGTCATGCGTCGGCGGCCTCCTGTGATCTGTCAAGCTGGCGGATGATTCTGTCCATTCCGGACATATGGAAAATACGCTCTATATGGCGGTTCATATGGATGACGGCGACGCTGCCCCCGCGGTCCCGCATAGTGCGGTAGCGTCCGAGAATCACGCCGATGCCGGATGAATCCATGAATTGCAGATTGGAAAAGTCAAGTACAAGCGTGCGCACCCCTGGGTCGGCGATCAGGGCATCAAGCTCTCTTCGGGTGCGCTGGGCACAGTAATGGTCCAGCTCGCCCGACAGGCGGACTGTCAGACGGGAACCATCGCGTATGTTTTGCAGCATAGGATAAGGCCTCCTGTTTCAGTTTGCCCTTATGCATTCGCGAACGGCAGAGGACAATCCTTTGGTGAAAGCACACTGCCTTTGACGGATGCTGCCAAGCCTTCGACAGCAATTTGCATAATAATAAATACCGCCGCGTATTGCATTATTAGATGCACATACGCGGCGAGTGACGATTATGTGGTTTTCAGCTTCATCAGCACGACCCCGGCGGCCATCAGTGCCACGCCGACGCCTTTCTGCCAGGTGAACGGTAGTTTTTCGGCGCCCAGCCATCCGAAGGCGTCAATCAGTGCGGCAACCGTTAGCTGTGAAAGCAGGATGGCGGATATTGCTACGGTCGGAGACGCGCCGCGGATGGCAAGCATCACCGTCACGGTGATGACCGGCGCAATGACACCGCCCAGCCAGGTGTACCATGGGGACTGTGCAATGAGCCGTATATTGCCCTTGCCAAAGAAGAAAACCACAGCAAGGGCCAGCACAAGCGCCACCAGCTGTACAAAGGCATTCGTCTCAAGTACGCCGACCTTCTCACCCAGACGGGTGTTCATCACGCCCTGTATACTCATCGCAGCGCCAGCAATCAGCGCACAGATCACGCCCGACATGTCATCGCCTCCTATCCACGTCATGGATAGTATGGCAGATGCGGCGGGTTCTATGCGTCAGGGGGATGGCGCTGCGTCACCGGATTCTGCGGTAAGGCTCCTGATGCGCTCGTGCAGGGATTGCATGCGGGCGTCAATGGCGGCAATATCGCAGCTGGCCTCCTGCAGCTCGCGGCAGATATCGGCAGGAACCTCTCCCGGAGCCTTATAGCGCATCATATGCTCCAGGGAAGCCCAGAAATCCATGGCGATGGTGCGCAGCTGAACCTCCACCGGGATGTTCACCCGCCCGTCACGCAGAAACACGGGAATCTCAACGATGAGATGGAGGCTGCGGTACCCGTTTGCCTTGGGGTGGCTGATGTAATCACGGACGGCAAGCACCTTGATGTCATCCTGCCCCGTGAGCAGATCAGCAACCGTATACACATCCTCGACATAATGGCAGACGACACGGATGCCGGCGATATCGTAGAGCTTGTCCACGGCGCTGCTCATGCTGACGGAAAGGTTCTTCCGGCGCAGCTTTTCCATTATGGATGGCACGGACTTGATTCGGCTCTCGATATGATGAATGGGGTTGCGTCGGTGGCAGGTATGGAATTCATCGTCCAGGATTTCCAGCTTGGTCTGCACCTCACGCAGGGCAGCAGAGTAGCGGTTTTGAAGGACATAGAACTCCTGCACCATCTGCTGTACCTCATGGGGAAGGAAGGGAAGGGTCTGTGATTCGTTATGCATGCAGCTTTTCCTCCGGTCTGTGCTTTTGCCGGGGCGGCTCAAGGGGGAGGGTGACGGTGAACGTGCTTCCAATCCCAGGCGTCGATTCGACATCAACTGTGCCGCCCAGCATATCCAGGATGCGCTTGACAAGGCAGAGGCCCAGGCCCACGCCCTCCTGTCCGCGGCTGCGGTCAGCCTGGTAGAAACGATCGAAAATACGCTTGACGGTCTCCTTATCCATGCCGCAGCCCTCGTCGCGGATGGATACAACGGCATTGCCGGAGCGAAGGGAGGCCGAAACGAAAATAGTGGAGCCGTCGGGGGAGAATTTCAGCGCATTCTGAAGAAGATTGATCCACACGTGATTCAGCAGGGCCTCATCGGAACGGATGCTCACCTCGTCATCCAGTTCAGGCTGCCAGGAAATATTCCGGTAAGACCATTCCGGTTCCATGCGCAGGATGACCTGACGGAGCTGCTCAGACACAGAGAAATCTGAAATGGCAGCCGGAGCCGTCTGCTGCTCCAGTGCGGTCAGGCGCAGAAGCGTTTCGGAAAGGCGCGAAAGCCTGTCCGATTCCTGGGCGATGAGGGAAATGTATTCCTGACGCTGCTCGTCCGATATCCCGGGCATCTGCAGGAGCTTGGCAAAGCCACGGATGGAGGCGATGGGTGTCTTGAATTCATGGGAGATGCTGCTGATAAAGTCCTTTTGCAGATAGGCAGTCTGTCCCAGCGATTCGGTCATGGCATTGAAGGAACGCATCACATCGCCCATTTCCCCGGGCATGTTTCCGGGCAGACGCACATCGAAATCGCCCTTCTGCACGCGGGCGTTGGCCAGTGTCAGCTGATGCACTGGCGCGCTGAGCCGGAAGGAGATCAGCGTCACCATCAGCACCACAACGGCCAGATAGGACAGCGCGGTGGTGGTCACGCGGAAGAAAGCGACAAAATAGAGGCTGACGCCTGTATCCGCGTCGATGCGAACCAGCCGGTCGGCCATCTGCACATAAGTTGCCGGCATGTCGGCCAGATCGTCCAGATGGGTGTGGATGCTGCGGGTCGTGAGGGCAGCGCGGACATCCTCGGGCGTATCGGGAGCATCCGGCTCCACAACGGTGATGACGATGTTTGCCTGGCGGGTGATGTAGACAAGATCCTCATAGGACAAGTCGGTACGCTTTTCCATTTCGAGGAGATACACCGCGACGGCCTGCTGCTGCATGGTCAGCTCATCCCGGACGCTCAGATGGGTGACACAGTAGGCAAACACAAAGGTGATGACGCAGGAGATGATCGCGCCGATATAGAGCGAGGTCATCAGGCGTCCACGAAAGGAGTACGGCTTCAGATGCAGCTTATCCATTGTCCTTGACCGCCTTGTAGCCCAGACCACGCACGGTTTCGATGTGGAAATCCGGGAAAACCTCGCATTTTTCGCGCAGACGCTTGATGTGTACATCCACCGTCCGCTCATCGCTCTCGGCGTCCATGCCCCAGATCTCATCCATCAGCTGACGGCGGGTGAAAATCTGCATGGGGCTGGAAAGAAGCTTGAAGAGGAGGAAGAATTCCTTTTTGGGCAGCGTCATCAGCGTGTCACCACGGTTGACGGTGAGACGATCATAGTCAAGCGTCGTTGCGCCGATGGTCAGCTTGTGGCTGTTCATCACCTGTGCCCGGCGCAGCAGGGCGTTCACATGCAGCAGCAGCTCATCCAGGTCAACGGGCTTGGTGAGGTAATCATCTGCGCCTGCGGTGAAGCCGGTACGCTTGTCCTCCAGGGAATCGCGGGCCGTCACCAGCATGATGGGCAGACGTGGATAAGCGTCGCGCAATTCACGGGTCAGCTCCCATCCGTCCATAACGGGCATCATCACATCGGCTATCACAAGGTCGGGCATGACACGTTCGATGGCGTCCAGGGCCTCCTGGCCGTTACAGGCGGGAATCGTCTGATAGCCCTTCATGCCAAGATAAGCGCACATCAGCCGCTGCAATGCCAGATCGTCCTCGGCTACAAGGATCGTAAACATCAATATCAGCTCCTTTTGTGTCTCTATTATAGCAGATGCCTATGCCATATTGCAAGAACAGTCTAATTCCTGGCTATGAACTGCAAATGAAGCAAAAATCGGCAGAAGCACGAGCCTCTGCCGGAATGATGGTATGAATATCAACTCTCTGACTCCCAGGCTTCGAAGCTTTCGTCCTCCAGAAGATACTCAAACTTTGCGTCTGTCAGACGGGTCAAATCGTCCAGCATCTGCTCTGCATCCTTCTCTCGCACAAGAAGGGTGAAGCCCACTGCCGTGGTGAATTCGCTACCGACCAGCTGAACGGGCATCGTTTTGAGCGCATGGGTGACACGGTCCCACAAGGGGTAGCTGACCTCGCACAGATACCGCTGGGAGGGCTCCATAACGACCACCTGTGAAGCCTTGAGCGCGATGACCGTGCCCTGCGTATAGGCCCGGACAAGTCCGCCTGCACCCAGAAGCACGCCGCCGAAATAGCGCGTGACCACCACGCAGCAGTTCACCACGCCCTGGGCCTTGAGCACCTCCATCATGGGAAGACCGGCCGTTCCGCCGGGCTCGCCGTCGTCGGAGTAGCGCATGATGCCCGCGTTGCGGCCGATGATGTAGGCGTAACAGTTGTGGGTGGCGTCCTTGTGCTTCGTGCGGATCTTCTGCAGGAAGGCCAGCGCTTCCTCCTCCGTTTCGCAGGGGCAGGCAAAGCCGATGAAGCGGCTCTTGTTTATGATCACTTCATCGGCTGCTTCCTGCCGCAGGGTCTTGTAGGGTACAGCGCTCATTTGAGGATCAGGCGGCGGAAGTTCTTCTTGCCCTTCTGGATCATCAGGCCGTCTTCGCCGAACATGTCCGCGGTGATGACCGCCGCCTCGTCGGTGACCTTCGTACCGGCCACGGACACAGCGTTGGCCTTGATCTGGGTGCGGGCATCATTCTGGCCCTTGCACAGACCGGACTTCACCAGCATGGTGGACAGGCGGGGATCGGCGGCCAGCTCGTCCGCAGTCAGCTCAAAGGAAGGGATGTTCTGGCTGTTGGCGCCGCCGGCGAACAGAGCGGCAGCAGCGTCGGCAGCCTTCTTCGCTTCCTCCTCGCCGTGAACCAGCTTGGTGACCTCGTAGGCCAGCACCTTCTTGGCCTCGTTGATGGCGCTGCCTTCCAGCGCGCCCAGGCGACGCACCTCGTCCATGGGCAGGAAGGTCAGCAGGCCCAGACACTTCTGGACGTCCTTATCGTCCACATTGCGCCAGTACTGGTAGAAATCGAAGGGGGAGCACTTGTTGGGATCCAGCCACAGCGCACCCTTCTCGGTCTTGCCCATCTTCTTGCCGTCGTGGGTC
>JAFXDB010000069.1 GCA_017516305.1 Clostridia bacterium | reverse complement strand
TAGTACTGTTGCACGATGAACAGTACGCGGCAAACCAAACAACAAAATGGTCAAACCCGTTGCTTCCTGCAATGTGTTGATTTCATCAGCGATTATCTCTTTTGATCCCAAAAGTAGAACGCCAGCGCGCCAGGGCCGGTGTGCGCGCCCAGCACGGTGCCAATGTGGGTTACCAGATCCACATCCCGGCTAAAGCGGGCCTTCAGCTCGGCTATCAGCGTTTCCACAGCCTCCATGTTGTCCGCATGGGAGAGGTAGATGGGGCCTTCGTCCATCTGGCGGGTGGCGAATTTATCCAGGAAGTACCGCAGCGCCGCCTTGCTGCCGCGCACCTTGGCGATGTTGATGGGCACACCATCCTCCGTCACGTGGAGGATGGGCTTGATGTTCATCAGTTTCCCGGCGAAGGCTACCGTCGGGCTGACGCGGCCGCCGCGCTTGAGGTAGTCCAGGTCATCCACCACAAACCAGTGGGTCACATGCTTCCTGATGCCCTCGATATACGCCGCCGTTTCCTCAATGGATGCGCCGGCGTTTTTCTTTTCCACCGCGAGATTCACCAGCATGCCCTCGCCCGCGGAGGCGGACAGGGTGTCCACCGTGATGATCGTCCGCGCCGGATACTGCGCCTGCAGCTCCTTTGCAGCGGCAACGGCGGAGCCAAAGGAGCTGCTTAGTGCCCCGGACAGGCCGATGTACAGCACATCCTTGCCCTGTGCCAGCGCTTCCTCGAAGGCCGCTTTGTAGTCTTGCGGATTGGCTGCCGCGCTTTTGGCCATGCCGCCAGCGCGCATCCGCCGGTAGAATTCCGTGATGTCCATGTCATTGTTGGCGTACAGCTTGTCCTCGCCGATGAAAGAGAAGTACATGCTGACGTACTTCACACCCTGTGCATCGAGCATTTGGGGATCAATATCGCAGGCTGTGTCGGTGTAGATCACATAATCCGCCATGGCAATGGCCTCCTTTTGAAATCTGTGAAAGAAAATCCAACGGCGGCTGCCCCAAACAGAACAGCCGCGAAGGAATTATTTGTGATGCTTTGTCAGGCCGAACGCCTTGGAGAACTCCATGACCAGCAGGGGCACGAAGATCAGGCCCAGGGCGATCAGATAGCACTTGCCGGGCAGGGCGATGAGCCCGAACGCGCCGCTGAGGGGCGTGAACACCACCAGCGCCACCAGCAGCACGGAGGTCAGCGCGGCCATGTTCAGCTTCTTGTTGCTGAACGGGCCGATCCTGAACAGGCTGTGCTCGGAGCGCATGTTGAACGCCTGCACCACCTGGGAGAGCGCCAGCACGATAAACGCCATGGTCTGGCCGCCGGCCAGCTGACCGGTGAGCTTCTCGCCCAGCCAGAAGGCAACGAGAGACAGCGTACCGAACATCACGCCCTGCAGCACCGTGCGCAGACCCAGACCGTGGGCAAAGATGCCTTCGTCCTTGGGCTTGGGCTTCTGCGTCATGATGTCGCTCTCGACGGCCTCCATACCCAGCGCAATGGCGGGCAGGCTGTCGGTGACAAGGTTGATCCACAGCAGCTGCATGGACAGCAGCGGCGACTTGTGCCACAGTAGCATGGCTACGAACACCGTGATGACTTCGCCGATGTTGGTGCCCAGCAGGAAGCCTACCACCTTGCGGATGTTGGCGTAAATGCCGCGGCCCTCGCGGACAGCATCGACGATGGTGGCGAAGTTGTCGTCGGTCAGCGTCATGTCCGCCGCGCCCTTGGCCACGTCGGTGCCGGTGATGCCCATGGCACAGCCGATATCGGCAGCCTTCAGGGCGGGGGCGTCGTTCACGCCGTCGCCGGTCATGGAGACGACCTGTCCCTTGCGCTGCCAGGCCTTCACGATGCGGATCTTGTTCTCCGGCGACACGCGGGCGTAGACGGAGATCTTTTCCACCTGCTTATCCAGCTCGGAATCGGTCATGGCATCCAGCTCCGCGCCGGTGATGGCACGGTCGCCCTTTTCCAGGATGCCCAGCTCCCGAGCGATGGCGGAGGCGGTCACCACATGGTCGCCGGTGATCATGACCGGCTTGATGCCCGCCTGACGGCAGACCTTCACGGCCTCCTTGGCTTCGGGACGCGGTGGGTCGATCATGCCCACCAGACCCATGAAGGTCAGGTTGTTTTCGAGGGTTTCCGGCTTGATCTCGGCGGGCATTTCGTCCAGCACGCGGTAAGCGACCGCGATCACGCGCAGGGCGTTGCTGCTCATTTCGTCGTTGACCTTGCGGGCCGCGGCGATGTCGCCGGCAACGCAGCGGGAAGCCATCACGTCGAACGCGCCCTTCACGATGGCGACCAGCTTGCCGTCCATCTTGCACACGGTGGTCATCAGCTTGCGGTCGGAGTCAAAGGGGATCTCCGCAAGGCGCGGATACTGCTTGTTCAGCTCCTCCTTGGGCATGCCGTTCTTGTGAGCGGCCAGCACGATGGCGGTCTCGGTGGGGTCGCCGATGTGCTTTTCTTCCTTGCCGTGGAAGGATACGGAACCGTCGCAGCACAGCGTGCCGTAGCGCAGCAGCTCGCGGATTTCAGCAGAATTGGCGGTGCTGATTCCTTCGACCTTCTTGCCCTTGTCGAGGTAGGCCTTCACCAGCGTCATGCGGTTCTGGGTGAGGGTGCCGGTCTTATCGGAGCAGATGATGGACGCGCTGCCCAGCGTTTCCACGGCGGGCAGGCGGCGGATGATGGCGTTCTTCTTCACCATGCGCTGCACGCCGATGGACAGCACGATGGTCACGATGGCGGGCAGGCCCTCAGGAATGGCGGACACAGCCAGCGAAACGGCGGTCATGAAGATCTCCAGCACCGGGATGCCGTTGGCCAGGCCCACCACGAAGATGATCGCGCAGGCCGCCAGCGCCAGCACGCCCAGATACTTGCCCAGCTGAGCCAGCTTCTGCTGCAAGGGGGTCTGGCCGTCTTCCTCGTTGTCCAGCAGGTTGGCGATCTTGCCCATTTCGGTGTTCATGCCGGTGGCGGTCACGATGGCCGTGGCCGTGCCGTAGGTGATGGAGCAGCCGGAGAACACCATGTTGGTGCGGTCGCCGATGGGGGCCTTTTCATCCACGATCACGTCCGCGTCCTTTTCGGAGGGCACGGATTCGCCGGTCAGGGCGGATTCCTCGCTCTTGAGGCTCACGCTGCGGATCAGGCGGGCGTCAGCAGGCACAAAGTCGCCCGCTTCCAGGCGGATGATATCGCCGGGCACCAGCTGGGAAGCGTCGATGACCTGCTCCTCGCCGTCACGGATGACGCGGGCGTGGGGTGCGGACATGTTTTTCAGCGCGTCCAGCGCCTTTTCGGCCTTGCTCTCCTGCATCACGCCCATCACGGCGTTCAGGATGACGATCAGCAGGATCAGCACCGGCTCGAAGAACTCCTTCGGCTCGCCCTCCACGCAGGCGATGGCGAAGGAAATGACCGCCGCGGCAATCAGGATGAGGATCATCACATCCTTGAACTGATCGGCAAAGCGCTGCAGATTGGTTTTCTTTTTCTTTTCCTGCAGCTTGTTTTCGCCGTGCTGGGCGAGGCGCTGCTGCGCCTGCTGGGCAGTAAGCCCCTGCTGCAGATTGGAATCCAGCTGACGGACGACCGCATCCGCAGCTTCATGGTGGTGGAACAAGGTTCTTCCTCCTTCTTGTCTGGTATGCGGGGTATTATAGGACGTGGCTGCACAAAAGTCATTAGACAGTTTTGCCGGAGTATCGCATTTTTGTACATCGGGGCCAAACTGTCGCATTTTTTGACACCCGCGCTGTTTTGTCAAGAAAGATTGACTTGCCCGCCGAGTCGTTTTCTGCTATAATAGTTGAAGTTAAGGGAGTAGTCTGCACGATGTGCGGTGCTGTCAACATCCTGAGCGTTGCTCTGGCAGCATCTGAAATGACGAGACTTATCTGCATGGCAGGTGGGGCTCGTCTGTTTTTATTTACCAGCCCGCCGCTTCAACAACATCCGGAGGAATGTACATGAGCATCTGGGAATTGTTCGTCGTGGCCATCGGCGTTTCCATGGACGCCTTTGCCATTGCCGTCTGCAAGGGATTGTCCGTGCAGCGGCTGGAGAGGAAGCACATGGTCACAGCCGGACTGTGGTTCGGCGGCGCGCAGGCGCTGATGCCGCTGCTGGGGTATCTGCTGGGCAGCACCTTTGCCGACGCCATCTCCGGCGTGGATCATTGGCTCACCTTCATCCTGCTGGCGCTCATCGGCCTCAACATGATCCGCGAATCCCGCGAGGAGGCGGACAAGCTGGATGATTCCTTCTCCGCCAAAGCCATGTTCCCGCTGGCAATCGCCGACAGCATCGACGCGCTGGCGGTGGGCGTGACCTTCGCCTTCCTGGACGTCGCCATTCTCCCTGCCATTTTGCTCATCGGCGTGACCACCTTCCTGTTCTCCGTCGCGGGCGTGAAGATCGGCCACCAGTTCGGGCTGCGGTACAAGTCCAGGGCGGAGGTGGCGGGCGGCGTGATTCTCATCGTCATCGGCCTGTGTGTCGTGCTGGAACACACAGGCGTGCTGTAAGGAGGCGTCACCATGGCAGATGCAAGCATCACCAAACAGGCGCTGGCCTCGTCGCTCAAGGCGCTGATGCAGGAAATGTCCTTCAGCAAGATCAGCATTTCCCACATCTGCGACCGCTGCAGCATGAACCGGCAGAGCTTCTACTATCATTTCCGCGATAAGTACGAGCTGCTGAACTGGATCTTCGACATGGATTTCCTCGAATTGCTCCAAAAGGAAAACGGGGGCGATCGTCCGGAAGGCATCGTGGTGCTGTGCAACATCCTCTACGCCAACCGGGATTTTTACCGCAGTGCCTTCTCCGTGCAGGGGCAGAACTCCCTGGCCGACCATGTGCGTGAGATCGCCCTGCCGCTGATGAAGGACAAGCTGGCGGGCGCCCTGCCGGATGACGATCCGGCCTTCTACCTCGACTTCTTCCTCGATACGCTGCTGGGCGCCATCTTCCGCTGGATCATGGATGCAAATCCCGAACCCCCGGAGACCTTCATCCCCCATTTCTTCTCCTGCATCCTGTCCATGGCAAAGTACATCACGAAAAAATATGACTTGTGACACGCAAAAGCACCGACGAAAATCGGTGCTTTTGTATTACGCTTTTTTTAATTCGCTGCGGAGGATGTCCTTCAGCGGCGTGGTGAAGCCGTTCCAGCGGCCGGGGGCGCTTCCGTTCGTGAGGCGGAAGAAGGAGCCGTCCGCCCGGAAGCCCGCCGAGCAGGAATCGTCCGAAATGATGGTGTCGATGGTCAGCACGTCCTGCACCATGTCCCAGGGGATGGTGGCGAAGATCTGCTCACTGCGCCTGCGCCGGGTATGCTCGCAAACCGCAGTCTGTGCATCCGTACTGCAGGACGGATGAGGAACCAGCACCGCGAACAGGCCATGCAGCTCCTGGGTGTCGTAGAAGAAGTTGTCGTTCAGGATGTCCGGCACGTCGTCATCCTGATAGGTCTTGTGCAATGCATAGGGCATGCGGCGCTCGCGCAGGGCGGCGCACAGCTTGTCCGCGCCCTCCTCCGCGCCGATGCTGAACATCACATGCTCCATCGGGGCCGCTTCATCCAGCACAGCTTCGTCCACCGCGCCGGGCTCCATGAAGAGCACGAAGGCGCAGTCCGGATGGGCGGCCAGCAACGCCTCGATCTCGTGGCTCCAGGCGTTCAGCCGGACGAACCAGGTGTACACACCCAGCTCCTCCCCCTGGGACAGCAGCGAATCAACCTGCCCGGCGTGCTCCGCAAAGATGTTGGTGTCCAGGTCGAGATACATCGCCCAGGGGATGTTGAAGCCCTCCGCCGCCTCGATGCTGCGGATTTTCTTGGCACCGGCGGTGCAGCTGTTGTAACCGACGTTCATGCCCAGGCGGATGAGCCGCTCATGCTCCACGTCCTGCACAACGCTGCGGGCCAGGGCATAATAGGCGCTCTGCTCGTTGCGCTGCATCTGCTGCAAGGCATGAAAGAAGCCTTTCTGGAACCGGCTGGTACTGACGGCGCAGCCCATGTCCACCAGCTTGCGGCAGCTGCGCTCCGGGTCCTCCTGGAAGTGCCGCAGCACCTGCCGGACCATGGTCTCCACGATAATGCGGGAAGGGTTGGTTGCCATACGTTCTCCTCCGGGATGTTATGGATGCGTTGCAAGGAATTCCGTGATAAGCCGCCCGTCCGCGTAGCCCTTGTGGTAGAGCTGTTTGAGCTTCTCCGGGTCGCGGGTCAGGGTGCTGACGCCGCAGGTGTCATCCGGTGCAACGATGAGCGCCTTTCCCTGCGCAGCATGCTGCTTCGCCAGCGCCACGCTTTCGTTGTAGAGGTCGGCGCGGTGACGCATCTTCTCCGCCGCCAGGGGGTATTTCTTCTGGATGCCCCGGGCCAGCCTGGGGTCGTTGCCCGGCAGACGGACGAGATCCTTCGGCTTGGTGAGCAGCACCACCACCCGGTCGCAGCCCATGTCGAAGGCCTTCTGCACGGGCACCGGGTCCGCCAGCGCACCGTCAAAATAGGGCACGCCGTCGATCACATAGGGCTTACACACAGTGGGGATCGCGGAGGACGCCTTGCACACGCTGCAATCATCCAGGCGGATGTCGTCCTTGGTGAAATACTTGCAGCGGCCGGTCTCCGCCTCGGTGGCGACCACCAGTAGCTCCATGGGGTTATTCCGGACAGCGGCAAAGTCCAGCGGGTATTCGCCACCTGCGTTGGTCAGCGTGCCGTAGACGTAATCCAGGTCGATGAAGGAGCCTTTGCGCAGGAAATTGCCCATCCCGGCGTACTCCTTGCGCATGCCGTATTCGGTGTAGAAGACATAATTGCGGCCCCTCTGCCCGGCGGCGTAGGTGACCAGGTTCGCACTGCCTGCCGATACGCCGATGCCCACGTCAAAATGAACGCCCTGTTCCATGCAATAGTCCAGCACACCCGCCGCATAAATGCCGCGGAATCCGCCGCCAACATCCACAATACCGATGCGTTCCATGGGTCTGCCTCCTTCATCATACAGAGAACCACCTATAAGCATAGTCATTCCGCCAGTATGTGCAATAGACAAATTCCCGCATTTGTCAAAATTGCCGACAATATGCGCCGCTTGTCCAAAAAACAAACACCGGCGCAGAATTGTCTAATGACAAATTTCGCGGATGATTTTATGCTGGGGACAATCCCGAGCGGACAGAAAGGAGCAAACCCATCATGAACATCAAGGACACCATGCAGAATTTTGCCATCAATCAGGCTCTGAAATACATCGAGGGCAACCCGGAGGAGAACATCCCCAAGCTGATGGCGCTGGCGGACAAGGCGCTGCCCGACGGCTGGTACGGCAAGCAGCGCGAGTATATCAACAAGGCCATCGACGAAAAGAGCAACTGGTATCAGCTGATTCTGAAGCTGTATGAGCTGGATCCCGGCGTGCGCAGGGCGTTCTTCCAGAACTTCCTGTTCAACGCCAGCCTGAAGGGCAGCGCCATCCAGAAGGAAACCAAAGAGCGCGAGGGCTGCAATGTGCCGTGGGCGATCCTGCTCGACCCCACTTCTGCCTGCAACATGCACTGCACCGGCTGCTGGGCGGCGGAATACGGCAACCGCCTCAACCTGAGTCTGGAGACCATCGACTCCATCATCCGTCAGGGCAAGGCGATGGGCACCTACTTCTATATTTATACCGGCGGCGAACCCCTTGTCCGCAAGGCTGATGTGATCAGGCTGTGCGAGATGCACCCGGACTGCGAGTTCCTGTCCTTCACCAACGGCACGCTGATCGACGAGGCATTCTGTCAGGAAATGCTGCGGGTGAAGAACTTCGTGCCTGCCATTTCGCTGGAAGGCTTCGAGGAGGCCAATGACGGCCGCCGCGGCGAAGGTATTTATCAGAAGGTGGCAAACGCCATGCGCCTGCTCAAGGAGCACAAGCTGCCCTTCGGCAT
>JAFXDB010000068.1 GCA_017516305.1 Clostridia bacterium | reverse complement strand
GCATCGTGCCATGCCTTGTGGACGAAATGGGTATCGGTGGACACCGCGTAGACCTCGCAGCCCACATTGCGGAACTGCTCGTACTTGTTCGCCAGATCCTCCAGCTCCGTCGGGCAGACGAAAGTGAAGTCCGCCGGATAGAAGAAGAATACACTCCACTTGCCCAGAATATCCTCCTTGGAAACAAACTTGAAGTCGTTGGCGTGATAGGCATAGACCTTGAAATCGGATACTTCCTTATTGATCAGAGACATACTGTTACCTCCTCTTCGGCCATCACCGGGCGTAAAGCCCGGCGCTGGCTACACTTCGGTTAATGCAAGCATTAACCTCGTTAGTCGGGCGTTGCCCGACCTCCTTAATGTTTCCACAGATCGTGCTGGTTGCAGAACGCGTAAACCTCCCGCACCTCATCGCCTTTGCACAGGGCGAATTTGGCCTTGGGCTTATCCGTGGGCTTCAGGTGCGCATACTGAATGACATGCTCGCCCTCCAGGCATACCCACTCAATGTAATGCTCCTCCGTCATAGGGTGCTCCACGGAACCCACCGTCACATGTACCGTATCGCCCTCCCGGGTGTATACGGGTTTATGCTTTTCGCCGGAGGCTTCGGTTGTGCCAGGTTCAAGGCGGTGCATCTTCTCGCCGCAGCACTGCACCGGTACACCGGCATCGTGGATCATGGCCATGATATTGCCGCAATGCTCACAGGTATAGAATTTCTGTTTCATGCGAATCCCTCCCTCGCATTCAGTATGTCCGCCGGGATGTAAATAATACACTGAAATCCGGGCATCATAGCGATGAAACGCTGCAAGGAGTGTTCATGATGAAGCAAAGCAACTCGTACTTGAAAGGCTTTATCCCCTATGCGCTGGCAGCCTTTATGATCAGCCTTGTTGGCGGATTCTCCGCCGTGCTGGGACCTGCCTTTGTGCAGGATATGGGGATCGCCTACAACAATACCACCTGGACGGCACTGGCCCAGGCTATGTCCACCGCCGCCTTTGCGCCGATTCTTGGTAAGCTGGGCGATGTGCTGGGCCGCCGCGTCACGCTGCTGACGGGCATCATCGTTTATACGCTGGGCAATGCGCTGGCGGCCCTTGCGCCGTCGCTGCCGGTGATGCTGATCGCCCGGTTCATCGTGGGCGTGGGCAGTGCAGCCGTGGCGCCGGTGGTGCTGTCCTACATCGTGACGGATTTTCCGCCCCATCGGGTCGCCAAGGGATTTTCACTGTACATGCTTATCTCCAGCGTATCGGTCATCTTCGGCCCTGCGCTGAGCGGGTTGATCATCAGCACCTGGGGCTGGCGGGCGATGGTCTGGGTGTGCGTGGCTATCTGTGTGGCAGTGTTCATCCCCTGTGCGCTGCTCAAGGATGAAAACGCACCGCCCCGCAGGCCGTTTCAGCATTTCGATGGCCTGGGCGCGGTGCTGGTACTGATCTTCTTCAGCTTAGTGCTGTGTATCCCTTCCTTCGGGCAGAACTTCGGCTGGGGTTCTTCAGCGTTCCTTAGCGTGCTGAGCGCTGCGATCGTCGCCCTCATCGCCCTCATGCTGGTGGAACGCCGTGCCGTGCAGCCCATTCTGCCCGGCAGCTTCATGGCGCGCCGGGCCTTTGTCCTGAGTGTCCTGGCACTGACGCTGACACAGGGGCTGATGCAGGCCAACATGACCAACACCATCGTGTTTGTGAACTACACACAACCGGGCAACGACGTGATCTCTGCCTACGCCATTTCAGTGATGTACCTGGGCATGTCTCTGGGAGCGGTGCTGCTGGGGCCGCTGGCAGACAGATTTGAACCCCGCACAGTCCTGACCGGTTCGCTGCTATTAACGGGTATCAGCTGTGCACTGCTGCTGCTTTTTACGGCTGACGCCTCCGTCCTGCTGCTGATGACAGCCCTGGGGCTGCTGGGCTTCGGCCTTGGCGGCAACGGCACGATCTTCATGAAAGTGGCCCTGAGCGGCCTTCCGGGCGACAAAGCGGGGGCAGCCACCGGCACTTATGGGCTGTTCCGTGACCTGACCGCCCCCTTTGGTGTAGCAGTGCTGGTGCCCTTTTTCACCAACAGCATCACGGGCTATACAGCGAAAGGCGTCACAGCGGCGGACGCTGCCGTTCGTGCAATCCGCACGCTGGGTATCATTGAAATCATCTGCGTAGCAGCAGGTATTCTGGTGGTGCTGATGCTGCCCCGCATCCATCATGAAAGGAGAAATCATCATGCGGCTGAAAAATAAGGTGATTCTGGTTACTGCCTCCACAAGGGGCATCGGTCTGGCCATCGTGAAGGCCTGCGCCAGGGAGGGCGGTATCGTCTATATGGCAGCCCGCGACCTTGCACGGGCCCAGGAGGAAGCAGACAAGCTCAATGCCGAAGGCGGCCGGGTATACTGCGTCTACAACGATGCCACCAAACCGGAAACCTTTGTTTCCATGGCGGAAGAAACGGTGCAGCAGGCCGGACGTATCGACGTGCTGGTAAACAACTTTGGCACCTCCAATCCTGGAAAGGATCTGGATTTCGCCCACACCGACCCAGAGGTATTCATGAACACCGTGCAGCTCAACCTGCGCAGCGTGTTCATGGCTAGTCAGGCTGCTGCAAAGCATATGGCTGCGCAGGGCGGAGGCAGCATCATCAACATCAGCTCTGTGGGCGGCGCGGTGCCTGATATCTCGCAGATTGCCTACGGCACCAGTAAAGCCGCCATCAACTACCTCACCAAGCTGATTGCGGTACATGAGGCAAAAAATCATATCCGCTGCAACGCCGTGCTCCCCGGCATGACTGCCACCGAGGCGGTCACCCAGCACCTGAGCGATGACTTCCGTGCGCTGTTTCTCCGGCACATCCCGCTGGACCGTATCGGTCTGCCGGAGGAGATTGCAAATGCAGTCGTCTACTTCGCCAGCGATGAATCTGCCTACACCACCGGGCAGATCCTCAGTGTATCCGGCGGATTTGGACTTGCTACGCCGCTGTACGGGGAGTTGTCTGGTAAGGCAATGCGGCGGTGAAATGCATCCAATTGCAGAAGGTATGGTCGAAAGGCTGGGATGGTTTCTCGATCCGTCAAGGGCTACGCCTATGAGTGCGAGTCCCTGCTACTGGGTCGGAGCTGTTGACTGGCAGTAAATGCTTATTGGGGCTGTTGCATGACGTAGCAGCCCCTGTTTCTGTAATATCATATTAAATATTTTATTCGTCGGTGTTTTTGTTGCTCAAGCGATGACTGTTTGAAATAATATTACTTACTATACTCGCGATCGGGGGTATTCCTGTGGAGCATGTTGGACACAGTATCGATCTTGGTGCAGCGGAGCCGATAAACGAGGTGCTCCCTGCTCATATCCCTTCTGAGATTCAGGCTGATACGCTGTTTACCTTTATGAAGGAGCCTGAATACCTTCATACGATCCTCCAGAAGGCTATGATATCGCCCCGTTACTGTACGGAAGACATTTCCTATCTCCACATAGAAGGTATTTCACGTGTCTCGATTCCCATGAAGTGTTTTTGCGATATCAATCTTCAGCGGCTGGAGAAGCATCTGGCTTGCTACTATCAATCTGTAGTTCGCAGTTCTTGAGCGTAAGTTCGAATCGTGTATTCATCGCAACACCTCCTTTCATAAAAGGCTGTGTTTTTTTCGCGAATTAATTAGAAGATGCATCCACAAAAATGTAGGAGTGTCGGTAATAATTCCACACACTCGGTTGACTCAGTTTCTAGTCTATGTCATTCCTTAACAATAAAGAGAGGCAAAAGGAGACGGCGAGAAAAACTCTGACAGATGACCACGATGGAGGTATATCCAACATTTTTACAAAAACAAACCGCGACTATGTTGCAGCAGCAAAAAGCCTCCCGCAGCAATGCAAGAGGCTCGCTTTCTCAGTTCATTTCGAAGAAATGAAGAAATCCGAACCCGTTTCCAACCGGAATCAGGTTCGGATTTATCATGTATGGTGGAGCATAGCGGATTCGAACCGCTGACCCCAACACTGCCAGTGTTGTGCGCTACCAGCTGCGCTAATGCCCCGTCAACGAGAAACAGTATAGCACAGATGAAAGGGGGTTGTCAATAGGGAAATTGAGAAAATTTCAGCTTTTTGAAAAGTTTTTTGGATTTTTCTGAGAAAGCGCCCCTTGCTGCTGTTTTCCGGTCAGCCGACGGGGTTCCCTATGCCGGTTTGTGTTGACTAACCCGGGGAGGATCTGATATGCTGTCTGCGAGTAAGGGAGTAGTCAGCGTCCGGCCGCGGGCGCGGCTGGGTCAACACGATGGGGTGCACCCCTGGCCCAGCACAGATACGGCAAAAGCTGCTTTTGCCGGTGGTGACGAGACTTACCCGTTTGTTTCTGTGCTGCACAGAAGGGCGGGAAGGGTCTCGTTTTTTCGTGCAGGCGCCTGTGGAGGAGGAATACGGATGGGAATCATTGAACTGCTGCTGATCGCCGTGAGCATGAGCATGGACGCCTTCGCGGTATCCATCTGCAAGGGATTGAGCGTGCAGAAAATCCAGCCCCGTCACGCCCTGAGCGTGGGCCTGTGGTTCGGCGGTTTTCAGGGGATGATGCCGGTGATCGGCTTTGCGCTGACCGCCCTGTTTGCGGGCTATATCGAGGCCGTCAGCGCCTACATCGCCTTTGCTCTCCTGGCCTTCATCGGCGGCAACATGATCCGCGAGGCCCTGTCCGGGGACGAGGAGGAGGTCGATGACTCCTTCGCCGCCAGGACGATGCTGATGCTGGCCATCGCCACCAGCATTGACGCCCTGGCCGTGGGCGTGACCCTGCGGCTGCAGAACGCGAACATCCTGCTGGCCGCGCCGCTGATCGCGGTGACCACCGGTCTGCTGTCCCCCATGGGGCTGAAGGTGGGCAATGTCTTCGGCGCCCGCTACAAGAGCCGGGCGGAGCTGGTCGGCGGCATCGTGCTGGTCAGCTTGGGCGTCAAGTTCCTGCTGGAGGGCATCGGCGTACTGTAATCCTTCATTATTATATGCGTAAAGGCCGTGTTTCCGGGAAAGGAAGCACGGCCTTTGCAATGCTGTGATCACCTGCAGGCACATCCGTCGCTGCGGGTGTTTTTTATCGGTTCATCTTCATCCGGGCGGTTCGCCCAACGAGGTAATCAAGGGATACATCGTAGTAGTCGGCAAGCTGGATGAGCAGCCCCAGCGGGATGGTCTGGAAGCCGCGCTCATAGCGGCTGTAGACCGTCTGGGCGATGCCAAGCATCTGTGCCACCTGGGCCTGGGTCAGATCGGCGTCTTCCCGCATGTCGCGGATGCGTTGGAAATGCATGCGAGAATCCCCCCTGCAAGAAATTTAATTGTACCGATTGGTACTATCTTGCATTATGCCACAAAGTGTGCTAAACTATCTTCACGCAGTACTGATAAGTACTATACAGATGTGACAAAGGGACGGGTCACGTTGCAGTCAGCGGTTCTGTCTGCCATTGCATGCAAACCAAAAGCAGGCCCTGAAACCTCAGAGCCTGCCTGAAGGGCGTCGGTCACCCGAAGATCATGTGCGCCTCCACATAACGATCCCTGTGGTAAAGGGAGAAGGTCGTGCGGGGGTAGCGCCTGAGCAGCGCCTGCACACTGGGCAGCCCCAACCCGCGCGAGGGCGCCGTATCCACCGTGGGCTGCGGCTTCTCCTGCGCCTCGCCCCAGGTGTTGCGCACCACCAGCTCCATCCCGCTGCGCAGGTTGTGCATCTCCAGGGAGATGTAGGGCGCTTCGGAGGCCATGGCCGCCTCGCGGGCGTTGTCCAGCAGCACGCCCAGCAGCTGGCACATATCCGCATCGCGCCAGGCCCGCCAGGACAGATTGTCGTCAATGTGGACGTAGAAGGGCACGCCCGCCTCGTTGGCATCCAGGATCTTCTGCTGAACGAGCAGCGTGACTGCCGGCCGGGGGATCTGCCGCAGCGCCTGCACGTTCTCGTTGTTGATCATCTGGCAGCGCTTGACGATGTCCTGGCAGTACTCGTCAATGGCGTCAAAATCGCGGCGGTGGATGGTGCCCTGCAGGCCGCAGAGGATGTTGGCCAGGTTGTGGTGGAACATGCGGGAGCGGTGCAGCAGCGCGTTCTGTATGTCCTGCTGCTGCCGGAGCTCTCGGTTCTGATGATACAGAATGATGTACCTGATGTCCTGCATCAGGTAGGTGGCGCCCAGCGTAAGGAGGGCAGGGAGGATAAAATACAGCATGGTCAGCTCGGCATAGTTGTCGAAGAAAAGCTGATATTGGTACAGCGCCGGATAGGCACAACCCAGACCAATGACGACAAACAGCAGGAGCACAATACGCATGACGCGGCCAGCCATCATGAGGCTTTCGCGGTTCTGCCGGGCACGACGCAAAAATGCGTACAGCCAGGTGATGGACAGAACACCTGCGGCCAGGGCAAACTGTCCCGGAATGCAGATGGGATGGGTGTAATAAGCCATGGCCTCCATGAACTCATCCGCCCGAAAGGCATTCCAGATAATAGCAACCACGGTTTCGCCGCCCATCAGCAGCGCATAGTAGATCAGGAATTTGAAGATCAGCTGCCAGCCCCTGAGCCGGAAATGGATGATGAACGGGAGAATGGCAAAGGCAATGGACACGGGCATGATGAGCAGGGTTTCCTTGAGAGCGGTTCCTGTGGAGAGCAGGGCATGGGACGTCAGCAGCAGGGCAAACCAGCCGTAGCCCCGCCAGGAGGGCTTGTTGTCCGTCACCACGCAGGCAGCGAGCAGCTGCGTGACGGCGCTGATGAGGCAGCAGACAACGCACAGGGCTGCATTGTAGAGGGTGAAGGTCATGCACGCACCCCCTTTTCGGTCATTTCCGCCCGGATGGCGGCGGCGCGGCGGCGGGAAATGGGCAGCGTCTCACCCGTGCAGACGATCAGCTCATCCTCCGCCCAGCTGTACTCGCTGACGGCATTGCGCCGCACCACATAGCATTTGTGACAGCGCAGGAAGTCCTCCGCCTTCAGCTGCCGGAGCAGCGCCTCAAAGGAGGTGCGCTGCTGGATGGTGTCGCCGGAGCGCAGATGGATGGTGACATTGTTGTGTTCCTTGCTCAGGTAGACGATATCGCTCTGCTTCAGCCGCAGGGTGCGGGAGCCGATGTTGACCGTCAGCCAGTCATGCCCGCCCCCGGCAATGTCCATCGCCTTCCTGATGGCGCGGATGCACTCCCGCAGCTGCACCGCCGTCCACGGCTTGAGCAGGAAATCGAACGCATGGGACTGGCAGCATTCCAGCGCATACCGTTCATAGGCGCTGACGTAGACGATGTAGCCGTCGGGATCCACCTCATGCAGCCTGCGGCACAGGGCAATTCCGTTGTTCTCCTCTGCCAGCTCAATGTCCAGCAGGTAAACCGTCCCCTCCGGCGCGTGGGCCGCATAGGCAAGGACTTCCTCACCGCTCTGCGTGGACAGGGGAATGTCATACTCCATGGCCAGCTCCGTGCAAACCTCCTGCAGCCTTTGCGTCAGCAGCTCCCGGTGGATCGCGATGTCATCAACGACGACAAAATGCATGCGAAAATCGCCTCCTTTTGTGTGCTATGGTATGTATTGTAACCATATCAGCACGGAATTGCAAGCAAAATCATCAATTTCCGGAACAAATTTCTTCCCGGCGGTACGAACGGTTCTTCCGCGGGTTCGTCCGGTTTGTTACACACGGAAGTGTGTTGTAACATAGAGACAGACAAGGTATGCACTGCATACCGGAACAGAATGGAGGTTTTCATTCATGAAACGATGGCATCTGCTGCTCGTGCTGGCCCTGATGCTGCTTCTTGGTACAACTGCAACAGCACAGGCCGAAAGCTACACGGAGTTCTGCACCCTCAGGGCACAATTCACCTGGCTGGAAAGCGGCAACGTCCACACAGAACCCTACGCCAGCAGCCCCACAACGGGCAAGACTGTCGCTGCTGGCGATGTCGTGTTCATCGAGCGCCTGGTCAAGAATGAATACGGCAATCTCTGGGCAGAGCTGTTTACCGGCGGCTATCTCTGCTTTTACGACAAGGCGAGCGACAAGGAATGCGCTTCCTTTGTCCGCATCAGCAACGGCGCCGCGCCGGTAACGACATCGAAGATCAGCGCGCCGGAGGGCGAGATCGTCCAGGGCACGTCCTTCACCTTCTCGGGCATCCTGGACAGCTCGAGCGTCTGCCCCATCTTCCTGTTTGACATCTGGTGCGGGGTGGGCGGCGGCCATGCGTTTGATGAGCACATTTCGAGCTGGCCCAGCGGTGTGACAACGAAGATCGATATCACCGACTACAACATCAACGAACTGTACGATATCTCCACCCTGCCGCCGGGCGAGTATAACTATACGATCCGCGTGTGGATTGGCTTCACCTACGAGGGGCACCAGTTCGCCTTCGGCGATAAGTACGTTCCCGTCCAGAAGACCTTCACCATTGTGGAGAAGCCCACCTCCTACACCGTGCCCAGCGGTTCCCTGAGCACAAAGCTTTCCTACCTGAGAAATGTCTTCCCGAACGGCTGGTACTGGAATCACTGGTCGGCCAGCGATCTGGGCAGCACCTACACGCAGAAGAGCTTCACCATCAACGGCCACGCCACGACGATCACCAACAAGCCCTGCGTCAAGGGTTCTTCGCTTCATGCAAATGTGTCCAACAGCACCTGCAACCATTACTGGGGCAGTTGGAAGGGCGTGCAGTGCACCGGCTTTGCCCGCATGATGTTTGAGCTTGTCTGGGACATGGATACGGAAACCGAGTCCTACGGCATGTACTACCATCCGGACACGGACAACGCCGACCTGCTGGATTATGTCAAGCCCGGCGATATGATCTGGACGGGCGGCCACATGTTCCTTGTAACCGCCGTCAACGGCGACAGCTTCACCGTCGTGCACTGTAACAGGAACGGCACCTGCAACATTGAGTGGGACTACACCTACACCAAGGACTGGGTGCATGCCCGAATGAAGGGAAACGGAACAGGCTACGTGGCCTCTCCCACGCCGGTCGTGTATGGCAGCGACATCACCAACTGGACCAAGTACCAGGTAGTGACCAGCTCCCTGAACGTGCGCAAGTGGGCTTCCACCAGCGTGGACAAGTCCTGCACCATGCAGGAGGGCGACTACTTCTATGTGGATCTCAATCACACCATCACCAAGAACGGCAATCTGTACGGCTACTGCCGCACGGCGGACGGCAAGTATGGATGGGTGCAGTACTCCAACACCTCCTATGCCGTTCCGGTGGAGGATGAATGCGAGCATACCGACGCTGATTGGGTCGTCATCAAACTGTACAATTGTACCGAGGACGGCGAGGAGCACCTGATCTGCCCCGATTGTGGAGAACTGCTTGCCACCATCACCGTGTCCGCAATCGGGCATCAGGCTGGCCCGTGGGTGACTACCCATGATGCCACCTGCACCGATTACGGCGAACGCATTCAGACTTGCGACTGGTGCGGCGAGCTGCTGAATACAGAATTCATCTCACCCACCGACCACCCCTGCGACTGGCGGTGCACCAAGGAGCCTACTTGTACTGAAAAGGGCGAGGGCGAAGTGTACTGCACCGCCTGTGGTCTCGTTCTGGAAACAGAAACCACTCCCGCCAAGGGCCACACCGAAGGTGACTGGGTCGTGATCACCGAAGCCACGGCTACCGCTGACGGTCTGAAGCGCCAGTCCTGCACAGTGTGCGGCGAAACGCTGGCGGAAGAGGTCATCCCGGCGACGAGCGACACACCGCTGTCAAACATCACCATGAGCGCTGGACAGAACCTGAGCGTTGTTCCTGGCGAGACGGTGACGGTGCCGGTCAGCATCAACAATCCAGATGGGGTATCCATCGCACAGATTACGCTGGAGCTGGAGTTCCCTTCAGGCGTGACCATGAATGTAGAAGGAGTGTCTACAAGCGGTGCAGCAAGCAACTTCTCCCTGACAAAGAATTCTGCGACAATCATTATGAGTTCAGGTAATGGTGCTGTACTGAACGGACATATTCTAAGCATTCCGCTCACATTTGATGACAAAACAGCGTTCCCCGCCACAATTACTGTCAGGCCGCAGGTCATCACTTTCGATGAGGACCTGGTAAATCTTCTATCCTTCACCATCTCTGTGCAAGAAGCCCCCACGCGCATACCGGGTGATGTGACGGACGATGGCGTTGTGGACGGTCGTGACTCCGTACGCCTGCTGAAGTACCTTGCCCACTGGGATGTGACGATCCATGAATCCAACTCTGATGTCACCGGAGACGGTTTGGTTGATGGCCGTGACTCGGTTCGTTTACTGAAGTATCTTGCCCATTGGGATGTTGTCCTGAAATAATCAGAAATGAGAGGAATACCATCATGAAGAAAATCTTGGCTTTCATGCTGACACTGTGCACGCTTGCTTTTGCCTGTGTGGCACTTGCGGAGCTTCCCGGCGATACAGTTACTGTACCGATCAGTGTAAACAACACAGACGCATGCTATATTCAGCTGAGAATCAGCTTTGATACTTCTGTATTTGAAGCTGTCAGTCTGACTGCTTCTAAAGGGTATGCAACGGGAACGAGCGAGATCACCGTTGCTGATGCGGACGTGCTTCCTTCTGGACAGTACGGAACCCTGACTCTGAAGATTAAAGACAATGCAGCTGCCGGAACTTATCAGATTTCTGTCACTGTTGCCGAAGCGTGGAATGGCGATGATGATTACGCCACTGTGAGTGCTTCCGCCGGCTCCGTCACCGTAGAATCCACCGCCTGCACCAACCACGTCTGGGACGAAGGCACCGTGACCACCAAGCCCACCTGCGCCAAGGAAGGTGTGCGCACCTACGCCTGCACCAACTCCGGCTGCGACGAGACCAAGACCGAGTCCATCCCGAAGCTGACCACCCACAGCTGGGACAACGGCGCCGTCACCACCGAGCCCACCTGCACCAAGGAAGGCGTGAAGACCTTCACCTGCCCCGTCTGCAAGGGCACGAAGACCGAAGCCATCCCCGCCGCCGGTCACGATGACGGCGAGTGGGTTACCGTCACGCCTGCTACCTGCAAGAAGGACGGCCTGAAGGAGCTGCAGTGCACCGTCTGCGGCGAGACGCTGGACAGCGAAGCCATCCCCGCTGCAGGCATTGACCACACCGAGGGCGACTGGGCCACCGTCACCGAACCCACCTGCACCAAGGACGGCGAGAAGGCCCTGACCTGCTCCGTCTGCGGCGATACCCTGGATACCGAGGCCATCCCCGCCACCGGCCACACCGAGGGCGAGTGGGCCACCACCACCCAGCCCACCTGCACTGAGCCCGGCGAGAAGTCCCTGACCTGCTCCGTCTGCGGCGACACCCTGGATACCGAGGCCATCCCCGCCACCGGCCACACCGAGGGCGAGTGGGCCACCACTACCCAGCCCACCTGCACTAAGCCCGGTGAAAAGTCCCTGACCTGCTCCGTCTGCGGCGACACCCTGGATACCGAGGCCATCCCCGCCACCGGCCACACCGAGGGCGAGTGGGCCACCACCACCGAGCCCACCTGCTCCAAGGACGGCGAGAAGTCCCTGACCTGCTCCGTCTGCGGCGATGTGCTGGATACCGAGGCCATCCCCGCCACCGGCCATGACGACGGCGAGTGGGTCGTCGTGAAGCCCGCCACCTGCAAGGCTGACGGCACGAAGGAGCTGCAGTGCACCGTCTGCGGCGAAACCCTGGACAGCGAGGTCATTCCCTCCGCGGACATTGACCACACCGAGGGCGAATGGGCCACCACCACCGAGCCCACCTGCACTGAGCCCGGCGAAGAGTCCCTGACCTGCTCCGTCTGCGGCGACGTCCTGGACACCAAGGAGGTTCCCGCCACCGGCCACGATGACGGCAAGTGGATCACCGTGAAGCCCGCCACCCGCGAGGAAACCGGCCTGAAGGAGCTGCACTGCACCAAGTGCAACGAGCTGCTGGACACGGCGGTCATCCCCGTGAGAACCACGGATTACTACATCGGCAACACCGCCTGCAGCATCGGCCCCCGCTTCAAGGATGAGAGCGGCCTGACGGATAAGTGGTACCGCTTCACGCCCGTTGACCTGAGCGTGGATGGTGTGCAGACCTTTGACCTGATCGGCAGCGACGCCTACATCATCGGCTCCGTCACCGTGACGGTTGCGGATGGCACGGTCACCATTGACTGCAGCTATGTTTCCGAGGATGTGAAGGTCCACAGCGAGTTCTGCACCTTCCTGCCCTCCCTGGGCGAGATCACCACGGTGGATCCGGCGCAGCTGCCCAGCTATGATTTCGGCGAAGCGATCAGCATTGCCGATGCGCTGAACGGCGACACGAAGGTGCTGCTGTACATCTGCAACATGGTGGACTACCATACCGATATGGCCGTCACCCGTGTATGGACGAACTCGAAGGACTTCAAGCTCCAGATCGAAGCCCTGAAGGAGAACATGGACTAACTGAATGATCGCCTCCGTGCAGGCTGTGTGTACAGGGTACAGATGGCCCGCGCGGGGGCGATTCCTCTCTGCGGGGGCATCAATGAAAATTCCGTGCAAATTTCAGCGACAATTTGCGTTTTTCAGTCCATTTTCCTATTGCAATCCGCAGGAAAGTCTGCTATAATCCTTTATTGGCACATCCTTGCGCTACACGCAAAGTGTACCGCCAAACGTCCAAGAGGAGGTGAAAATGATGAATAGGTATGAACTGACCTACATCATCGATACTGCGCTGGAGGAGACCGCTCGTAAGGAACTGATCGAGAAGGTCTCTGCCCTGATCGCTGCTAACGGTGGTGAGGTGGAGAGCGTTAATGAGGAGCCCTGGGGCAAGGGCGCGAAGCGTCTTGCCTACCCCATTAACTACAAGACCGAAGGCTGGTACGTGCTGGTGACCATGAAGGCCCCCGCCGACCTGCCCCGCGAGCTTGAGCGCAACCTGGAGATCTACGACAGCGTTCTGCGTTACCTGATCGTGAAGCTGGAGGTCAAGAAGAGCAGCGTGAAGCCTCGCGCTGCCCGTCCCGTGGCCGCTCCCGTCGAGGAGGCTCCCGCCGTGGAAGCTCCCGCTGCTGACGCTGAGTAATCGCACGACCATCAAGAGGTAGCATACATGAATAAGCTGATCATCATTGGTAATCTGACCCGCGATCCCGAGACGAGGACAACCTCCTCCGGCATCAGCGTGTGCGACTTTACCGTGGCCGTGAATCGCCGCACCAGTCGCGCCAATGCAGGCGGCCAGCCCGAGGCGGATTTCTTCCGCGTCAGCGCGTGGCGTCAGCTGGGCGAGAACTGCCAGCGTTTCCTTGCCAAGGGTCGCAAGGTCTGTGTGACCGGTCCTGTGACCGCCCGCACCTACCAGGCCAACGATGGTACCACCCGTGTGTCCCTCGAGGTCACTGCTGACGACGTCGAGTTCCTCTCTTCCCGCAACGATGATGCACAGGCCGGCGGCTACACTGCCCCCGCGCCCACCGCTCCCGCGCCCATGGCGCAGAACAGCGGCTTCACTGCGGTGGAGACGGACGATCTGCCCTTCTGATTCTGATCGGAACGGCACAAAAATCTCTGAAATTACGCTGACAAGCTTTTGTAAAGGAGGTCATCCTCATGTCTGAAGAACGCACTGAGCGTCGGCCCCGTCCCCGTGGCGGCCGCCGTCCCCGTCGCAAGGTCTGCATGTTCTGTGTGGACAAGATCGAGTACATTGATTACAAGGACGTGAACCGTCTGCGTCGCTTCATCAACGAGCGCGGCAAGATCCTGCCCCGTCGTATGAGCGGCAACTGCGCCAAGCATCAGCGTCAGCTGTCCGAGGCCATCAAGCGCGCGCGCGCCATCGCGCTGCTGCCCTTCACGGTCGAGTAAGCTGCGCCGCAAGGCATCTGCAACAACAACCCTCAATAGTGATGTGCTGCTCCCGGTATCCGCAAGGACGCCGGGGGTTTTTCATGCTTTCATTCTGCCCGCCAGAGCAGTTCCTCTATTGGCCAATCCAGTAAACGGCTAAACAATTCCAGTGTCTCTTTGGTGATATCACGTTTACATTGTTCATTTTCGGCAATCTTCCACTGACTCATCCCGGAAAGCTCAGCAAGCTGTGCCTGGGTGATTCGCTTAGCCCTGCGCATCCGCTTCATGTTGTTTCTGCTCTGTGCTCGATTCATCTTCTTATCCTCCTGATTGCATATTGCAATGAATACATTGCAATTATAGCATGTATCCGCGCTATCATCAATATAGTTGCAATGAAAATATTGCAAATGTAGGAGAGGAGGGCGCCGGATGCAGAAACTGCGCAATACGCAGGTCTTTGGCGCGAATATCCGCGCGCTCAGGCTCGCCGCAGGAATGACCCAGGAGCAGGTTGCTGCCAGGCTTCAGCTGGCCGGTCACGATGTCAGCCGGAGCATATACTCCCAGATGGAGGGCGGCACCTATAATATCCGCGTGGAGGAGCTGGCGGCGCTGCGCCGAATATTCGCAGCGAGCTATGATGAATTCTTTCGGGGAATCGGTGAATAAACGGAATGAAAAGCACCCCCGGCGTCCATTGCAGATACCGGGGGTTACTGATGCAGCGCATGCTGTATCCCTGCATGTGTAAATTATGCCGCATCCCCCTTCTCATTTGCGGCAGTTTGTGATACAATAGCAGCAGCAAAACATTTTCAGCAGAGAGGATGAGCGAAATGAACAAAAAGCGCATCGCAGCCATCATCGGCCTGGTCGGTATGGGGATCTGCATCCTGTGCATTTTCTGCAGCGGCCTGATGCCCGTATACCGGGAGCTGCTGTGGACGGTGGGCATGGTGGCCTTCCTGGTGGCCCTGTCCATTTCGCTGTTCTTCACCCTCCGCAGGGATACGCAGGAGCATGCTGCGCCCGAGGAAAACAAGGACTGACCGAGCCGCATATCTGCGCTGAAAGGAGCAGCTGTATGAAGAAGATACTTGCCGCCGCGCTGGCCATGGTGCTTTGCCTCTGCATGGGAGCCGCCGCGGCAGAAAGCGGCGAAAATGGAGCAACGGCCGTATTTGCCACCACGCAGGCCTTCATGGAAATGCTGGACGAGGCGGAGATCGACTATGTCTACCGCGGCCTGGACCAGGACGGCGACGAGCATATCGCAGCCGCCGACCCGGACAAGAACATCTCCTACACCATTCATTATTACTTCGAGGATGATCTGCAGCATACGGCCATCTTTGTCTGGAACATCATCACCTTTGATCCTGCGGACACCCTGCGCGTGATGCATCTCTGCAGCGGCCTGAATTATGATTACAACTACACCTGCTGGTACGTGGACGAGACGGACAACACCGTCACCTGCTCCATGAACCTCATCTATCGGGACGAAAACGTGGGCCAGGTGGTCACCGAGGCCACGCTGTACCTGATGCGCATCATCGAGAGCGCCTATCCGTCCCTGAGCGTGTATGACAAGTAAGAAGGAGGGCTGTGCGATGAAGACCGTCCGGAAACTGCTTGCATTCCTGCTGACAGCGATGCTGTGCGCCGGGCTGCTGGCCCCTGCCATGGCTGAGGATGCGCAGTACAACACCACGAAGGATTTCCTGGCGCTGCTGGATGAGGAGAACCTGTCCTACAACTACCACGGCATCCGCTCCAACAACGAAGAGTGCATCACCATGGAGAACGAGGACGAGAACTTCGCCTACACCATCAATATTTACTTCCATCCGGACAACGACCGCGCCTGTGTGTATGTCTGGAACATCATCACCTTTGAGGATGCGGACTTTGCCCACGTCCTGCGGGTCGTCAACACCCTGAATTCCAGCTACAAGTATACCCGCTTCTATGTGGACGAGACGGACAACACCGTCACCTGCGCGTTGACGCTCATCCTGCATGATGACAACGATGCGGGCGACATCGTCCTGGAGAGCCTGCTGCGCATGGCCAGCATCCTCAAGAAGGCCTACCCCATGCTGGCTGAATACAACAAATGATTCCATCGCGGCTTTCCGGGCAACCGGGGGGCCGCTTTTTTGTCCCTGCGCAGCGCAAAAAGGGAAAGCTTACCAGCTGCCGGACATGCTATAATGCACGCGAAAGGAGGGACGGCCATGCAGCGCATCATCGACCTGATCGAGGAGACCCTGGAGACAGACATCAGCCCGGAGGAGATCGCGGCAGCGTCCGGGTACTCGCTGTGGCACTTCCTGCACCTGTTCCGCCGGGAAACGGGCATGTCCCTGTGCCGCTGGCGGACACGCCGCCGTCTGATCCATGCCATCTGGCATGTCAGCACAGGCATGCGGGTCACGGATGCGGCCCTGCGCTGGGGCTTCGATACCCATTCGGGGTTCTACCGGGCCTTTCAGCGGGTGTATGGCTGCACGCCGGCGGACTTCCTGCGCCGTCATCGCGTGCGGAAGCCGTCCCCTCCGCAGCTGAATGAGGAGGTATACCGCATGCTGAACCGAGAACGCTTCCACGAAGCCCTGACCCACTGGAACCTTGACCTTCCCCTGACACCCGTGACCTATCCCCACTCGGGGGAGGTAAGCGGCTGTGCCATGTATGCCGGAGACGAGTATGTTCTGCGCGCCCGTCAGGACGCCGACCTGTGCCGCATGCAGGCTGTCCTGGCGGATGCGCTGCTGCAGCGCGGCGTCCCGGCGGCGCAGGTCATTCCCCTGCCCGATGGCAGGCTTTCTCTGCCCCTGTGCGGCATGCAGGTGATGCTGCACAGGCGCATCCCCGGCGCTCCTCTGCGCACCCCGGAGCTGCTGGCCGCGCCGGACAGGCATGGCGACGCCATCGGCCGGGCCCTGGCCGGGCTGCACCTGGCCCTGACGGATATGGAGGGCACGGCTTCGGAGCCCCTGGTGGATGACATGGATCTGGCAGGTCATCTGCTGGGCTGGGCCTTCCCGAAGGCGCAAGCTTCCCTGCCGCATCGCTTCCCGAAGGATTTCCCCGACCAGGTGGCAGCCCTGCAGGCATTGCCCCGCTGCGTCATTCACCGCGATCCCAACCCCTCCAACCTCATTGCCTCTCCGGAGGGGATGGGCTTCATCGACTTCGATCTGGCCGTCCGGGCATGCCGCCTGTTCGACCCCTGCTATGCCATCACGGCGGTGCTGTCGGAGAGCTTCGGTCGGGATGGCATGGACTGGGAGCATGCCTGGCCCGCCTTTGCCAAGGCCGTTCTGACTGGTTATGACGCCGTTTCCCCGCTGACGGAGAAAGAATGGCAGGCTGCCCCGACCCTCATGCTGGGCAATGAGCTCCTGGCCCTGGCCGCCTTTGCGGACAGCACCAAGTACCGCGAGGTGTTTGAAACCAACCGGCGCATGCTCAGCTGGATGCTGGACAACATGCCGGTGTAAGAGAAGATCCGTAAACATAATCGGTTCTTCACGTTTTCTTAGGAATGACCAACCATGTAAGTTGATAGCCGCTTTCGCCCGCCGAAAGCGGCTTCCCACTTGCACGGTTCGGTCAGTTGTGAGAAAACACGATGACATACACAAACATACAGTCCAAAAGAAACCGTGAATAACCAAACAAAGGCCGCCCCATCTGCGCTGCAGCAGAGGGGCGGTTCTGTATGGTGTTATGGAATTATTCCGCCTTCCTGTCGGGCCGGGTAACGGTGCCGCGCTGATTGCGCAGATGGAACAGGAGGCTGATGAGGCTGTGGTGATACGGGATGAAGGCTCCGTCGTCGATCATCCGGTGGATTTCCTCCTCCGTAGCCCACTTCACGGCCTGCACCTCGCTCTCCTGCAGGGTAACGGAGGCAAGCTCCACGTCCCAGTTGAGGGTGTAGATGTCATCAAAGCCACAATTGAAGTGAATGGTCAGCCGGGGCCGCTCCTCCTGCAGGTCGGCAACCAGACCCAGCTCCTCCTCCAGCTCGCGCATGGCGGCGGTGCGGCTGTTGTCCCCTGCAACGGCGCTGCCGCCCACGGTCACATCCCACATGTTGGACCAGCCCTCCTTGAAGGGCTGGCGCTGCTGGATGAGCATCCGGCCGTCGCTGCCAAAGATCACCAGATGAACGACCATGTGGTAGCGTCCCTCGGGAACGGGCTTGCCGCGCTCATGGGTTTCGCCGGTTTTGTGCAGGTCAATGTCGTACAGATCCCAGAGCTCCATGGCGGTACCTCCTTGATCCATGTCGTTGGATGCGGGTGAATCAATGCGGGAACACTCTCTGCTTCCGTCGCGTTTATGATCTTCTGAAAGAAAGCAGGCCCGGGACGCGAATCATGGAACCGGGCCTGCAATGCTTCTGCACGATTATGCGATATTGTGGGTCAGGGGCTTGTCCACGGAGGTGGCGATGTTCTCGGCGTGGTCGCCGATACGCTCCAGGTTGGTCAGGATGTCCAGGTAGATCATGCCGTTCTTGGCGGAGCACTTATGCTGCTTCAGGCGATCCACATGATGCTGGCGCAGGGCCTCGGTCATGTCGTCGATCTGCTGCTCGGTGTCCTCCACGATCTGCTGGTTGCTTGCGCCAAAGACCTGATCGCGGAAGAAGACAAGAGCCTTTTCCAGCTGTTCGGCCACCATGCCGGAGAGGGTCTCCAGCTCGGTGATAGCCTTGGGGGAGAACTTGACGTCCTCCTGCTGGCGGAGCTGGGCGGCTTCCAGGATGTTCTGGGCATGGTCGCCCACGCGTTCCATATCGTTGACGACGTGGAAGAGGGAGCCGACCAGACGGGTGTCTCGCTCGTCCAGGTCCAGGCCCTTGACCTCCACCAGGTAGGTGGTGATCTCCTTGTTGAGGAAGTCCAGCACCTCCTCGTTCCGGGCAACCTCGGCAGCCTTCTCCTCGTCCCATTCATGGAAGCATTCCATGGACCTGACGAAGTTGCTGCGGGCAATGCCGCCCATGCGCTGCACCTCGTTGAAGAGCATTTCCGCCGCCACCGCAGGGGTGCGCAGCATGCGCTGGTCGAAATGGAGCAGCTTCATGGACTCGCCCTCGCCCTCGCCACTGCGGATAATGACGCAGGCCAGCTTCTCCAGCTGCTTGCAGAAGGGCAGCAGCAGCAGGGTGGTGACGGTGTTGAAAATGATGTGGGTGACGGAGATCATCATCTTCACATTCGGCTCCATCGCGCCGGTTTCCGCATTCATCACATCCGGCACGATGGACTCGATGAAGCCGGCGAAGTCGAAGATGTGGAGGTTCTTGAGCAGCAGCGTCATGATGACGAAGAAGGCCGTACCGAGGACGTTAAAGAGCAGGTGGACGCAGGCCACGCGCTTGGAGGTGGAGCTGGTGCCCAGACAGGCCAGCACGGCGGTGACGCAGGTGCCGATGTTCTGTCCAAAGAGGATGTACATGCACATCTCAAAGCTGAGGAAGCCCATCTGGGCCAGCGGCAGCAGGATGGCGATGGAGGCGGCGGAGGATTGGATGAGCGCGGTGATGCCAGCGCCGATGAGCACTGCCACAAGCGGATTGTTCACGGCCTTGAGGGCGTTGGTGAACACATCCCAGCTGCGCATGGGCTTCATGGCGTCGGACATGAACATCATGCCGATGAAGAGCGCGCCCACGCCGAAGATCACGGGGCTGATGCCCTTGAGCTTCTTAAACTTGGCGGGCAGGAACAGCAGCACGCAGCCCACGAAGCAGAAGATGTACTCAAAGGGCAGGTCAATGGACATCATCAGCACCGTCAGCGTGGTGCCGATGTTGGCGCCCATGATGCAGCCGACGGCCTGGCTCAGGGCCATGACGCCCGCGTTGACGAAGCCCACCAGCATGACCGTCGTGGCCGAGGAGGACTGCATCAGCACCGTGATAACAAAGCCCAGGCAGACCTGCAGGAAGCGATTGGACGTCACCGTGCCCAGCAGGTTCTTCAGCTGCTTGCCGGCGACCTTTTCCAGGCCCTCGCTCATGGTGTTCATGCCGAACAGGAAAAGGCCCAGGCCTGCCAGAAGCTGCAGGATTACGCCCGGGAGCTGGGAGAGGCTGAATGTATCCATTATGTCATCCTCCGTTGCGTTGTCTCGTATCGGTGGAAAGCATAGCGTCCGCACATGCACAGACACTATCATGTTACCATAAATCCGATGGAGAATCAACGGGGATTTTCAGCTATCTCCCGGTGTTTCGGGGATTTTCGTTCATTTCGCCCGTCCGGCGTCGCTTTGTGCATACGCAAAGCCGCATCAGGACGGCCTCCGTGGTCAGCAGAAGCGCCGCCAGGGCTGCCAGCAGCAGCAGGTAGCTCCCCCAGCCCCATTGATGCAGCAGTATCAGCGGCGTCCCTGCCACCGGCCCGGAGAGAAAGAGGTAGTTGCCGCCGGTCAGTCGGTTGACGGGAAGGGCGACAGCCCCCGCCGTCAGCAGAAACACCCCTGCCTGACATGCACCCCGGCAGCGGGGCCGCCAGCCCAGCGACAGCGGCAGCAGCGGAGCAAGAAAGATGCCCGCGTGCATGATGATGAAGAACAGCCTTGTCACCCGGGGCCAGGGCGTGTCCATGATGGCGGGAAAAAGCAGCGCCAGCGCAGCACCCGGCGCGCCCAGCAGCAGCAGCGCATGCAGCAGCGTTTCCCGGCGCGTCAGCAGGGCCGGAAGGGTACACAGCCCCATCAGACTGCACAGATGCAGGGGCAGCGCCGTGGCCCAGGTCAGCTGACCGGCCAGGAGGAGGATCGTCTCCTGCGCCGCCATGGCCGCCAGAACCATGCCGCCCAGCAGCCAGGCGCCAAGGCGATACAGCTGCCGGGCGCGGGTGAAGCGCCCGCCGAGCCTGCAGGCACGGATGCGGCAGCAAAGGGGAAGCAGCAGTAAAAACAGCAGCAGGGTCGTCAGCAGCGGCATGGTTGTCACCTTCTTTTTGGATCTTCACGGAAATTTGGGGAACGTCTTGTATGGCATGGCGCAGACACCTTCCCCGCCGGTGCGGCTGCATCGAAGCCATGAAGGGGAAGATGCGGCGTCTTTGCGGAGGGTTGCGCCCTCGTTCTTATTCATTCAAGCAACCCTCCGCAACGTCACCGCCCCGATATGCAGCCGCCTTTCCGACGTGTTAGGAGCACGGGGGGGATCGGGGGGGATGCACCGGTTGCTTCCCGAATAGGAAAAAGCGCCTTTGCGCCGCTTTCGGCGGGCGAAAGCGGCTTCCCACTTACATTAGTTAGTCACTCCCTAAGAAAACGTGAAGAGCCAGAAAAACCGCCTCATGTACGCCAGCCGCGCAGGGCGCCCCGCAGGGCCGTCACCGCCGGGAGAATGGCTATCATCCCCAGCGGCCCCAGGAGAATCCCGCCCGCGGGAATCAGCAGCAGCACCGCCATGGGGTGCAGCTGCGTCGCGCTGCCCAACAGGCGGGGGGACAGCACTGCGCCTTCCACCTGCTGCACGGCAACCAGGGAGATGAGCGTCCACAGCGCCCGCAGCCAGCCGCCGGGAGAGGTCAGCGCCAGCAGCACCGCCGGAACACCGGCCAGCACCGGGCCAATATAGGGGATCAGCTCCATCACGCCCATCAGTGCGCCCAGCATCAGCCATCCCGGCGTGCCCGCCAGCAGCAGCGCCAGGGCGGTCATTGCCCCCACGCTGAGGCTCAGCAGCAGCTGCCCCCGCAGGAAGGCGGCCGTCTCCCGGCGAGCCTCCCGGGCGGCGCGGACGCCCCGTGCCCGCCAGACAATGGGCAGCAGCAGCGTCAGCCGGGCAGCGATGCGCCCCCTGTCCCGCAGCAGATAGAAGGCCAGCAGCGGCGTCAGCAGAAGCCGGGACAGGGTGCTGACCAGGCGGCTGAGCGTGTCCGCCAGGGCAGCGATGATCGTCCCTGCACGGCTGCTGAGCAGGGCAAACAGCTCCTCCTGCACCGGCGCCACGTCAATGCCCCTTGCCTGCAGCCAGGCCGCGCAGGTCTGCCACAGCGCCTCCGCCCGCCCCAGCAGCACCGGCACGGAGGCCGTTAGCTGACGCACCTGACGCAGCATCGGCGGCATAAAGAGCACAAGCGTCAGTCCGGCCGCCAGCAGGAGCAGCAGCAGGGACAGGAAGGCCGCCGCAGACGGCTTCACTCGCCTTTCCAGCAGGCGGCACAGCGGCAGGGCAGCCGCCATCAGCAGCGCAGCGGCCCCCAGGTGAACCGCCAGGGCAGAAATGACCCGCCGCAGCGCAAAAGCCCCCAGCGCCCCTGCAGCCAGGGCCAGGGCCAGCCGCCAGGGTTTCTCCTTGCGTTCCATTGGTGGCGGCCTCCCTTCCGGTCTGCATGGGCGCGGGGGCGAACCCGCGGGGATCAGTTCTTCTCTGCTTCCATCTCCTGCATCATGCGTTTGGCCTTGCGCATGTCCTGCTTCATGCCGTTGTGCATCGCCCGCCCGGTGGCGGTCATCATCAGCGCTGCGCCGGCCATGAAGCCCATGGCGGCGCCCAGCATCATTCTGCTCATGTCAACACCTCCCATTCCCGTCGTGAGATCACGACCTGCAACGTGCCGTCGGGCGCGGGCTGGATGGCCCAGCCGTGTATCCGCAGGCGGCCCCGCAGCAGATCCTCGCAGGGGCCCAGGGTCACCTCCAGCGCCGCGACATCCAGGGTGTCGGCCCGCAGCCAGGCGTCAGTCACGCGCCCCAGGGTCAGCCCGCTCTCATCCGTTACCCGGTGCGGGGCATCCTGCACATCCGGCGGCAGTCGCCCCGGCGTCTGCTGAAGCACCAGCGACACATCGCCCAGCACCTGCACGCCCTCCCGGCCGACCCACCGCCTGGGGCCCATGCCCCGGCGGATGACCACGCCCCGCACCTGCTTCCCCTGCTCGTCCAGGGCGACGCGCTCCACATGCCCGATGCGCTTCTGCCCCAGGATGACCGGCAGCCCCAATATCCGCAGCAGCCGCATTTCCCTTTCGTCCATCCGCCGGTCAGAGATCGTCTGCATCCTGCACGGGCTCGTCATTCTCGTCCCAGGGGACGCCTGTCCAGGAGCCCAGCACATCCGTGGGGTCATGCTTGCGCTGCTCGCAGATGATGGCCTCCACCAGATCCGGCGGGCGCTTCAGGGGACGCTTTTTCCTGCTCATGTCCATTTTCTCCGGCACCTCCTTCCGTCGTTCATCATGCCCGGAACGAACCTGTCCCATAATGGCAAAATCGCGCATGAAGGGCCGCCGCGCAGGCAATAAAAAAGGAAGGCCGCGTCTTCGCAGCCTTTCCCGGGGTCGCATATCACATTTTCAGCAGCTGACGGCGCAGGGCCTCGAAGGTCTCCTCAGAGATGTCGTGCTCAATCTTGCAGGCGTCCTCGCGGGCGGTTTCCTCGCTCACACCGATGGAGGTGAGGTAGGAAACGAGGGTCTTGTGGCGGTTGTAAACCCGCAGGGCGATGGCCGAACCCGCTTCCGTCAGGGTGATGAGGTTGTCCTCAGCCATGGTGATGTAGCCGTTCTCACGCAGCTTTTTCATGGCGAAGGACACCGAGGGTTTTGTTACGCCCAGGAGCGCGGCAATGTCCACCGAGCGGACGAAGCCCTTCTGCTCCCGCAGGCGCAGGATCGCCTCCAGGTAATCCTCTGCCGATTCATGGATGTGCATGCTCATGCCGTCGCCTCCCTTCACCGTGCTGTTACTGATATTCTACCATGCCGCGGGGGAAAATGCAAGCAGAACGGAATGACCGGAAGGCATGCAAATCATCTCCGCCGGATGAGAAAATCCGAAAAAACATCCATTTTCCTGCATTTGCAGCGCAAAAGGGGCTTCCCATAACGGAAATAATGTGTTATAATAGCCGGTGGATATGCCCCGCGTACTGTGTGCATGGCGTATATGCGATACGATTTTATATCATTGGAGGAATTGATACATGATTACTGCTGGCGATTTCCGTAAGGGTATTACCATCGAATGGGACGGCGGCGTGTGGAACATCGTTGACTTCCAGCACGTCAAGCCCGGCAAGGGCGCTGCCTTCGTGCGCACCAAGATCAAGAACATCATGACCGGCGCCGTGGTTGAGCGCTCCTTCAACCCCACCGACAAGATGCCCCGCGCCATCATC
>JAFXDB010000067.1 GCA_017516305.1 Clostridia bacterium | reverse complement strand
GCTGGCAATCTCCAAAGCGCCCTTTTCCATGAATACCAGACCGAAGGCCACCAGCATCATGGCGAAGGGGTTCAGCTTGCCCAGCCACGCGACCACGATGGCCGTGAAGCCGCGTCCGCCTGCCAGACCCACGGAGATGGTGTGACCAACGCCTGCAGCCAGCAGATAGCCCGCGATGCCCGCGATGCCGCCGCAGATGGCCATGGTGCGGATGATGACGCGCTTGACGTTGATGGCGGCGTAGTGCGCGGTGTTTTCGCTCTCGCCCACAACGCTGATTTCATAGCCCTGCTTGGTGTAGCGCATGTAGACAAACAGCACCAGCGCCAGACCCAGCACGATGAGGATGGGCAACAGATAGCTGTTTTTGCCGATGGAGGGCAGCCAGCCGATCTTGCCCTTGGCATTGATCAGGTCAACGGAGTTGGATCCCGGAGGATTCTCCCAGAAGATGATGCCGAAGGCCACCAGCTGGGTGGCGATGTAGTTGAGCATGAGGGTAAAGAGGGTTTCGTTGGTGTTCCAGTGCGCCTTGAAGAAGGCGGGGATGATGCCCCAGATGGCGCCGGCGGCGATGCCGGCAATGGGGCACAGGGTGTAGAGCAGCCAGGAGGGCAGGTTCTTGCCGTAGATCATGACGGCGGCGGTGGCCATGGCGCCTACCAGCACCTGGCCTTCTGCGCCGGTGTTCCAGAATTTCATGCGGAAGGCGGGCATAACGGCAAAGCCGATGCACAGCAGGATGGCTGCGTCACGCAGGGTGATCCACATGCGGCGGCTGGTGCCTACAGCGCCATCCCACAGGGCTTTGTATACATCCAGCGGATTCATGCCGGTCAGAAGCACGATGACCACGGCGGATACGATCAGCGCAAGCACGATGGCGGCCACGCGAACCAGCACATTGCGTGCTATGCCGCTGCCGTCACGCTTGACCACGTGGAAAAGCGGTTCTTTCACAGGATTGCTCATGCCTGCACCTCCTTGACGTCGTTGGTCATCAAGAGACCGATTTCTTCCTTGGTGGCGGTGCGGGCGTCCACAATGCCGGTGATCTTGCCGTCAGCCAGCACCATGATGCGGTCGCACAGGGCCAAAAGCACGTCCAGATCCTCGCCAACGCAGATGACGCACGAGCCCTTCTGCTTCTGCTCGTTGAGCAGGTGGTAAATCTGATAGGAGGAGTTGATGTCCAGACCGCGCACGGGGTAGGCCACCATCAGCACCTGCGGGGAGGAGGCGATCTCACGGCCGACCAGCACCTTCTGCACGTTGCCGCCGGACATGCGGCCTACGGGCCACTCAATGGAAGGCGTGACCACGCCCAGATCCTTCTTGATGCGCTCGGCCAGGTCGTGGGGCTCCTTGCGGTGGCTGAAGAAGCCTCTGCCCTGCTTGTAGGAGCGGAGCATCATGTTGTCAGTCATGCCCATGGAGGCCACCAGACCCATGCCCAGTCGATCCTCGGGTACGAAGGCCAGACGGATGCCGATTTCGCGGATCTTTTCGGCGCTCATCTTGGTGAGCTCCTTGATGTGACCCTTGCGGTTGATGTATTCGATGTTGCCGGTCACGGCCTTCTGCAGGCCGGAGATGACCTCCAGCAGCTCCTTCTGGCCGCTGCCTGCAATGCCTGCAATGCCCAGAATTTCGCCGGTGTAGGCCTTGAACGTGGCGTGGGAAAGCACCTCGCGGCCTTCCTTGTTCAGCACTGTCACGTCCTTCATGTGAATCTTCATCACAGGATTCACCGGGTCGGGGCGCTCGATGTCCAGCACCACCTTCTCGCCCACCATCATTTCGGTCAGGCTCATTTCGGTGGCGTCCTTGGTGTCCACCGTGCCCACGTACTGCCCCTTGCGCAGCACCGCCACGCGGTCGGAGAGGCTGAGCACCTCGTGGAGCTTGTGGGTGATGATGATGATGGAATGCCCCTGCGTGCGCATGTTGCGCAGCACCTGGAACAGCTTGTCGGTTTCCTGGGGAGTCAGCACGGCGGTGGGCTCGTCCAGAATGAGGATGTGCGCGCCGCGGTAGAGCATCTTGACGATTTCCACCGTCTGCTTCTGGCTGACGCTCATTTCATAAATCTTGGCGTCCAGATTCAGTTCAAAGCCGTACTTGTCCAAAAGCTTCTGGATGTCGGCCTTCACGGCCTTCATATCCAGCACTTCTTTGCCGGGCAGGCCGAGGATGATGTTCTCGGCGGCGGTGAGCACATCCACCAGTTTGAAGTGCTGGTGAATCATGCCGATGCCCAGATCAAACGCATCCTTGGGGGAGCGGATGACCACTTCGCGGCCTTCTACATAGATGTGACCGGCATCCGGAAAATAGATGCCCGCCAGCATGTTCATCAGCGACGTTTTGCCGCTGCCGTTTTCGCCCAGCACGCTGAGAATCTCGCCGCGGTATACGGTCAGATCCACGTTTTCGTTGGCGGTCACCTGCCCGAAGCGCTTGGTGATGCCGTGCATCTGGATCATAGCATTGGTGGTGGGTTGGTTCTGCAAAAGGAACGCCTCCATCTTTGGTTGGTGGGGGAAGGGGAACGGGGGCGGGCGGACACGTGGGTCCGCCCCTACGACAGTCCGGGGAAGTTTGCAGGGAACAGGCTTGCCAGTTCCGTAAAAAGCACAGGCCGGGAGATGGCGG
The DNA here is from genome assembly GCA_017516305.1 of Clostridia bacterium. Classification (GTDB taxonomy): domain Bacteria; phylum Bacillota; class Clostridia; order Christensenellales; family Aristaeellaceae; genus UBA11524. Next base: position 141 of record JAFXDB010000067.1, on the reverse strand, counting down.
GCGGCTGGCAGCCGCCCCTGCGACGGTTTTGGCTGTAACCCATGTGTCCACCCGCTGCTGCGGAATGGGCAAGCTCGTTTCGTACGACCGCCTTTTTGCGTGTTGGGGGGTACCCATGTGTCCGCCCGAGGCCGCTGGCGC
>JAFXDB010000066.1 GCA_017516305.1 Clostridia bacterium | reverse complement strand
TGCGCTTCCGCCGGTACAGCCGACGCGCCGCACGTCTCATTCCGCCACCTCCGTTCCCTGGCAAATGCTATGTCTGCTTCACCCGCCCTATGCCTTCGTCCCCTTGCTATTTCCCGATATGTATGGTATGATATCATCAGAAAAATACTCCGGAGGTGCCCAATGAGATACCACATCGACACCATTCCCGTCTGGGACGCCATCAAGCTCGATGGCGAATGCTTTCTCTGCGCGCTCAGGCGTAAAACCGAGATCGGTGAAGTGGAGCACTATCTCGGCGCTTCCGTCATGGAGCCGGATACCCGCATCCAGGTCAACCAGAAGGGCTTTTGCTGCAATCATCAGGTGATGCTGACCGTTATCGGCAAGGACAACCGGCTGGGACATGCGCTGATGCTCGAAAGTCATGTATCCCAGACCCGGGAACGTCTGGCAAAGGCATGCAAGCACATCCGCAGCGCTGCCAAGGGTGCAGCCAACGGCTCCATCATCGACCGGCTGACCGGCAAGACCCCCAGCCCCGCCAAAATGATGGAGGATGCGGCGCATGAGCTGACCGAAATGACGGAAACCTGCATCGTCTGTGATTCCATCAAGGACAACATGGGCCGGTATCTGCACACCTTCTTCCACCTGTACGAGAACGACACGGATTTCCGCAAACGGTTTGAAGGCTGCAAGGGCCTCTGCCTTCCCCATGCCGCAGAACTCCTGACCCTCGCCCCCCACGAGCTTTCCAGCCGTGATATTCCGGGGTTAACCGACACCGTCTGCCGCCTGGAGACTGAGAATTTCGACCGCATCCAGGAAGACATCAGCTGGTTCTGCCGCAAATTTGACTATCGCTATTACGACGAACCCTGGAAGAACAGCCGCGACGCCGTGGAACGCACAGTCAATAAGCTGCGCGGATGGTGTGTCGGCACCGAACCGAACCCCAAGGATTAACTCCCACATTCCACCTCATTATCCCGATATGTACCTCGTTTAATTTCCACAATCCACCTCACATCAAGCAAAACAGACCGCAGCCCATTCGCCGCGGTCTGTTATTTATTCAGCCATCCGGAACAGCTCCGCCATGCGCTCCGCAATGGTATCGACCTGATCAGACAGGATACAGACATGGGGAACACCCTCCAGCCAGAGGGTTCCGACCGTCTGGCTGCTCACGCCTGCGGCAATGATCCCGGCGCTGTCCCCGGAGATGGTCTCGTCCTGCCTGCTCTGCACAATCAGCAGCGGACATTGCACGGCATGCAGATCCTGCCGCGCCATGCGGATGATACGCTGCAGATCGGCGGCGCAGCGCGTTGGAAAGCCCGGATACCCGTAATCGTATTTATCATCCAGAACATCATTTGATTCCCTGCGCGAACGCCACATAACACGCGGCACAAACATCGAGGCACCCCCCGCCAGAGGCAGAAGCGGGTTTTTCACCGCCATGGGCGCAGAAATGGTCACGGCCGCCGTCGGATGCATTTGCTGTGCCAACAGAAGCGCCAGGCAGCCGCCCATGCTCAGTCCGGCTACGCTTGCATAGCTGCACCGGGTTTGCAGGCTGCAGAATGCATCCTTTGCCGCATCAACCCAATCCTGCCAGCCCGTTCGCGCCATGGCTTCCATGCTGACAGCATGCCCGGGAAGATTGATCCCCATGACCGTGAAGCCTTGCCGGTTCAGCGCATCCCCCAGCGGCCGCATGTGCGCTGCGCTCCCTGTAAAGCCGTGCAGCAGCAGCACGCCGTGGCATCCGCCCTCCAACAGAAACGGCTGGCACACCGCATCTGAAAAGTCGCGCTCCTTCCGCATATTCTGTCACCTCCCCGATCGTTTCAGCCGGTCTGCTCCGCCTTATCCGCGTTATTCACAACAATGCATTTTCAGCATTTTCGCAGCACCGGAGGATAAAGGTATTATACCTCATCATGCCCATTCTGTACAGCCCGGACGCGCACCACCATCACCGTCTGGTCATCCTTCCTGCTGCCGTGATCGGATCTTTCTGCGGATTGAAGGAGGCTTTCCGCAGCCCCTTCCTCGCTTTGCTCCATCAGCGCCAATTCCACCGCCTCCCGCAATGTTTCCTTGTCCGGGAATGCTTCTTCAATTCCGTCTGTCATGAAGACCAGGGCATCTCCGGGAGCAAGAGAGAGCTGCCTTTCTCCCGCCTCCACCTCCTCAAGAATCCCCAGGGGCAGCGCATCCGCCTGTATGTATGTCATTTCTCCCCGCTGCATCAGCCAGGTTCCAGCCGCTCCAAGCTTCTCCAGCACCGCAAGCCCATTCCACAGATCAACCGTCAACAGATCCACGGTAATGAAACGCTCGCCCGTGTCTCCCAGCAGCATCATGCCGTTGACCGCCGTCAGCATCTGCCTGATCGAATACCCCGCGTCCAGGCAAAGGCGCATCAGCTCCGTCGCCTGACGTGAACATAAAGCAGCCCGGTCGCCGTGCCCCATGCCGTCGCTCAGCGCTGCCATAAATCGCCCGTCTGACAGCAGGCAATGCGCCGCTGTATCCCCGCAGACCGTCTGCCCGTCCACACATGCGCTGGCATATCCGCACACCGCCTCCATCGGCGGCCGCTGGGCAAGCCGCACCCTGCCGCCATCAACCGACACCGTCATCATTGGCACACCCGTCGCTTCACTTACCAGCTCGCAGAGTTCATCTGCCTGCCGCCTTGCGCCGATCAGCTCCTCCAGGGTGAACACCGCCTGAATGTGCCCGTCAATCCGTCTCAGCCACATCAGCGCCGCCGGAGCAGCCGCATCCGACAGCGCTGCCCTGATGCGTCTGGCATGCATCGCATCCCACCAGCTCTCGCCCAGCGACAGGTGCGCAAAGCGCCTCGCAGCTCCCGCCATCGCATCCAGATGGGTCACCAGCATGCTGCGCTGGCTCATTGCCTGCCGAACCATCCGCTTTGTTCGCGCCGTTTCCGAGCGCAGTGCGTCCATCCCCTGCTGCAGATGATACAGGCGTTGGCAGCCAAGGCCGCGCAAGCCTTCCAACGCGCCATGCCATGATTCGTCATCCGCTTCCCTGTATGTCCACACATTCTCAGCAGCCTTCACCGCTGCTTCCGAACACAATCCTCCGCAGGAAGGCATTGCGCCGCAGCCATCACAGAGCTTGTCCGTCCACCAGGCTCCATCCCGGCGTTCCTCGCCTGCTTGCGGTACAGGCACGGACATGGCCAGCGCCTCTACGGTTCGTTCCCATTCTGCCAGCATGCATGCCGCATACGCGTCGCTGGAAGCTGTGTCCGCGCCAGCCATCCGCCTGATGGAATTCTTCATCCATTCATATTTGTCAGCAGGCATCAGCGCCACCAGCGCCGACGCTGCGGCCACTGACAGGGCGCAGCCGCTCCCTGTCGTCCCGGCGCTGAGCATCACCAGCATACCCACCGTACCGAAGCAGGCGCAGCTCAGCCAGCGCCGTCCCGTTGCCCTGATGACTCCCGCCAGGAATCCCGCGCATCCCAGCGCTACGGCATGCATCATCGGGAGGTTTGTCAGCGCCATGCACATCCCTGCCAGGATCCCCGATGCGCAGCCCGCGCCGCAACCGCATGCAAGCCCCAGGAGCAATACGCTTACGGACGCCATCAGCATTGCAACGTTCATTCCTGCCAACGTCAGCCTTGCTCCGCCGCAGATCAGCAGGATCATCAAAAAGCCAAGGGCGAGCCTGTCCTCCATTCGGTTGACGACGCCCTTTTTCCCATTTTCGCACACATCATCCATCACCTGTATTCCCCTGCAGATGACGGGTGCGCTCAGTGTCGCAAGCAGCATCGCCCCCGTGGCTGTCAGCGCCGGAAGCGCCGTTGCGGCCAACCAGCCCCTCACGCCCATAGGCAGCAGTGAAAACGCCGTTGCCCCCATCAGTGCCGGGTTCTTTCTGCCCGGAAGCACCAGCGAAAGAATCAGCAGGATTCCAATGGTGATGAGGCATTCCCAGCGCGGATCATAGCCCCACAGAAAGCGCAGCACCACCGCTGCGGCAGCACCGGCTGCGCTGAGCTTCACGGATTTCCCAAGCGCTGCGAGGGCCGCCATGCAGGCGGCATAAAGCCCAGATGGCATATCCATGATATCCGCCATGGACAGCAGAAAGCAGGGCGCCATGCGGATTGCCGTTCTGGCAGCGGCATGGACATGCGCCCTGGTCAGCCTGGGAATCGGGAACCGCCTCGCGTCCATCATCCGTACCCTGCGCCGCCTGCGCCGATATACCATCTCCGCCATATACGACATACCACTCCTCCGGGTTTTGTGTGGGGTAGCATACGACACAAACCCTGTACACAGCGTCGAACGGCAGCGCGAAAATCACCGATGAACGAAGAAAGCCCTGCCGCCCGTACATACGCAACAGGCAGCAGGACTGGTCTTCTTTTACTCCATTCCCAGATAGATAAAGTCTTCCGATTCTATCGCTGTGCGCAGGCTTTCCTCTGCTACCGGCGCGCTGAACACAATGGTGGCTTTCCCCTCCGCATGACTGGCCTGAGCGCTTTCCACGCCTTCGATCATTTCCAGGGCACGCTTCACCATCATTTCACAATGGCCGCACATCATGCCGTCAATTCTGATGGTCCTGACAATCGCACCCGGCGTATCCTCAGGCAGACTGATTTCAGGCAGCATGACCGCCTCCTTTTGCCGATCTCCTTTGGCGTCATACAGTTTCAGCAGATTTAGCCGCAGAGCATTGGATACCACGCAGAAGCTGGACAGGCTCATGGCCGCAGCACCAAACATGGGGCTTAGCTCCCATCCCAGCAGTCCGGCAAATACCCCCGCAGCCAGCGGAATGCCAATCACATTATAGCAGAAAGCCCAGAACAGATTCTGATGGATATTCCTCAGCGCCGCACGTCCCAGACGGATGGCTGCCGATACATCGGTCAACCGGCTGTGCATCAGCACCACGTCCGCCGCCTCAATGGCCACGTCCGTACCCGCACCGATGGCAATCCCCAGATCGGCCCTTGTCAGCGCCGGCGCATCGTTGATGCCGTCTCCCACCATGGCGACCCGCCCTGCCTGGGCCAGCTGACGCACGACCGCTTCCTTGCCGTCCGGCTTCACCCCGGCAATCACCCGGTCAACACCCGCCTCACGGCCGACTGCCTGCGCCGTGTGTTCGTTGTCACCGGTCAGCATCACAACGCGCAGCCCCATGCGCTGCATTTCCCGTACTGCCCGGGCGCTGTCCGCCTTCATGGCGTCTGCAACGGCGATTACGCCGATGAGCCGTCCGTTCCGGGCAAAGAACAGCGGCGTCCTGCCGCCTTCTGCCAGCGCCTCCGCCATGCATTTCATCTGCTGCGGCACCTGCACCTGCTGGCTGATGTATGCCATGCTTCCGCCAGTCACCACCTGCCCTTCGATCCTCGCCATCAGGCCGCTGCCGGGCAGGATGCGGAATTCATCCGCCGTCGGGAGGGCTCTGTCCCCCGCATAAGCGATGATGGCACGGGCCAGCGGGTGCTCGCTGTTCTTTTCCAGTGCAGCAGCAATCCTCAGCAGCTCATTCTCGTCCACGCCCTCCGCCGGAAGCACGTCCGTTACCCGGGGTTCGCCGGTGGTGATGGTTCCCGTCTTATCCAGGGCAACAATCTGAACCCGCCCGGCCATTTCCAGCGATGCAGCCGTCTTGAACAGCACGCCATGGCGCGCCCCAACGCCGCTGCCGACCATGATCGCCACCGGCGTCGCAAGGCCCAGTGCGCAGGGGCAGCTGATGACCAGCACACTGATCGCCCGGCCCAGCGCGTGACCCGCATCCGGACGGATAAGCATCCATACCAGGAAGGTCAGCAGCGCAACAGAGATGACCACCGGCACAAACACGCCGCTGACCCGGTCCGCCACCTTGGCAATGGGCGCCTTGGTCGCCGCCGCATCAGATACCATGCGGATGATCTGACTCAGCGTTGTATCCTCACCCACGCGGTTGGCCTCGCAGCGCAGCACACCCGTCATGTTCACCGTTGCAGCGGACACGCCGTCACCCGCGACCTTTTCCACCGGGATGCTCTCGCCCGTGAGCGCCGCTTCATTCACCGCAGAGCTGCCCTCCAGCACCGTTCCGTCCACCGGGATGCTTTCGCCCGGACGGACAAGAAAGATATCGCCGCGCTTCACCTGGCTGACCGGCACTGTTTTCTCCGCACCCTCCACAAGAATGACGGCATGCTGGGGCGAAAGCTGCATAAGGGAGCGCAGCGCATCGGTGGTCTTGCCCTTGCTGCGCGCTTCCAGCATCTTGCCGACGGTGATGAGCGTCAGGATCATCGCCGCAGATTCATAATAGAAGCTGTGCAGATAATGCACCGTCATGTCCGGAGCGTGGACAGCGGCATCGGTCATGGCAAAGGTCATGGCCAGGCTGTATGCAAAGGAAGCCATGGAGCCCAGCGCTACCAGGGTATCCATATTTGGCGACCTTTTCCACAGCGCACGGAAGCCGCTGATGAAGAATTTCTGGTTGATGACCATCACAATGGCCGTCAGTACCATCTGCAGCAGTGCAATTGCCAACGGGTTCTGTGCCAGTGCCGTCGGCAGGGGCCATCCCCACATGACATGCCCCATCGACACATACATCAGCGCCGCCAGAAAGCCCAGCGACCACAAAAGCCTGCGCCGGAGCCGGGGCGTCTCCCGGTCTGCCAGGGCATCCGTATCAGGTTTCTGCGCCGCATTTGCTCCCTTTGGGAACGCACCGTACCCCGCATTCGTCACCGCACGGATAACCGCATCATCGCTTGCCGTACCGTCTACGCCCATGGCGTTGGTCAGGAGCGAAACGGATACGGACGTCACGCCCGGTACAGCCCTGACGGCCTTTTCGACCCTGGCAGAGCAGGCGGCGCATGTCATGCCCGTCACATCAAACTGCTTCAAGTGCCATTCCTCCCTCACCGCACAAACTTATGCAGTACCTCGATCAGCTCGTCCACGGCATCAGCATTACCGCCACGCACATCCTCCATCACGCAGCTTCGGATGTGTGCATCCATCATTGCCCGGGCAAAGCTGTTGAGCGCGGCAGAAGCGGCAGACACCTGCACCAGCACCTCCGGACAGTACGCATCCTTCTCCACCATCCCGCGAATGCCGCGGATCTGCCCTTCAATCCTGCTGAGACGGTTGATCAGCGCCTGCTTCTCCGATCCTTCGCGAATCTTTCTGCGCTCGCCGCAGCAGCTCTTGTTCTCACTCATTATGATACCCCCCTCTGGTAACTATGAGACATCATGCCAACATTATATACCCCCATACTGTATCTGTCAAGACCGCTAAAGAAAAACCGCACCGGAGATGGTGCGGTCAGATGTTCAATGATCAATCCAGCAGCGTCACCAGGCCCGAAGACAGCCAGCCTTCCTGGCCATTCACCCGGATCAGATACCAGTCGCGTCCGGTATTGCCGAGACGGCAATCCAGTATTTCGTAGCACTGATTCTGGAACACGTATTCCACGACGGCACTTTCCGTGCTTGGCTCGCTGCGGACACGGGCACTTTCAGCGCCCACCCGGAAGCAGCGTCCGATGAGGTATGTGGAAGTCTGCGGATACCCCGACAGGGCAGGATCCTGCCAGCTGTCATTATAGCTGCCCCCAGGAAGAAGCGTCGCTCCCTGATCGTTATCCCAGCTGTTGTCCCAGCCATTATCCCAGCTGTCATACCAGTCGCTGAAGGTATCCCTGCCGTAGTACTCATAGCCGCCTTCAAGTGCGTCCAGAGGCACCCAGACACGCGTCAGCCCCTTGGAGCTCCCCGACGTCTCGATCAGGGCAAAGTCATTCTCCACTTCGATGATCGTACAGTACGAATTCCGGTACAGGGTGATGTCGCCGTAACGATGATACGCATATCCGGGGCCTGCATATCCGGAAAGGTTGCTGTTCAGCCAGGTATATCCTTCCACAATTTCGCAGGGCACCTGATTCAGGTCAACATTCAGCCGCCAGGAGCCGGTATAGGCCCTGTACCTTTCGCCGCGCGACGTAAACTCCACCTGCACCCAATAGATCTCGTTCCGGCTATCCCAGACCTTGGTGTGCACAAGAACCTGATCGCCGTAAGAAAGGAAGGAACCTGGCTCCGTATATCCTGTCCCGGGGCCGGAGCGGGTAGAGATCCGGTTCTCCTTCACCCAGCCCTCCGTGTAGGCAAAGGAAGAGCTGCACACGAGCAAGAGCATCATCGCCAGCAGTATAGCAGTAACACGCTTCATAAATTCTGACCTCCTCATCAAGTCTTCATTACCTACAACGTACCAAATCAGGAAATTCTTGCATGTCTCAAAATAATATAGCAGCGCCCTATGAATCGTCAGAGAACGCTGCTGATAAAGGACTTATTACCAGGTCGCCTTCAGGGCCTGAGCCTCACATCTCTGGTGATCCTCGTCCACACGATCCGTGCCGTGGGTCTTGGAGCCGTAGAAATGCAGGCAGAACTGGCCGTCATAGTCGTTGCTGGCAATGGTATCATCGCCGTGCTCCTCGCCGTAGATGGAGCAGGCATACACGCGGCCATTGTAGAGCACCAGCATCGGGCGGCGACGGTAGTCAAACTCGCCGCCGTAGATCTTGCGCATGATGGCCGTATCCGCCGCCGTCAGCGGCTCCGCGTCCAGGTGGTAGGAGCCGCCCTGACGCTTGGCCGTGAAGATGTATCCGGTGCGGACGTCCTTGACCTTGAAGATGCCGCCGCGCGGGATACGGGAAGCACCGCCATTGAACCAGTCCAGACGCTCGGTCACATACTGGGTCTGGGCAGCCTGGCTGGCGCTGACCGCGCTGGAGGAAACCATCTTCTTTAGCGTGGTCTCCCCGGCGATGCCGTCCTGGGTCAGGCCGTTGTTGCGCTGGAAGGACAGAACTGCCTGACGGGTAGCATAGCCATACTCGCCATCCGCCGAACCGGTGTAGTAGCCCAGCTCCTTCAGGCGGGTCTGCATGGCCGCAACCTGATCATTATCGTCGCCGGGACGCAGGGTCTGGTTAGTCTTGAGCGTCGTGCTGCCGGAGGAAGAGCCGCCGGTAGAACCGCCGGTAGAGCCGCCGCTGGTGCTCTCGCCCGCCTTGATGGCGCTGGAGGAATAGAGCTTCTCCAGGGTCACAGGGCCGGCAATGCCATCCGCCGTCAGACCGTTGCGGGTCTGGAACGCCAACACCGCCGTGCGGGTGCTGGTTCCGTACACACCGTCGCGGGAGCCGGTGTAGTAACCCAGCTCCTTCAGGCGGTACTGCATCTCCTTGACCTTGTCACCCTTGTCGCCGGGGCGCAGGACGCCATCGTCGCTATCAGAGGTGTCTTCCTCTTCCTTATCGGTGCTGCTGGTGGTGCCAGAAGCAGACTTCGCGGAGGAGGAATTCAGGCAGGTCAGGGTATCGCCGCCAGCCACGCCATCCACCGTCAGGTTGTTGTTCTCCTGGAATGCCTTGACGGCTCTGACCGTCTGGGTGCCGTAGCTGCCGTCAATGCTGGCCTTGTAGTAGCCCAGCTCCTTCAGGCGCTTCTGCAGGGTGCGAACCTCGGAGCCATACGCACCGGCGCGCAGCTCGGTGGTCACCTCGGTGGACTCGTCCACAGCGGGCTTGGCAGAGGAAGAATAGAGTGCCTTCAGGGTGGCAGTACCGGCAACGCCGTCCACCGTCAGGCCATTGCGCTTCTGGAAAGCGCGCACAGCCTCGATGGTGCCGGTGCCATACACGCCGTCCACGGAACCGTTGTAATAGCCCAGGGACTTCAGCTTCTTCTGCAGGGTCTTGACCGCCTGGCCCTTGCTGCCCTCGCGCAGGGTGCCGTCATCCTCGGCAGCTTCCTCTTCCGTGTCTGCCTCGGCGGCAGCCTTCGCGGAGGAGGCGTAGAGCACCTTCTGGGTGCTGGGGCCGGCCACGCCGTCCACCGTCAGCTTATTGCGCGTCTGGAAGGCACGGATGGCAGCGATGGTACCGGTGCCATACACACCGTCGATGGAACCGGCATAGTAGCCCAGCTCCTTCAGGCGGCGCTGCAGCTGACGCACCTTGTCACCGCGGTCACCGCTGCGAAGAGTGGTGTCCGTATCGGTGGAGACAGAGGTTTCAGCCTTGTCATCTTCATCAGCGGGGATCGCCGAGGAGGCGTAAAGGATCTTCTGGGTATTGGGGCCTGCCACGCCGTCCACCGTCAGCTTGTTGCGGGTCTGGAACGCACGCACAGCCTTGATGGTGCCGCTGCCGTACACGCCGTCAATAGAGCCGGTATAGTAGCCCAGCTCCTTCAGGCGCTGCTGCAGACGCTTGACAGCCGTCCCCTTGCTGCCCTCGCGCAGCTCGGTGTAATCAGCAGAAGTGCTGCCGGAAGCAGCCTTGGCGGAGGAACTGTTCACAGCCTCCAGCGTCTTGGGGCCCGCGATGCCGTCGGCAGTCAGACCATTGCGCTTCTGGAACGCCTTGACCGCCTCAGTGGTCATGGGGCCATAAACGCCGTCAGCAGAGCCGGTCAGGTAACCCAGCTCCTTCAGACGCTTCTGCAGCGCCTTGACCGCGTCGCCCTTATCGCCCTCACGCAGGGTATTGCTCTCCTCTGCCGTGGGGACAGTACCGCTCACCTTGACGTAGCGGGCCATGACATAGCCGGTATAGCGGCCATACTTGACCTTATACCAGTTGCCGTCCTTATGGATGACCTCCACTTCCTCGCCGCGGCTGAGCGTCCGCAGCGCGTCGGACTGGGTGGACATCTCCTCACGCAGGACAAGGGAATCAACATTGACCGTGCCCGCAGCCGCCAGTGCAGCCGTAGCAAACATCGACATCAGAACAACCAGCACGATTGTAATGAGCCAGCGCCTTCCGTTGTGATTCATGAGATGCATCTCCTTTCGAAATATATTATATTACAATTCTGTTGCAATGTCAACCAGATTTTCGTAACTTTTAACATTCAAGTCACATATATCAACGATTTGACACATGCGGACCATCCATCATCCGATGTGACAGTGCCTACCAAATTATTATATATGACAAAACCCATTCTGTAAAGATAGTAAGTAAAGAAAATTCAAAATTTGCAAAAAGGGGGTTGACAGTCATCTTCACGGATGCTATAATACACAAGGTTTTGAAGAAACCAGTGCCGTAGACAGCCGGTATCCGCAAGGATGTAAAGGAGCCTGACTCCGCCTGCCGAGGTGTGAAGGATATAGCAGAAGTATGCTCATCCCTTGCACCTGTTGCAAGGGTTTTCTTTTACTCTCAAACCATTGAGGAGGTGCAAGAAAATGGAACAGATGAGCAAGAATCGTATTGCGAAGGTTGCTGCCGTCGCCGAGATCGTTGAGAAGCTCAAGGGCGCTCAGTCTCTGGTGGTGTGCTCCTACTCCGGTCTGACCGTGGAGCAGGTGACCAATCTGCGCAAGCTGTGCCGCGAGAAGGAAGTTCAGTACTGCGTGCTGAAGAACCGCCTGGTGATGCGCGCTCTGCAGGAGCTGGGCATTTCCGGCCTGGACAACCTGCTGGAGGGCCCCAACGCCTTCGTCTTCTCTACCAAGGATGTCACCGATGCTCCCAAGGTCATCAATGACTTCATCGAGAAGAACAAGCTGCAGTCCCTGCAGATCAAGGGTGGTCTGATGGGCACTGAGGTACTGGACGCTGCCGGCGTCAAGGCCATTGCCGCGCTGCCCAGCCGCGAGGAGCTGCTGGCCACCGTTGTTGGCTGCCTGATTTCCCCCATCTCCAACCTGGTCGCCGTTCTGGAGCAGATCGCCGAGCAGAAGGAGGCCGCCTGATAACCCAGGCTGCGTAACACACCTGGCCGCATGACGGCCACCTACAATCTGACATTTACATTTCTGGAGGAAATAGTAATGAACATTCAGGAGATTCTGAGCGCTATCGAGAGCGCTACCATGCTGGAGATCAAGGAACTGGTTGACGCCATGAAGGAGAAGTTCGGCGTTACCGGTGCTGTCGCCGTTGCCGGCGGTGCTGCCCCCGCTGCTGCCGCTGCCGCTGAGGAAGAGAAGACCGAGTTCGACGTCATCCTGAAGGGCTTCGACGCCGCTGCCAAGCTGAAGGTTCTGAAGGTCATCCGCGAGGTTTGCGGCCTGGGCCTGAAGGAAGCCAAGGACTTCGTCGAGTCTGCCGCCACCGGCCCCAAGACCGTCAAGGAAGGCCTGTCCAAGGAGGACGCCGAGAAGCTGGCTGCCCAGATCAAGGAAGTCGGCGGCGAGGTCGAGGTCAAGTAATCTCGCTTCTCCATCTGAAGCTTTTACAAGAGGATGCTCGCAAGAGCGTCCTCTTTTTTTGTTGTCATTCGTACATATTTACTGTATACTATTGCAAAAGGAGGGATCACTGTTGATTGAGTACCAATTCTACGATACCGATGAATCCGGTGCGGCTGATTTTGATATTTCTGGAGCAGAGTACACAAATCTGCTAAACAAATGCTTTGAATACTGTTGTGTCCTTTCCTTTTTTGTCAGGAGCGCAAATGTTTCATTACCCGCCGAGCTTGAGGCTTATCGCATTCCCGTAACGCCCACGATTGCGCGCAGCTATGAACGTTATCGTGATTCTGGTGAAGTCCGTGCCTACCATCTTTCTCCACAGAACAGGCACAGCATTTTTGCCATCACAGACAGCATGTTCAGTTGGATTGATGGCTGGGAGCACCACAATCCGGAAGATCCTATTTTCTACCGAGCAGACAGCAGTATTTTTCTTTCATCAATCATTCATGAAGGACTTCTCGTTCTTTCCCCTCGAGATGAAGAAGATGTAAGTTCCATTATCAATAATCCGAACTGGATCAAACGCAGCGAACCATAAAAAGTCCGGCGAGAGGCACTCCCCTCGCCGGACTTTTTCTTACTTCTTATCCTTCTTCTTGAACAGGTACTCGTCCACCTTCTTGACAATCTCGTCAGCCACCTTGCGCTCAATGGGGAACACCTTCGCGCCGTCTACGCGCTTGGCGAACATGAGCGCCTGCTGCAGGGTGATATCCAGCGCCTCGGCACTGAGGTAATTGCTCTTCAGGTTGTCGCGGCGGTCATGGATAAAGCCCGCACCGGGAGGGCCGAAGCGCACCAGATTCACGGCAGGTACGCCCTTGTCGGCAAAGGGGATGCAGTCGGAGGAGTAGATGTCCAGCTTCACGTCGCAGGCAATGCCGGCCTCGCGCATGAGGGCGTCCACATAGCCGACGGCCTTCTCCGTGGCCAAGACGGGGCAGCCGTTCTTGCCCAGGATGGGCGCGGCCACGTCGATGTTGATCATCAGCACATGCTTGTCCAGCTCATCCTCATGGGCCTTGACCCAGGCCTTGGAGCCCAGCAGGCCCTGCTCCTCGGAGCCGTACCAGTTGAACTTCATCGTGCGGGCGGGCTTGTGCTCGGCAAAGTAGCGCAGCAGCTCCATGATGATGACGGAACCGGACATGTTGTCATACACGCCGGTGGAGAAGTACACGCTGTCGAAGTGGGCGCCAAAGGAGATAATCTCCTCAGGCTTCTCCGTGCCTTCGATGACCGCACAGACATTGCGGCTGGTACCCTCGTAGTCCTCGGCGATCAGCTCAATGTGCATTTTTGAAGCTCCCCGGCGGACGATCTCCGCCGCATCCGCTGTGCGGATATGCACCGCCACGCAGGCGCCGACTTCCTCCGTCAGCGTCTCCCGGAGCTTGCGGATGTCGCAGTCCGTTTCGCTCCGGCGGTCAAGCGTAGAACCGTCAAAGGTGATAATGGCGCCCACCCCGGCCTTCATCAGCTTCTCGTAGGCCTTCTTGCCCAGACGGCCATTGATCATCGCCGCACGGCCATTCACATGGGGCATGTGGGCGTCCTCTGCGCCCTCGGCGTAGTAGAATTCGTAGTCCGCGCCGCCTTCGGGGGTGGACATGGCGCGCTCGTAGCCCGTGCACTCATATTCTTTCACATAGGGCTCGGTGACGACGAGTTTCGCGTGATGCACACGACCGCAGGCCACGGGGAATTCCTCGATATGGGCGGATGCGCCGGTGGACAGGGCAACCTCCAGCAGACGCTCGGCCGCCTTCTTCTCGGCCTCGGAGCAGCTGACACGCTCGTACGCCAGTTCCTTCAGCAGCGCAAAAGCGCGATGGGCAGAAACCTTCATGATATGACCTCCTCAGTTGTTTTGGCTCCATTATACTCCCTTCCGCCCATTTGCACAAGGGGAACATGCTTCATCCTCCCACGTCTCCCATGAATCAGAACAAAACCTCTGAAAACCGCGTCACATCCGCCATTTTCTGCATTTCAGGCCTTGACAAGCAAGGGGGATGTATGGTATTCTTTTTGATGGCCGCTCAGGAGAGGTCTGCAATGTGCACAACGCACTACCTCAAATCCTGGCGAGTAATTTTAGGAGGTGCTTTTGCATGTACGCTATCATCAGCGCCGGCAACAAGCAGTACCGCGTGTCCGAGGGTGACACCATCTACATCGACAAGGTGAATCAGGAAGACGGCAGCGCCATTTCCTTCGACGTTCTGATGGTCGAGAACAATGGCGAGATCAAGGTCGGCAACCCCACCGTGGCTGGCGCCAAGGTTGAGGGCAAGGTCGTCGCTCAGGTCAAGGGCGAGAAGATCATGATCTACAAGTACAAGTCCAAGAAGAACTACCACCGTCGTCAGGGCCATCGTCAGCCCTACACCAAGGTGGAGATCACCGCGATCAACGCCTGATGA
>JAFXDB010000065.1 GCA_017516305.1 Clostridia bacterium | reverse complement strand
CGCCAGGAGGGCACGTCCACGGAGAACTTGTCGCCATCCTGACGGACAACGAAGCCCAGCGCGGTCAGGGTAGAGACGATGTGCTCGTCGCTGATCTCAATGCCGGTGTAGCGGTCGACGAATTTCTTGTCGAAATCGAGGGTGATCTGCGGATACTCGAAGGCGCGCTCGTCGGTCAGGCAGGAGGTGACGCGCATGCCGGCGTCCGCGTCCTGCAGGAGCTTGACGAAGCGGGCAATGGCGGGCACGGTCATCTCGGGGTCCAGGGACTTTTCGTAGCGCGCGGAAGCGTCGGTACGGTGGGTCAGGCGCACGGAGGACTTGCGGATGGAGGCGGCGTTGAAGGTCGCGGACTCCAGCGTCAGGCTGGTGGTGTCCTCGACGATCTCGCTGTCAAAGCCGCCCATGATGCCCGCGATGGCGACGGGCTTGTCGCCGTTGCAGATCATCAGGGTGTTCTCGTCGATGTTGCGCTCCACCTTGTCCAGGGTCTGGAAGGTGAAGGGCTTGTCAAAGCGCTTGATGCGGATCTTCTCCACCTTGCGGCTGTCGAAGGCGTGCATGGGCTGGCCCATCTCCAGCATCAGGTAGTTGGTCAGGTCGGCCAGGAGGTTGATGGCGCGCATGCCGCAGTAGTACAGGCGGATACGCATGTTCATCGGCGCGACATTGCGGGTGATGTTCTCCACCGTCAGGCAGGAATAGCGCTGGCAGAGCGGGTCCTCGATCTTCATGTCGATGGCGGGCAGATCCTTGTACTGCGTGAGATCGACCATCTCCATCGGCTTCAGGGGGCGCTT
Organism: Clostridia bacterium; assembly: GCA_017516305.1. Lineage (GTDB taxonomy): Bacteria > Bacillota > Clostridia > Christensenellales > Aristaeellaceae > UBA11524. Next base: position 5,135 of record JAFXDB010000065.1, on the reverse strand, counting down.
GGCCAGGGCGGCAAACTCGCGGGCGATGCCATAGTGGCCCCACAGATCGGGGCGGTTGGTCAGGGACTTGTTGTCCACCTCGAACACGATGTCGTCGATCTGCCACAGCTGCTTGATATCCGTGCCGTTGGCGACGTCCTCGGTGATGTCCATGATGCCGTCGTTGTTGTCGCTCAGGCCCAGCTCCTTTTCAGAGCAGCACATGCCGTGGCTGGTGCAGCCCGCCAGCTTGCGGGGGGCAATAGTGATCTCGCCCAGCTTGGCACCAAGCTTGGCGAAGGCGGTCTTCATGCCCACGCGGACGTTGGGCGCGCCGCAGACCACATCGACGAGTTCGGCCTCGCCGCAGTCCACCTTCAGCAGGTGGAGCTTCTTGCTTTCGGGATGCTCCTCAACGGACTTGATCTCCGCGACAACCACGCCGGAGAGATCTGCGCCCTTCTGGAAGATCTCGTTCTCCACCTCGGCGGTGGACAGGGAGAACTGATGGATCAGCGCCATCAGGTCAATGCCGGAAAGATCCACGAATTCCTGGATCCAGTTCATCGAAATATACATGGATGTTATTCTCCTCCTTGCAGACCTGCGTCATGCTGCTTTCCACCTCATCCGACCTCCCGCAAGCGGGAGGCCACCTTCCCCTCAAGGGGAAGGCTTACGAGGGAACCACACCAACGGCTTCCCCTTGAGGGGAAGCTGTCGCCGTCAGGCGACTGATGAGGTGGAAATGCCATGAGCAGACAACTTCGTCTTTATCGATGATTATTCATCATCTGTGAACTGAGACAGGCGGGTCAGGTTGCCGCTGTTCAGATCACGGATGTCCTTCACGCCGTACTGCATCATGGCCAGACGGGTCAGGCCCAGGCCGAAGGCGAAGCCGGTGTACTCCTCGGGGTCGATGCCGCCGGCCTTGAGGACCTCGGGGTGGATCATGCCGCAGGGGCACAGCTCCAGCCAGCCGGAGTGCTTGCAGGAGGGGCAGCCCTCGCCGCCGCAGATCAGGCAGGAGATGTCCAGCTCGAAGCCCGGCTCAACGAAGGGGAAGAAGCCCGGACGCAGGCGAACCTTGATGTCCTTGCGGAACACTTCGCTCAGCATGGTCTTCATGAAGTAGATCAGGTTGGAGATGGAGATGTTCTTGTCCACCATCATGCCTTCCATCTGGAAGAAGGTATTCTCGTGGCAGGCGTCGGTGGCCTCGTTGCGGAAGCAGCGGCCGGGGAACACCGCCTTGATCGGCACGCCGTTGTTGATCAGATCATCGCGGTACTTGCGGTAGATGGCGTTCTGGGCGGCGGAGGTCTGGGTCTTCAGCAGCTGACCGTTGTCCAGGTAGTAGGTATCCTGCATGTCGCGGGCGGGATGGAACTTGGGGATGTTCAGGGACTCGAAGCACTCGTAGTCCGTGACGATCTCCGCATAGTCCTCCAGATGGAAGCCCATGGTGCGGAAGACCTGCTCACACTGGCGCTGCACCAGGGTGATGGGATGGTAGGAGCCGCGCTCCATATTGGCAGGCATGGAGACGTCGAACTCGGGCAGCTCGTCGATCTCCTTCTGCAGCTCGGCGGCCTTCAGGGCCTCCAGCTTTTCCGCCAGCGCGACGGTCATCTGCGTCTTCAGCTCGTTCGTCTGGGCGCCGATGGTCTTGCGCTCCTCCACGGTCATGTTGCCCATGCCCTTGAGGAGCTCGGTCATCTTGCCCTTCTTACCCAGGTAGCCCACGCGCAGCGCCTCCAGCGCCGCCATGTCCGTCACCTGCGCCAGCTCCGCCTCGAATGCGGCCTGCAGGGCAGCGATCTTCTCGTTCATGTATATTCCCTCCTTGATGATTTGCAAAAGAAAAACCCGTCTCACACAAATGCATGAGACGGATGATGCAACGATCCGCGGTACCACTCAAATTACAGCCCGTGAACGGGACTGTCCCTCGACGCCTTAACGCGGCAAACGGCCTGCCTTGTCAGCAGGCAACTCGCGGGGTGAAATTCGGCCTTTCCGCCTCCCTGCGCCCTTTCAGCCACCAGGCGCTCTCTGTGAGGGATGGACGGGGGCTTACTGCGGCCCGGTCATCGTCTTTGATATGCGTACCCACATATATTACCACGGTTTTCGCGCCTTGGCAAGAGGAATCGGCAAGAAATTCACCGGAACCGCCGGCCATCTGCCGTCCCCGCCACCTCCGCAGCGGAAAACGCACCGGAAATACGCCGTCTGCTGTTGTCATCCGGGGCACATCATGCTATAATGTATGCAAAATCCACCAAAAGAACGAAGGAGAATGCACCATGATGAAGCTGATCGCACTGCTGCTCTGCGTCCTGCTCCTCCCCTGCCTGGCCCAGGCGGAGGACTCCCCCTATACCCCCGCCATGCTGCGCAATTCCCTCACCGCCGTGGGCAACACCGAGCGCGTTCAGGCCGCCATCGCCAAGGCCCGCGCGGGCGAGGAGGTCACCATCGTGTACCTGGGCGGCTCCATCACCGAGGGCGGCATCGCCCAGCCCCAGGCCACCCGCTGCTATGCCTACCTGTCCGCCCAGGCCTTCGCGGAGAATTACATGCCCGACCCGGCAAAGCTGAACTACGTCAACGCGGGCATCGCCGGTACGCCGTCCGTGCTGGGCATCACCCGCCTGCAGCAGGACGTCCTCGTCCACGAGCCGGACATCGTCTTTGTGGAATTCGCCGTCAACGACAACAACCAGATGCCCTACCGCATCGTGTACGAGAGCATGATCCGCAAGCTCCTGACCAGCCCCAGCCAGCCCGCCGTCGTGCTGATCTTCACCTTCATGGACAGCGGCTACTCCTGCCAGCCCCACATGCAGCAGGTCGGCAAGCACTACGACCTGGGCATGATCTCCGTCAAGGACGCCATCCAGCCCCAGATCAACATGGGCAAATTCGCCTGGAGCAGCTATTCCAGCGACTACTGCCACCCCAACAACGCCGGTCATGCCTTCATTGCCGACTGCATCACCAACTACTTCGCCGCCGCGGACGCCACGCCCGCCGAGCCCTGGGCCATGCCTGCGGAGCCCCGCTACGGCAGTTCCTGGGAGACCCTGGACAACATCCTGAACGAGGACGCCCGCATCGCGTCCATGGGCTCCTTCGTCTGGGGGCCCGACCACTGCTACAGCTACAAGATGGGCTTCAAGCACCTTGCCGCCCTGGGCGGCAACGACCCCATGGTCATCGAAGCCACCTGCGCCCGCATGACCATCGCCTTCAAGCAGGAGCGCGACGGCAACCGCGGCTCGCTGGAGGTCTGGGTGGACGGCCAGCTGATGATGACCCTCCCCGGCCGCGCCGACGGCGCCTGGGGCAACATTGTCACCGAGATCATCGAGATCGGCGACGCCGCCGCCCCCCACGTCATCGAATTCCGCATGGCTGCCGGGGACGAAAGCAGGAACTTTACCGTGCTGGGGATTGGGGTAGCGGAATAACAACTATATACAGAAGAACCCGCCCGGAAGCCAACACAGCCTCCGGGCGGGCGTTCTGTCTCATTGTATCCGCGGCTGCGTCACTCCGCGGCGCCGTACTCCGCATACACCTCCGCCAGGCGGTGGGGGTAGTCGGTCATGATGCCGTCGGCGCCCAGTTCGATCAGCATGCGCATCTCGTCCGGGTCGTTGATGGTCCAGTAGTGGACGGCCAGGTTGTGGTCGTGGGCGGCCTTGATCAGGCCCGGGGTGGCCAGGTTGATGGTCAGCTCCATGCCGCCGATTTCGATGTCGTAGGTGGTGGGCAGCTGCAGGACGCAGGTGCCCTCCATGAAGAACACGTCCGCGTTCACCAGCTGCAGGACGTAGAAGAGCGCCGCGTTGCCCAGGCCGGGAGAGCACATGAAGGTGTCCGGCACCAGGCCCTCCTGCTGCAAACGCTGATACTCGGCGTAGATCTCGTTGTGGAAGGAGGCCAGCACCACACGGTCCCAGGCGTCGTGCTTGTCCAGCAGCTCGATGATGGCCGCCAGGCAGCGCAGGCCCTCCTCGCCGCTCTGCTTGATCTCCACGTTGATGCGGTTGTTGGGGAAGGCAACGATCAGCTCCTCCAGGGTGGTGGCCAGGAAGACCTCGGGGTCGCGGGGCTCCACGCCCTCGGGGTAGGTCACGTCCAGGGGCGTGACACGCAGACCGTCGGGGTTGGTGAAGGGAACCAGCTCGCTGCCCTCCACCAGCACCTGGGACTTCGTCTTGTTCGTGTAGCCGAAGTCCACGCGCTGGGCGATCAGATCGGTGTAGTTCCAGTCGATGATGTAGCCGGTCGCGTTGGTCTTGCGGTCAATGCGCGTATCGTGGGACAGAATGACCACGCCATCCCTGGTGATGGACACATCGGTCTCCATCATCACGTCAGGGTCAACGGAGAAGGCGTTGTAGAAGCCCTCCAGGGTGTTGTCCGGGAATTCCTCGTTGCCGCCGCCGTGGGCGATGAGGATGGGCAGCTCGCCGTCCTTCATCATGGGGTTGTCCAGAGGGAAGTTCTGCGGCGCGGGCCACAGGGCGATGGCGGCATAGACGATCACCAGCGCCAGAACGACGCCGCCGAAAATCTTCAGGCCCTTGCCCTTCTTCTTCGCGGGCTTGCCGGCAGGCGCAGCCGCAGCAGGCGTCTGGGAGGCAACGGGCGCATCCTGCTCCTCCTGGATGCGGCGGTACGGAACCTTCATCTTGTTTGCCATAGGTATGCCTTCTTTCTTCTGTCGTTGGGGACTGTTTCCATGATAACGCCTGGCCGCCGGGCTTGTCAATTGACGGGATGGGAAAAATGCGCAGCAGATGGAGTTTTCCCACCGGGCCATCATGGACAACGTTCAGCCGCGGCGTGTTTCCCGCGCCGTGCGCGTTTCTTTCGCGTCAGCTGCGGGGGAAGGTGCGGTAGTCCTCCGTGTTTCTGCGAATATATGGCTCTTCACGGAAAGGCAGGGAATGTTTGTTGACATGGCGCAGACACCCTCACCGCCATTGCGGCTGCATCGAAGCCATGAAGGGGAAGACGCGGCGTCTTTGCGGAGGGTTGCGCCCTCGTTCTTATTCATTCAAGCAACCCTCCGCAACGTCGCCGCCCCGATATGCAGCCGCCTTTCCGACATCTCAGGGGCAGGAGGGGGACGGGGG
>JAFXDB010000064.1 GCA_017516305.1 Clostridia bacterium | reverse complement strand
TTGGTCCTTCACGTTTTCTTAGGGAATGACCAACAGTGTAAGTTGATAGCCGCTTTCGCTCGCCGAAAACGGCGCAAAGGCGCTTTTGCCTATTCGGAAAACTAAAAAGTTTTCCCCCCGTCCACCCCTGCCCCCAAGGCGTTGGAAATGCGGCTGCATATCGGGGCGGCGACGTTGCAGAGGGTTGCTTGAATGAATAAGAACGAGGACGCAACCCTCCGCAAAGACGCCGCATCTTCCCCTTCATGGCTTCGATGCAGCCGCAATGGCGGTGAAGGTGTCTGCGCCACGTCATGTAAACCATTCCCTAACATTCCGTGAAGAGCCATTTATTCCAGGTGTTCAAGGACGTCGGCAGGGGCCTCCGCCTGGGGGAATTCCGCCATCCGGCCCACAGGCTGCAGCCTTCCCCGGCCGTCGGCCAGCAGATACCACGCCGCCTGCAGGGGCCGCATCCCCAGGGCAGAGGCCGCCTCCAGCTCATGGCTGCCGCCGTCGCCCACATACAGGCATTCTGACGGCTCCACGCCCAGCAGCGCCGTACACCGCAGGAAAATGGCCGGGTCGGGCTTCATCAGGCCCACCTCAAAGGACATGACCGGCGCGTCGAAATACGGCCAGAGGACGCTGGCGCGGATGGCCGCGACCTCCTCGCTCTGGCAGTTGGTGACCAGCCCCACCTTCACGCCGCGCGCCTTCAGGGCGTCCAGCATGGGCAGGATGCCGGGGTGCAGCCGCTCCGGGCAGATCTCCCTGGAGGCCCTGCGCTTCTCCATGATGGCGTCCTGCGCCGTCTGCGACCAGGCTCCGCAGGCCTCTATGCTCCGGCGCGTCGCCTCCCCGAAGGTCAGCCGCCCCAGCATCCGGTCCTCCTCCGTGGCCCGCCAGGCTGCGCGGAAGCGCGGTACATCCGCCCCCGCCAGGGCTGCCATATCGCGGCTGAAGCACTGCGGGCCGGTCATGAGGGTCGTCAGGGTCTCGTACATATCGAAGATGACCGCACGCTTCACTTCCCGCACACCTCCTCTATGCGCCGGACGAGGCCGTCCATATCCTGCTGACGGCGGACGCTTTCCTGCATGGCCAGGGCCCGCTGCTTCATTTCCGAATCCTGCCAGACGGCCATGGCCGCGGCATACATAGTCCTTCCACTCATGGGAATAGCCCGCACCCTTCTGCCCAGGCCCATTTCCAGCAGACGCGCGGCGTTGCAGGGCTGGTCGCTCATCACGGGCATCATCACCATCGGCACGCCGCATTGCAGCGCCTCGTTGACGCTGCCCATGCCGCAGTGGGTCAGGAACACATCCGCATGTCGCAGCACCTCTGCCTGGGGGACAAAGCTGTATGCGCGGACGTTTTCCGGCATACGGCCCAGGCTCGCCGGTTCGATGCGGCCCGTGTTCAGAATGACGGTCATCTCCCCGCCGCCGAACCCACTCACCACCTGATTGCAGAAGCCCCGGTCGCTCATGATGCTCCCCAGGGAGGCGTACACGATGGGCCGCTTCAGCGTTGCCCAGGACAGGAAGCTGTCCGCCGCAGGGAGAGCGATCTCCGGCGGCTGGAACACCCATTCCTCCGCCAGGAAATCAATGCGGCTGTCCTGCATCTCCTCCGGGAGGTACACGATGTTCAGCGCGGGCCTGTCGTACAGGTTGGCGCTGCAAAGGTCGGGGCACGGCTGCCAGCCGGAAAAAATATGCCGCCTGTCTGCCGCAGACATCACCGCCCTGTCCAGCAGCCTCGCCGCCAGCCGGAAGCGCAGGGGCCGTTTTCTCCAGCCCCTGACGCTCCAGGCCGCCTGCGACCACTGCCGCACGCAGGGGACGCCCAGCCTCTGCGCAAGGAAGAACCCGGGATAGAAGAACATCTCGTAGATCAGCAGGTCAAATGTCTCCCGCAGGGACAGCGCCGTGTCCCAGCAGGCGCGGAAGCTCCGCGTCTTCCGGTCATCCTCCGTGGGATGGGCCGGGTAGTCCCGGTATGGCACAAAGCGCGCCCCCGTCGCCTCAATGCGCCCCCGGAACTCCTCCGCGTTGACATAGGTGACCGCATGCCCGGCCCGCACCAGGGCCGCCGCCAGGGGCAGCGTCGGGTTCGTATGCCCGGAGAAGGGCAGGTTCACCATCAGGATGCGCATGGCGTCATTTCCTTTCGTAGCCGAAGTGCCCGATGATCATCTCCGCCGCCTCGTCGGGGGTGAGGTTTTCATTTTCGATGCGCAGATAGTGCTCCGGCGGGATGTTCAGGCGGGACACCACCTCCCCCGGTTCGGACACGAGCCGGTAGCGGTTCTCGGCGGACAGGAAGCGCGCTTCGCTCAGTGCCACGTCCCGCTTGCTGGGCTTGTTCAGCAGGCGGTTCTCCGTCCGGTTGCGCACCAGGCGGACGTCCTGCGGGCAAACCAGCTCCACATAGTCCACCTGCGCCCCGGCAGCCCGGTACATCTCCGACAGTCGGCTGACAAACTCGCCGTCAGAGGGCATGTCGAAGGCCCAGATGAAGGTGAAGATGAGGCCGTAATTCTCCGTCTTCACGAATTCCTCAAAGACCACCTGACGCAGGCGCTCGGTCACCGCGCCGTTGTAGGCCCCGAAGAGCTCGATGACGGGCTCGATGGTCATGTGGTTGTGGAACAGCCGCATCGGCGTCTTCCGGGCGACGGCCTGCCCCACGGACATCTTGCCCGCCGCGTGGGCGCCGAAGATAAACAGCAGTCTCATGTATTTCCCCCCTTACAGAACGCCCTGCCGGATCCAGTCCAGGCTGGCGTTCATCTCGCCATAGCGTACGGAACCGTCTGCATTCAAGGCGCTCGCCTCGCAGGTAAAGGCTCCCTGATAGCCCATCTGCCTCACGCAGGCAAAGAAGCGGTCAAAGTCCACATGTCCCCTGCCCAGGGCCCTGGCGCTCATATTCGCCCAGTCCATGTGGCCGCCGGCATAGTCGTTGACGTGGAAATGGGCGATGCGTTCCCGCAGCCACGCGTTTTCCGGCGCATACAGCTCCTCCTCCTGGCTGTGGAAGGCCGCCATCTTCGTGTCGAAGGTGAAGCGGATGTCCGGGTATTTTTCCGCCAGGGCCCGCATGTGGGTCTGCGGATCACGGGTGTTGCACAGCACGTTCTCCACCGTCAGCTGCAGCCCGTATCCCTCCGCCATGTCCCGCAGGACAGGATAGGCGGCGATGTTTCGTTCCATATGCTGGTCGCTGGCCTGACCCGACCACAGGTGCAGCACCAGGAGCCCGGAGCCCATGGCCTTTGCCAGCGCGCAGTCCTCCCGGAACATGGCTTCCGCGTCCGCCAGGTTGCCCTGGCTGATCCATTCGCCGATCTGCTTGGTCATGTGGAACACCGGCACATCATAGGGCGCCAGGGCGCGGACGAGGCCCGCCTCATGGCCGCCGTGCCAGCCCTGGTACATCATGAATTCCAGCCCATCGCAGGTCAGATGGCGCATGATGTCCGCCAGCAGGCCGTAATCGCGGTTGTTGGCCCTGGCAATGATGGCTCCCGTGGAGCAGAGGATGCGGCTCATTTCCCTTCCCTCGCCTTCCTTTTCCATTCGTTGATTTCGCTCAGCCGGTCTGCGAACCGGCCCTCGACGCCCTCCCGGGTGGGGCGGTAGTAGGCACGTCCCTGCAGGCTCTCCGGCAGACAGGTCATGGCTGTCAGCTTTTCCTGCGCGTCGTGGGCGTACTGGTAGCCCTTGCCGTAGTCCAGCTGTTTCATGAGCGTTGTGGGCGCATTGCGGATATGCAGCGGCACGGGCTCGGCGATCTGCTGCGCAGCGTCCTTCTTCGCCGCCTCATAGGCCACATACAGCGCGTTGGACTTTGGCGCCAGAGACATGTACACCACCGCCTCCGTCAGGTGGACGGAGCATTCCGGCATGCCGATGTAGTGGCAGGCCTGGTACGCCGCCACGGCGATTTCAAGCGCCCTGGGGTCTGCCAGGCCGATGTCCTCGGCGGCAAAGCGGGTGACGCGCCGGGCGATGTAGAGCGGATCCTCCCCGCCCTCCAGCATCCGGCACATCCAGTAGATCGCCGCGTCCGGGTCGGAGTTGCGCATGGACTTGTGTAGCGCGGAAATGAGGTCGTAATGCCCGTCGCCCTTCTTGTCGTAGAGCAGGGAGCGCCTGCTGGTGCACTGGGCCACGGTCTCCTCCGTCACAAGGGTGGAGCCGTCCGCCTGCACATCGCCGTTGAGCACCACCATTTCCAGCGTGGACAGGGCCGTGCGGGCGTCGCCGTTGGAAAAGACCGCAATGGCCTCCAGCAGCGGCTCCGGCATCACGACCTTCTGCCCGCCGAAGCCCCGACTATCCGTCAGCGCACGGTGCAGCAGCGCCGTGACCTCCTCCGTCCCCAGCGCATGCAGCACAAACACCCTGCAGCGGGACAGCAGCGCGCTGTTGACCTCAAAGGAGGGGTTCTCCGTCGTTGCGCCGATGAGGATGATGCTCCCCTTCTCCACAAAGGGCAGGAAGGCGTCCTGCTGGGCCTTGTTGAAGCGATGGATCTCGTCCACAAATACGATGGTGCGCTGCCCCAGCTGACGGGCAGACTCCGCCTGCTGCATCACGGCGCGGATTTCCTTCACCCCGCTGGTGACGGCGGAGAAGTCCACAAAGGCGCTCCTTGTCCGCCCGGCAATGATGCGCGCCAGGGTGGTCTTGCCCACCCCCGGCGGGCCCCAGAAGATCATCGAGGAGATCATGTCCCCCTCGATCAGCCGCCGCAGCACCTTCCCCGGGCCCAGCAGATGCGCCTGCCCCGCAAATTCCTCCAGCGTCTGCGGACGAAGCCGTGCCGCCAGAGGCTGAAGCACATCGTGATCCATGAACATGCTCGTCTGTTCCATCCGTACCTCCAAATCCATACATCCCCAGGCTCCCCCTTGGGGGGAGCTGTCAGCGCCAGCTGACTGAGAGGGTTTCCCTTGGGGGGGAGCTGTCAGCGTGAGCTGACTGAGAGGGTTCCCCAGGGGGGAGCGCCGTCACCGCAGCCGACCGACCGGGCCGCCCTCCGCCGCATATTCCTCATGGAACTGCCGCTTCAGCAGCAGAAAGTCCTCCGTCCGCAGCAGCACATAGTACAGAACCGCCCGGCTCTCAAACTCCCGGCGGGCCGTCGGCAGCTCCTGCCCCCGCATGCTTTCCAGTACCTCCTGCACGGCCGCCAGCAGGGCGGACACATCATTTTCCCGGCTGTATTCCTCCGCCACCCGTTCCAGCAGCGTGCAGACCTGCCCGTGCTGCGGAGTCGCCGCATCCACGCGCTCCATGGTCTGAAGCATCTGCACCAGGATCTTGCGCTGATTGGCCCGCATCTGCACATAGCGCACCGGGTAAAGCGGCGCGTCGCCGAAGGTGTTGTCCGCGTTGTCGATGGCCAGCCGTTCGGCCTGGGTCAGCTCCTTTTTCAGCGCGTCCAGCACCTGCCGGGCATCGGGCAGCCCCTCCGCACCCCGGCTGATGGCATGCATGGCCGCGCGCATCATCTCGTCCACCGTCTGCATGTGACGGCGCATTTTTTCCTCATCCGGGCGAAGATGCAGGTTGACCAGGATGCCCACCCCGGTGCCGATGAGGAACAGCAGCCCTTCATTGGCCAGCAGCGGCACGGTCATCTCCCCGTAGGCCATGAAATGGCTCATCAGCACCGACACCAGTGTGACCGCGTATCCCCACCGGCAGGCGTAGCACATCACCGCAAAAATAAACAGGTATACCGTGAAGCCCAGGAGCGAAAAGCCCAGCGCATGGTAGCATGCCGCCGCCATGAGCGTCCCCGTCGCCAGGGCCAGCAGCCGCCCCCGGGCGATGCGCAGCGTCTCCATTTTGGTTCCCATCAGGGACAGGATGCAGATGACGCCCGCCGTGGCCGCATACTGCAGGTGCAGCAGCATCGCCAGCCCGATGGATACCGACGCCCCCAGCGCGGCCTTGACGCCCATGACGACATGCTCCCGGCGGATGCTCTGCCGCATCGTCCGCCTCATCCGCACCCCTCCCATTGCAAGAATAGAATGACATTCGCCATCAGCCTGCCCGACTCCTGCCCATGTATACCGAAAAGCGAAAACCGCCAGCGCAGCGGCTGACAGTTTTCCATTTTTGACGCTCACTCACTGACAAAGCTCATGTCACTCAGTCTGCGGATGACCCGCTTGCCCTTGGCCGTGCCGGGATCCGCCCTGTCCTGCGCCACATGCAGGAAGCTGACGCCGCCCGCCATGCCATACAGATCCAGGCTGTTCATGGCCTCCACCGGCAGCACCAGGAACATGGCATTGAAGATCGACAGGAGATCGCCGTGGCTGACCAGGATGATGTTCTCCTCCGGGGACGCCATCAGCTGGTCAAAGAAGGGCACCAGGCGGTTCCAGGCGTCCCGGCGGGATTCCGCCGCGGCAAAGAGGCGGTCGTCCACCGTCCGCTCCTGCTTTTCCAGGTTCTCCCGCAGCCACTGCACGGACTTGCCCACCGCAGGCCCCAGATTGCGTTCCCTCAATTCCGGCTGCAGCACCGGCTCCACGCCCAGCATTTCCGCCAGCGGAGCGGCCGTCTGCAGCGCCCGCATCAGGTCGGAGGTATACAGCGTCCACCTTTTCCCCTGCAGGAAGGGCAGCAGCCGCCGGGCGATGCGTTCAGCCTGGGCACAGCCCATCTCCGTCAGCGGCCAGTCCGTCCAGGAGCCCACCATGCCGTTGACATGATGCTCCGACTGCGTGTGCTGAATGGTGATGATCTGCTTCATATTTTCTTCCTCCTCCCCGTCCGGGGGCAAAATGACCCGGAGGGCGCGGCGGCTCTCCGGGTCGGTCGGGTTGTCATTTCATGTTGAATCAGGACTTCATGCGCATTTTGCGGCGGAAGGGAATCCTGTGCAGCAGACCATTTCCGGCAGGCTTATCGTCATCGTCATCATGGGGCCTGTCCTCGGCAAAGGGGTCGGCCACCTCCACGCCCTCCGGCAGGGGCGTACCGTTCTTATCAATGCCCTTATTGCGCAGGCACCACTCCGCCAGCTCCTTCACCACGCTCATCACCGTGGCGAATGCCGGCACGCCGATGACCATGCCCGGCAGGCCCAGGAGCTCGCCGCCCACCACGATGGAAACCAGCACCCACAGCGCGTCCACGCCGATGGCGTCGCCCAGGATCTTCGGGCCGATCACATTGCCGTCCAGCTGCTGGATGACCAGGATCAGCGCCGCAAAGCCCAGCGCATGCAGGGGCTCGGTGAACAGCAGCAGCAGGATGCCCGGCACCGCGCCGATGAAGGGGCCGAAGACCGGGATGATGTTCGTCACACCCACGATGATGGAGATCACCGGCGCAAACTCCCGCATGCCGAAGATCATCATGCACACATAGGTCAGCACGCCGATGATGGCCGAGTCGATGATCTTGCCGGAGAAGAAGCCGGAAAGGTTGCGGTTGGCCTTGTGGCAGATGCGCAGCACATTGCTGGCCAGCTTGCGGGGCAGGAAGGCGCGGGTGAGGATCTTCGTGTGCCGCAGCAGCTTTTCCTTCTGGCTCAGGAGGTAAATGCTGCTGGCAATGGATGTGAAGGTCATCACAAAGGTGTCCTTGACGTTGCTGAAAATGGTATCAATCTTGTTGACCTGCTCAGTCAGCCAGTTGATCAGGGTCTTGGCAATGTTGGACAGGTCGCTGACGTAATCGGTCACCACCGACACGTCCAGGTTCTCCGGCCAGTGCTCCCATTCGCCCAGGCTGGTCAGCATGGCCACCAGCTCGTTCTGGTAGCCGCCGAAGTTCTCGGAGAACTTGTAGATGGCCTTGAGCACCTGCTCGCTGATGAGGTAGGTCATCACCGCCACCACCACCAGCGCCACGATGTAGCCGATGAGCATCGCCAGCCATTTCAGCCGCGGATGGCTGCGGCAGATGTGCTTATGGCTCCACACCACCACGGGGTTGATGATGTAGGCAATGACGATGCCCGCCGCAAAGGGCGTGAGGATCGCCATGAACTTTTCCAGCAGCCCCAGCACATAGCCGCCGTTGCTCAGCACCATATAAAACGCAATGCCCGCAAAGACGATCAGCAGCCAGTCCAGCATTCTCTCCGGCTTGCGCTTCAGCCAGTTCTTATGTTCCATGACCATCGACCTTTCCGTATCCATTCAGGATCTATACACGGCTATTATATCTCAGTCAGGAGGGTCTGTCAATCGGAGTCCGATATCCTCCAGCTGCAGACGACCTCGCCGGCACGGTTGATATAGCCCTCGGCGCACTCATTGAAAGCCACCCGCGCCAGCGCCCCCTCAAAGGGCAGGGCGTACATGCAGGTGACGTCCCCGATCACCGTTTCGCCATAGGCGTCCACATAGCGCCACAAACCGGGCGCGACCTCCACCGGATGGGGATCCGACGGGGCTCCTTCCACCAGGCAGTCCTGCCCGATGGGTTCGCTCAGCGTCCAGTCCTCCCGGGAGAGCAGCCGCCAGGCGTACTCGCCGTCGCCCAGCTCCTCCGAGACCCAGATGGGGCCGTCCTCCGTGGGGGCGTGGGGCCACACCAGCCAGGACTCCGGCTCGCTGAAGCGGCACAGCTCCATGCCGTCGGGGCGGACGAGGCCCCATTCGGCATCGCTGTACCCGATCCACATCGCGTCGCCCACCATGCCGTAATAGCCGGTCTCCCAGCGGTCTCCGATGATGGTCATGACGACGTTCCCGGCCCGGTCGATGATGGCAGCGGCGTCCGCCGCCTCCCATAGGCCAACCTCCGCATAGCCGTCATTGAAGCCGATTGCATAGCGGTACTGCGCCGGGATGACGATCTCCCCGGCGGTGTTCAGGTAGCCGCACTTCCCGTCCATCTCGAAGGGAATCAGGCCCTCGCTCACGCCTTCGCCGTAGTCGATCACCGCGCCCTCCGGCAGTTCGACCGGGCCCACGTCGATTTCGATCAACTCGCACTCGCCCGTGTCGTCACGCTCAGCCACGATGAAGCCGTCCTCCGCCGTGCCCTCGTACAGGCCCGTGCGCGTATATTCCATCGACAGCACGATTTCGCCCGTGGCGCGGTCCGCCAGGCCTTGCACTTCCCCGTCATCCACGCACACATAGGGGCCATCGCTGTATGCAACGCACTCATACCAGTGAATTCCCGTGAAAAAGCGATCCGGGATGTAAAACCAGCCCATCATCGCCTCATCACCGGATGTGTCCATCACGAAGAACACATCCTCCGCGAAGTCATCGTGCACAAAGTACTCCGGCGGCAAGAGGAACGCGCCCGTCGCATCAATGATGCCCTCGCGCGGCGGGCGGGAATCGGGATCCTCCCCCATGCCCACGATGGCGCAGCCGCCGGAAAAGCGGTACGCCTGTTTGTATTGCGGCGCGATGGCCCACGCGCCAGTCTCGTCGATGTAGCCCCACAGGCCCGTCGTCTCGTCATAGGCGGGCCAGAGGGTCGGCTCCTCCGCCGATGCGCAAAGGCTCAGGCTCAGGAGCAGCAGCAAAACCGTCAGCAGCTTCTTCATTTTCATTTCTCCGTCCATCGGTACACGATTTTGCCCTCACGGTCGATGTAGCCCTCCTGGCCGTCTGCAAAGCGCACACGGGCCAGCGCGCCGTCGAAGGGCTCGGCCCATGCGTACACAGCGGGCAGCACCTCGCTGCCGTACTCGTCCACATAGCCCCATGTGCCGACGAGCTCGCGTCCTGCCCGCTCGCAGTCCTCGCTGACCGCCAGCCACGCTTCGCCCGCGTTCCACGACGCCCACGTCCAGCGCGGCTCGCTCAGCGCCCCCTCGCGGGTCATCAGCGCATAGACGGACTCCTCGTCCGGCAGCCGGTACTCCACCCAGATGGGGCCGTCCGGGGCGAATTCCCACAGCCACACGTCATACGCGCCCTCCGGCAGGGCATGGCGGCAGCGGACAGTCCCGTCCGTCTCCACAAGGCCCCAGTCGCCCTCCGGCCATCTCACGAACAGCGCCCCGTCCACCATGCCGTTGTAGCCATACGACCACGGGCGGGAAATGCCCGTCAGGACGATCTGCCCCTGCCGGTCGATGACGGCGTGGGTCAGCTCTTTCTCCGCCAGAATGACCTCGGCATAGCCGCCGCGGAAGACATGGGCGTAATCATACTGCGCCGGGATGACGATCTCCCCGGCGGTGTTCAGGTAGCCGTACAGGCCGCTTTCGTCCAGGAAGGGCAGCAATCCGCCGCTCACGCCCTCCCCGTAGGCGATCTCCACGCCCTCCGGCAGCTGTACGACACCCACGCCCAGCTCGACCAGCTCGCACGGGCCCTCGTCGCGCTGGGCCACGACATAGCCGTCCTCAATCGCCCAGTCGTACAGGCCGGTGTATGTGTATGCCACCGGCAGCACGATCTCGCCCGTCATGCGGTCCGCCAGGCCGCTGACGCTGTAATCGTCGCTGATGAGAACATAGGCCGTATCCCGCGCGGCGTAGCACTCCGCCCAGTGCAATCCGGAGAAGAAGCGGTTGGGGATGTTGAACCAGCCGCTCTGCCATTCCCCATCCGCATTCTCACGCTCGACGAAGTAGAGCAGCCCCGCGCCCTCATAGCAGCACGCGTCGTAGACATCGTATTCCGGGGCCAGCAGGTACGCGCCGGTCTCGTCGATGACGCCCTTCGTGCACTCGCCCTCCCATTCCGGCACGTCCTGCGTGTCCACGATGGCGCAGCCGCCGTGGAAGTGGTACGCCCGGCCAAACTGCGGCTCGATGACCCACGCGCCCTTTTCGTCGATATAGCCCCACAGGCCCGTTTCCTCGTCGCAGGCGGGCCAGAGGGTCGGCTCCTCCGCCGCAGCAGCGAAGGTCACCAGCGCCAACAGGGCCAGCACGATCATCAGCAGCTTTTTCATTCCTGTACCTCCGTCCATTGATAAACCATTTCCCCGTCGCGATTGATGTATCCTGCCGCCGTCCAGTCCTCGTCAAACCAGACCCGGGCAAGAGCGCCATCGAAGTGCTCGGCATAGTACCACTGCGCCGGGAAAACCTCATTGCCATATGCATCGACATAGCCGCCGCCATAGCCCGTACCCTGCCAGCCCATGGGGTCGCCGGAGAAGCCTTCGTTGTCCAGGCAGAGACAGGCGTCGTTGTCGTCGGCGTCCACCAGCCACTCGCCCTCTGCCGTCATCAGGCCGAAATCAATGCCCACGCCGCCGTACCAGTACCCGACCCACCAGGGGCCGCCCTCCGCCAGCGGCGGACGGGTCAGCACGCCCTTTGCATACGGATAGGCCTCCACCGGGATGCGGAAGCGCTCCGTGCCGTCTGCATTCAGCGCCGCCCAGCACCAGCCAGGCAGCTCCACGGCAACGCCGCCGTCCGCCCAAGGGCCGCACACGGACAGCACGCCCTCCGCAATGACATGACCCTCGCGGTCGATGAGCAGGCCATCATTCACCACCGCATAGCCGCTGTTGAAGTCGCTCGCCTCGGTATACTGCGGCTTGATCGCAATCTGCCCGTCAAGGCCAACATAGCCGTACAGGCCGTTCTCGTCCGTCACCAGCAGCATGCCGTCAGCGACCTCGCCATAAGGTGCGTCGATCCCCTCCGGCAGGCGGGTAACACTGCCGTCCAGGGCAACCAGCACCGTTTCCTCATCGCCGAGGCTGACCACCGCCACGCCCTCCCGGAAGCCGTAGGAGAACATGTCCTGCCACGGCAGCAGGCGCTCGCCCGTGGCCCGGTGGACGAAGGTGGACAAGTCCCGGTTGATCCCGGCGAGCACGTAGGGCGAATCGTCCCAGGATTCGACATACTGCCACATCAGGCCGGAGATGAAGCCGCTCTGCGTGTCGAACCAGCCGCAGCGTCCGTCGCGCTCCATGACGAACACGCCGTTGCCCTCCCGGCCGTCAACGCCGATCGTCCCCTCCCAGATAGCGTATTCCGGCGGAATAACATACCGGCCCGTTTCGTCGATGATCCCCTCCGCGCCATCCACCTTCACGATGGCATAACCGTTCACAAAGCGCTGCGCCTGCGCATACTGCGGCGCGATCCCCCACACGCCATCCTCCCGGATATAGCCCCAGCGCCCCGATTCCCCGTCATACGCAGGCCAAAGAGACGTCTCCTCCGCCACAGCGTAGGTCACCAGCGCCAGCAGGGCCAGCACGACAGAAAACAACGCAAGAAGCTTCTTCATCACCTGTACCTCCCATGGGTTCTCTTATGAAATATTACGTTTTACAGCCATAAATCCCTGCCATCATCGGGAAAAAAGCGCAGCCGGAGTCCTCGCGCGCGCGCGTATAATTTTAATGTAGAAAAAGACTTCCCTTTTGGGCCGGAATGTGGTATACTGATTATGATGGGCCAAAAGCTTTTTTATGCTGCACCCACCACGAAATCGTTTGAAATTCCCGCATAAGCGGATTGACCCCCGAAACGAGGTAAGATGATATGGCAGAAGAACTCGAGCTGG
This sequence comes from Clostridia bacterium, assembly GCA_017516305.1. Classification (GTDB taxonomy): domain Bacteria; phylum Bacillota; class Clostridia; order Christensenellales; family Aristaeellaceae; genus UBA11524. The sequence goes on along the minus strand of JAFXDB010000064.1, from coordinate 124 downwards.
CAGGGCAGGAAATGGATCATGCCACTCAGGTCACCGGCGAATACGGCGAGGAGCAGATTCAGGTGCTGGAGGGCCTCGAGGCCGTCCGCAAGCGCCCGGGTATGTACATCGGCTCCACCGACGC
>JAFXDB010000063.1 GCA_017516305.1 Clostridia bacterium | reverse complement strand
AGTAGTTCATCATGGAGAACATGCCCTTCTTCATCTCGCCGCCGTACCAGGTGTTCAGGATGACCTGCTCGCGGTCGGTGAGGTTGAAGATGACGGCGGTCTCGGAATTCAGGCCCAGCTCCTTGAAGTTGGTCACCTTGGCCTTGGCGGCGTTGTAGGAAACGAAGTCGGGCTCGAAGTTCTCCAGCTCCTCAGCAGTGGGGGCGATGAACATGTTCTTGACGAAGTGAGCCTGCCAGGCCACCTCCATGATGAAGCGGATGGCCATGCGGGAGTCCTTGTTGGTGCCGCAGAAGACGTCCATGACGTACAGCTTCTTGTTGCTCAGCTGCTCCTGCGCCAGGCGCTTGCACTCGGCCCAGGCTTCGGTGGAAGCGGGCTTGTTGTCGTTGGCGTACTCCTTGCTGGTCCACCACACGGTGTCCTTGGAGGTCTCGTCCATGACGATGAACTTGTCCTTGGGGGAGCGGCCGGTGTAGATGCCGGTCATGACGTTCACGGCGCCCAGCTCGGTCAGCTGGCCCTTCTCATAGCCCTCCAGGGCGGGGTTCATCTCTTCCTCGAACAGCTTCTCGAAGGAGGGGTTGTGGACGATCTCGGTCGTGCCGGTAATGCCATACTTGGTCAGGTCAAGAGCCATGTCTATTCTACCTCTTTCTGCGATGGTCGTTGTTCACACAGACAGTCGCGGGTGAAAGAAAACCACTTACTCCCGCAGTTTACATCATACACTAACCCTGGAAAAAAATCAAGGGGGTTTGACAAAAAACTATCGTTCTTTGCTGCCGTCTCAGGCACCGGGTTTCTCTGCCGGCCGGGCCGCCTGCCGGGGCACAAAGCCGCTGAAGGCCGTATGCTCCTCATCGCTGACCAGGGTGATGTCCCCGCCCCGGTCGCGGATGGTCTTGCGGACGATGAACAGGCCCATGCCGTGGCCCTCGCCCTTGGTGGTGATACCGGGCTGGAAGATGCTCTCCTGCATGTCCGGGACAATGGGCGTGCCGGTGTTGCTGACGCAGAAGCAGTACTGCTTCAGGTTCTCCGTCAGGGAGATGGTCAGGCTGCGCTTCGCGGCGGGAATGTCCTCCATGGCGTCGATGGCGTTGTCAATCAGGTTGGAAAGCACCTTGCACATCTCCCACGCAGGCATGGTGTTTTCCAGCGTCTCCCACTTGGAGGTGATGTTCAGCTGCAGCTGCACCCCCGCCTCCTCGCAGGCCGCCGCCTTCACCTGCAGGAGCGCGTTGACCGCCGCCACGGAGGTCTTCATCACCCGGCTGACGGCGGTGATGCGGCCGTATACCTGCTCGATGTACTCGTTCGCCTCGTCGTACTCCTGCATTTCCATCAGGGAGTAGACCACCTGCAGGTGATTGAGGAAATCGTGCCGCTGTGTGCGCAGGGTGGTATTCAGGTTGGCCATGGCGGAGATGGTCTCGTCCATATCATCCAGCTGCCCGACCAGCCGCCGGGTATGGAGGGCCTCAGAAATGTCCACCACCGCGCCCCAGATGATCACCAGGGACGCCAGCATCGTCAGCATCAGCAGCAGCCGGGGCGAGGTCTGGATCTCCGGAACCACCAGCACCGCAAAGAGCACCACCAGGATCAGCAATATCTGCAGGCTATTGATGATGACGGCATAGTACGTCGCCTTGCGGACGGAGATCCCTTTCTGACGCCGCTTCATTTCATGCCCTCCCTTGCCTCGTGATTCCTGCGGATGGTGGCCTCATGGCCCATCTCCGTCGGCTGATAATACTTCTTCCCCCGCACCTCCGGGGGCATGTACTCCTGCCGGACCCAGTGGTTGGGGAAGTCGTGGGGGTACTTGTAGCCCTCACCGGAGCCGATGCGCTCATGGCCCTGGTAGTGGGTATCCCGCAGATGCACCGGCACGGGGCCGAAGCCGCCCTTCGCCGCGTCCGCCATGGCGGCGTCCACCGCCGCGCACACCGCATTGGATTTGGGGCTCTCGCACACGGCGATGATCGCCTGGGCGATGGGCAGCCGCGCCTCGGGCATGCCCAGCATCTCCAGGTCGGCTGCCGCCGCCTGGGCCTGGAGCATGGCCGTGGGATTGGCCAGGCCTACATCCTCCGAGGCATGGGCGATAACGCGCCTTGTGATGATGCGCGGATCGACCCCGGCGTAGATCAGCCGGGCAAACCAGGCCAGCGCCGCGTTGCTGTCCGAGCCGCGCAGGCTCTTGCAGAAGGCGCTGAGCATATCGTAATACAGGCTTTCGTCGCAGCGCATCATGGGCTTCTGGATGGACTCCTCCGCCACGGCCATGTCAATATGAATCGCGCCGTCCTCCCCCGCCGGGGTGGTCAGCACGGCCAGCTCAATGGCGCCCAGGGCCGCGCGGGTGTCGCCGCCTGCGATGCGGGCGATGTGGCGCAGAGCGTCCTCATCCACCCGCACCTTCAGCGCGCCGTAGCCCCGCTCCTTATCCGCCAGAGCGCGGCGCATGGCAGTGATGACATGCCCGTCCGTCAGCGCCTGGAACTGAAACACGCGGCACCGGCTGACGATGGCGGGCGTCATGGCGATCATGGGATTCTCCGTGGTGGAGCCGATGAAGCGGATGACGCCCCGCTCGATGGCCGGCAGGATGGAATCGCTCTGGGCCTTGGACCAGCGGTGGCACTCGTCCAGCAGCAGGTATGTCGGCTGACCGTAGAGGGTACGGCGCTCCTGGGCGGCCTTCAGGACGTCGCGGACGTCCGCCACGCCGGAGGTGACGGCGTTGAGCTGCACGAAAGCAGCCTTCGTTGCCCCGGCGATGATAGAGGCCAGGGTGGTCTTGCCGCAGCCGGGCGGGCCGAAAAAGATGGAGGAAGTGAGCCTGTCCGCCTCGATGGCGCGGCGCAGCAGCCGCCCCGGACCCACCAGATGCTCCTGCCCGATGAATTCTCCAAGTGTCCGCGGACGCATCCTGTCCGCCAGCGGCGCGCTCTCATTCAGGGTCAGCAGGTCGCTCATGTCCATTCCTCCTTCGTGATTGCCGATTTTCTTCCGATTATATTCTATCACATTCCTTCCCGGATGTCATCAGCCCGCATGTAAATCTTTTCCCCTGTACACAGGAAATACATTCGCACAACAAAACGCGGTACGTTCCAGGATTCCCGCAACATACCGCATTTTCAGAATCACAGCAGCACGATCAGCGCTGCCACAACGACGACCTGCAGCACCAGCAGCGCCGGGAAGCCCAGGCGGAAGTACCAGTGCTTGGTCTTGTGCCGCAGCAGGAACATGCCCAGCGTGCCGCCAAGGCCGCCGAAGCAGGCCGTTGCCAGGAAAAGCGTCTTTTCCGGGATGCGCCAGGCGCCCTTCCTGGCGCGCTTCTTGTCAACGCCCATGAGCACAAAGGCAACGGGGTTCATCACCAGCGCCGCCACGGCGATGATGATCAGGATGGTGGTCTTCATTTGCATTCTTCCTTTCTATATCAGGGTGTATTTAGGGAGTTATCTGTCGGAGCCGCCTGTCGCCACGGCGGCGCCCCCGCCTGCCAGATGTAGGGCGTCAGCCGGTGTGCGCCGTGCCGGGCGATCCAGGTATAGGGCGTGTCCCGGCTGCCGTCGCGGGGCACGGACATGCGGTGCGGATAGCGCAGGAGCTGGCTCATCGCGCCGATGAGGGCCTTCCAGCCCACCTGCTGCGCCACCTCCCGGATGAGGGCGATGGCCGAGACCAGGCGTTCGCCCGGCAGCGGCTGGCCCGTCACAGAAAGGTACGCTGCCTCCATCCGCCGGATGATGCCCGCCAGCGTCTCCTTCACGTCGAAGCGCTCCAGCAGGCGCGAGGCCGGAATCGAGTCCTCCACGCCCAGCGCCTCGGCGATCTCCCGGGGCGTGCAGCCCTCCAGCACCATCAGCATCGCCGTCACCTGCACGATGCAGCCCGGCGTGTCCGTCATCTGCTGCACCAGGGGGCGCACGGCCAGGCGCGCCTGTACGCTGGCCGCATCGCGGGGCCAGGCATAGCAGGCCTTGCGCAGCGGCTCGTCCGCCGGGTACACCAGGCACACGCCCAGATGCACCGCCGCGCCGCAGCGGGGCACGAGGTCATCGCTGTTGTGGACATGATAGAGCGGGTAAACCGCCGGGTCCGCCGCCGCATCCCCCGTGGCCACCGAGGGCGATGCGAAGCCCCAGCCGACAATGTTGGACGGGTGTACGCCGCTCTGCAGGAGCTTGCGCCGGGCGTAGACCTGCATCACCGCGCCGCCCTGGCTGTGGCCGCAGAGCCAGAGGCGGAACCGGCTGTCCGGGCTTTTCGCCTCCTCCAGGATGTGGCGCAGGGTCAGCTGCGGCAGGCGCAGCGCCCGGGCCGTTTCCGGAAAGCCGATGCGGCCCTCGTTGCCCTCGAACTGATCCGTCAGCTGCGAAAAGCCCTGATGAATGCCCTCGGGCGTGGCAATGCGGAAATTGGAGAACCAATCGTAGAAGCGCGCGCCCGTGCCCATGAAGCAGATGGCCACCACGTACTTCCCGCCCGGCGCAGGCCGCAGCATCACCACCGCCTTGCCGGTGGACGCGGCAGACCGCTCCTTCAGCGCGCCAGAGATCTGCTGCAGCGGGTTCACGCCGCTGATCTTCGCCCGGATGAGGCTCCTCTGCAGCTTGGCCGACAGGCTCCGCCACTCCCGCTCCAGCGGGGTGACCTCGCCGTCCACCTGCACCGTCACGTCCCGCCAACCCGCCCGCAGCCAGGGGGTGATGTTCAGGCTCTGGCAGGCGGCGGACAGCTCCGCGCTCATCTGCAGCGCTTCCAGGGAGATCGGCGGACGCAGACGTCCCCACGGGTCTGCCATCCATGGGCACATGAGCGTCTCCGCCCGCGTCAGGTCAACCCCTGTCACAGGGCCCGGTACAGGATTTCCCATGGGACACGCCTCCTTTCTTTTTCAACCAGGGTATATTTCAGGAATATCCAGGTAAGGGTGTATTTCAGGATTGTTCACACCTGCCCGTCGTCCCCCCTACGGAAGTCTGCCGCCAGAATGTCCGCCCGAAGCGCCGTCTGCGGTCGGGGCGAACGGGTGGTGATGAACTCGATCTTCTCCGCATCATAGGCGATGATGCGGGCATTGACCTGCGTCAGGCTCCCCTCCGTCAGCAGCATCAGCCGGATGACCCGCTCATGCTCCAGGGAATACCGCAGCAGCCGTTCCATCCGTCACTCCTCCCCCTGCGCAGCAGCCGCGACCTGCCAGATGATCATCTCGCCGTTCTGGTACACGCGGGTGTAGAGCGCATCAAGCGCGGCAATATCCGGCTGGTAATCGTGCCGCTCGTAGCTGCTGACGGCGATGTAATCCACCCCGTAGGTTTCCAGAACATCCAGATTCCCCGCCGGATCGCCGTAGAAGCGGGCAATATCCTCCTTACGGGCATTCGTGTCCAGGCCGTGGTAATACAGCCAAAGGTCGGGGCCGCAGACGATGCGCCGTCCGCCGATGGAAGCCACCGGATTCAGATGGTGGACGCCCGTGAGGAATACCGCGTCCTCCTCCGTATTATCGCGGACAAACTCGCCTGCCTGCACTGCACCGGCAGAAAAGAGCTGGTAATTGCTCACGCACTCGCGCCAGAGGGTCAGCCCGGCGGAGAGGAAGATCGTCACCGCCGCCAGCGCCGCAATGAACGGCCTTGCCCGGAAGTCCTTCAGCTTCCGCCACACCACGCCGCACCAGTCCGCCACGATCATCGCGCACAGGAGCCAGGCCAGGTACAGGAGCTTGTTGTTATCGTAAATGTTGGGCTGGAAGCGGACGAACTCCGCCGCCAGGATGATGGGCAGCGCACCGGCAAAGAGCCGCCGCCAGCGGGGATTGCGCTCACACAGCGCGAAGATCAGCATCAGGAAGGGCAGGCCGATGTTCTTGAGGTAAAACCAGCCGTAGCCGTCGATCATGCCGGACAGGGTGCCGTCTGACGAGTTGACCCAGTTGAACCAGGGTTCGATAAAGGAGTTGCTGGCCTCCTGCATGCCCTCCTGGAACACCTGGCCGAAGGTGAACCCGAAAAGCTGCGGAACGGACAGCACACAGGCAATGCCGCCGTAGAGAGCGTACCAGCCCAACCGCTGCAGCCGGTCGCGGCAATGGAACATGTCATATACCAGCAGCCCCACCGAGCACAGCGCCAGCGCCGTGAAGGAGTGCGTGTGGATCAGCGGCAGCGCGCCGCCCCACACGCCCAGCAGCACCACCTGCCGCAGGGGCGTTTTCGCCATATCCTCCCGGTGGAAGGCCGTAAAGAGCAGGTAGAAGCACGGGATCACCATGCACCAGCCGCCCAGCAGCGTCCGCTGCGGCAGCATCAGGTCGGCAATGACGTTCGACCAGCGCAGGTTGTTGGGCGTGGGCTGGTTGGTGGGAGTCATGTAGTAGCCGTTGAGGATGTTCTGGATGCGCGCCCAGAGGGTGGGCGTCTCCGTCCATTCGCCGTTCATCCAGACGGTCTCCGTGCCTCCGGCCAGGTCGAAATCGTAGATGAAGCCCAGGCCGCCGTTGAGGAAGAACAACAGCGCCGCCAGGATGACCGTCTTTTTGCCGACCGTCATCTCCCGCGCCAGGCACATCACACCCATGTAGCACAGCGCCATCATCAGCGTCCCCGGAATCACCATCGACGCCTGCAGCGAAAAGCCCATCAGATAAAGGCTGGTGCTGAGAGAATCCATCAGGAAGGGGTAGCTCAGCTGCTGACCGGGGAAAAGCGAGTATTCCGGCGGGAAGGAGGCATTCTTCAGCGACGTGACGAAGCTCATGTGCATCGCCAGGTCGCCATAGGTGGACTGTCCGCCCCACCAGGAGCCGTCCGCCGCCATGCGGACATAATGCGTGAACTGCAGATACCCGGACAGGAGCGTCAGCGGCAGCACCACGGTCAACATCTGCCGGGCCAGGGTCGTTTCCGCCGCATCCCAGCCCTTTGCCAGACGCCTGTCCCGCAGCAGGAACGCGCCGCCCGTCAACGCCGCCAGGGGGAGCAGCGCCAGCAGGTGGGCCTTCACCGTGAAGTCCACCGCGAAGGCCATGAGCGCGGGCAGCCACATCAGCAGCAGCAGGCCGAGACTCGTGCCCAGCCACGTGCGGGTCAGCACCGTATGGCGCGGCAGCAGGCAGCGGACGATGAACAGTCCGCAGAAAATGAAAATCGCAAGATAGAGTGTGCCGAACATCAGCATGCCTCCGTTTTACAGGTAGATTCTCCGGCAGATGTGTTGCTGGGGACGCAAAACGGCCCGGCACGGGAAACACGGGTCATTTTGCCTCCCCAACAACACGCGGGGAGAAGCGGTTTCCTGCTCCTCCCCGCTGTGGGCATTCTATTCAGGGCAGCGCCAGCTGCCTTCCTTAAATAGCTCCCTCCCCGAGGGAGCTGGCACCGCGTTTACGCGGTGACTGAGGGAGTCCCCCGAGGGAGCTGGCGCCGCGTTTACGCGGTGACTGAGGGAGTCCTCACGCGAAGTACGTCTGCAGCAGCTTCAGGCCCGCGTCCATATCGCGCATGTCGATCACTTCGCAGGCGCTGTGGACATAACGGCAGGGCACAGACAGCGTACACACCGGGATACCGGCGCGGCTGGTCTGCATGGCGCCCGCATCGGTACCGCCGTAGGGCAGCACCTCGCGCTGAGTCTTGACGCCCGCCTTTTCACCCGCGGCCATCAGGGCCTCGCGCAGCTCAGGGTTGCTGATGCTGGCGCGATCCATCACCTTCACGCCGATGCCCTCGCCCAGCTTGATCTCGGGCTGGGTCACGCCGGGGGTGTCGCCCCAGCCGGTCACGTCCAGGGCAATGCCCACGTCCGGCTCCTTGGCGAAGGAAGCCACCTTCGCGCCGCGGCAGCCGACCTCCTCCTGGACGGAGAAGACGGCAATGATGGTGTCCTGCGTGTCGCCCACCGTTTGAAGGAGCTTCACCAGCAGGGCGCAGGCGCAGCGGTCATCCATGGCGGGGGCGGCCACGCGGTGCTCGCCCAGGCGGAAGCACTCACCGGCATACACGCACACATCGCCCAGGGAGACCATCTTCAGCGCATCCTCCCTGTCCGCCGCACCGATGTCCACAAACAGATCCTTCAGCGCAGGCTGACCGGCCACGGGCTGGGCCACCACCACGCCGTTGACGCCGCCCGCAAACACCACATGGCGGTTGTAGCTGTTGTTCATGCCGATGCCGCCCACGTTGGTCACACGCAGGAAGCCTTCCTTCTCCACGCCGGTGACGATATAGCCGATGTGATCCATATGGGCGGAAAGCATCACCTTGCGGGGGTTTTCGGCTTTGCCCAGCTTGGTGGCGATCAGGTTGCCCAGGGCATCCACCTCAATGGTATCCACAACATCCTTGATCTCCTCGCGGATGACCTCCGCCACGGGGCCCTCCAGGCCGCTGGGGCCGATGGGGGCGAGAACCTTCTTCAGAAGCTCAAACATAGTATATATACACTCCTTCTTGAATTCGGAATTCGGAATGTGGAATTCGGAATTTAGTTTGTGGAACGACTCGTCCTTGCTTACAGCGCCTTCAGCAGCGCGCGGGTCAGCTCGAACTGGCTTTCCGCGTCGGACAGCTTGATGACCGTGGAGGGGCTGTGGATGTAGCGGCAGGGAACGGACAGCACCAGGGTCGGGATACCCTCGCGGGCACGCTGGATGACGCCGCCGTCGTTGCCGCCGGACACGGAGGACTTCACCTGATGGGCGATGCCCTCCTTTTCGCCGATGGCGATGGCCTTGCGGAACAGCTCGCGGTTGCCGATGGAAGCATTGTCCATGAAGGACACGGCCACGCCGGAGCCGCACTTGCAGACCTGCGCAACCTCCGGGATGTCGCCCAGGTCATTGCAGGTGGTGCCCTCCAGGACGATGCCGATATCCGGCTCCTGGGAGAACGCAGCGCCGGATGCGCCGCGGCAGCCGACCTCCTCCTCGCTGACAAAGGCCGCCACCAGGTCGCAGGGCAGCTCCTCCTCCAGCAGGCGCAGGATCGTCCAGCAGCCCACGCGGTCATCGAATGCCTTGCCGCAGGCAAAACCCTCGCCGTATTCCACATAGGGGGTGTCAAAGCTGATGTAGGTGCCCTTGGGGGCCTTGCCCTCGGCCTCGCCCTTGCTCTTGGCGCCGATGTCCACGTTGATCTCGCGGTAGCCCATCACGCGGGCACGGTCAGCGGCGGATTGCAGGTGGATGGCCACCGCGCCGATGACGCCGGGAATGTTGTCATCGCCCACCAGCACGCGCTTGGAAATGAGCACGCGGGTGTCGATACCGCCGGCCTGGGTCACCTTGAGGAAGCCGTCCTCGGTGTGGCCGGTGACGATGAGGCCCACCTCGTCCATGTGGGCGGACACCAGCACGCGCTTGCGGGGCTTTTCTCCCGTGCCCTCCTTGACCACGATGATATTGCCCATGCGGTCAATGGTGGGCTCGAAGCCCTTCTCCTTCAATTCCGCCAGCAGAGCGCGGCGAATCGGCTGCTCATGGCCCGAGGGAGCATTGATTTCCGTTAATGTTTTCAGATCCACAGGTCTTCCTCCCATCCCGCATCCAGCTCACTGACGAAATGCGCCAGCAGACGCGCGCCCTCTTCCAGGGTGTCCAGAGAAATGGTCTCCACAGAGGTGTGCATATACTTTTCCGGCAGGGACAGCAGCACAACCGGCACGCCCGCGCGGGACACGCCGATCTCATCCGCGTCGGTGCCGGTGGAGCGGCCCGCCACGGTCTGGGTGAGTTTCACGTTGTGGGCCTTGGCGCAGTCGATCAGGCGCTTGTTCAGCTTCGGCTGGATGAAGGGGCCGTGGGTGACCACCATCGCGTCCAGCGGGCAGGCCACATCGGGGCCGCAGCCGGGGGTAAGGGCGAAGTCCACGTCCAGCACCACCGCGCAGTCCGGCTCCACGCCGAAGGCGGCGGTCATCGCGCCGCGGCCGCCCACCTCCTCCTGGGAGGAGCAGACGAAGTACACATCCGCGTCGCAGACCAGCTTCTGCAGGCGCTCGGCAGCCCGCAGCAGGATGGCCACGCAGGCGCGGTCATCCAGGGACTTGGCGGCCACCTGGCCGTTTGCCAGCTCGGTGAAGGGGGTGTTGAAGGTGATCAGGTCGCCGATGCGCACCTGGCTGCGCACGGTCTCGGCGCACATGCCCAGATCCACATGGAGCTTGTCCATCTTGTAATTGTTGGTGCGGTCTTCCGCACTCATCAGGTGGGGCGGCAGGGCGCCGATGGTGCCGAAGAGCTTGCCCTTCGCGCCATGCACCCATACGCGGGAGCCGGGCAGGATGCGGGGATCCACGCCGCCCACGCTGCCAAAGCGCACACAGCCGTCATCCTCGATCTTCGTTACCATCAGGGCAATCTCGTCCAGATGGGCGCAGAGCATGATCTTGGGGCCATTGCCCTTCCGGCGGGCGATGACGTTATACATCGCGTCCACCTTCACCTCGTCCACCAGGGGGCGGAACTGCTCGGCAAAGTATGCCGCCACCTCCGCCTCATGGCCGGACACGCCCAGCGTCGCCGTGGCGTCCGCCAGGATCTTCTTGATATCCATAGGGGTTCCTCCTTTTCAGGCCGCATACATCATACGACCAATACATCGGATACAGCTTTGTCTATTATAGCACGTCAGAGCCCTTGATGCAAGTTATCTGTCCGCCCCGCCACCTATTTCCTCCTCTCCTTCCCGGTGCGTCATGACCGGCTGGCTGCAAAAGAAAGTTCTGGGCCTGACATGATTTTGCCCTCTTCATTCGTTGTATGGGGTGAACAGGCTCCGTACGCCTCTGCCGCGGCTCTTCCGCCGCATGAATCCGCATAATATGCAGCCTTTCCCTTGACAGCCCCCCCATTTGTGAGTACAATAGGATAGAAGGTTTGTATCCTCATACAGACCATGTGATCGATGCCTGAGCCTGCCCCATGCAGGCGTGGAAGGAGGAAGGACGGCATACCCGCCGCCCGAATGCAGTTATGAAGCAGAAGATCCTGGTATTCCTGGCGCTTATGATGGTCATCGCCCTGTGCGGCACGGCCATGGCGGAAAACGTCGGCGCCATCCCCGAGGTCAGCGTGCAGCTGAGCCAGAACCGCTTCAACGGCCCCGGCCCGGTGGACGTGACTGTCGCCGTCAGCAATAACAGCAGCACGGACATGGCCGGCCCCTGCGCGCTGTTTGACCCCAACGGCGTACGCGTGATCGACTTCGGCACCCCCACCCTGAAGGCGGGCGATTCCGTGACCTGGCAGGGCACCTGGCAGGTCACCGAGGAGCACCTGACCGCCGGTCGCCTGACCTTTGTGCTGGCCTATCACATCGTGGGCGATGACGGCGTGATCGTGCAGAAGCAGCAGCCCTACGGTACCGCCGTGGTCAACGCGGGCGCCGAGGCGAAGCTGGAGGTCACCCGCACCATCACCCCCACCACCGCGCGCAACGGCCAAAAGGTCTACGTCACCTACACCGTGACCAACACCGGCAACGCCCCCGCCACGGACGTGACTATTAAGGAGAGCAGCGCCATTTCTTCCTCCGCCGCCTCCCTGGGCACCATTGAGCCCGGCGCCGCCGTGACCCACACCTTCACCGTCACCATGGGCAAGAAGACCCTGACCTCCCGCGCCACCGTGTCCTGGAAGGATGGCAGCGTTTCCGTGGAGGATGCGGCCATCAAGTACGGCGACGTGAAGCTGACCGCGACGCTCAAGGCCGACAAGAAGGGCGGCCAGGCGGGCGAGGTCGTCAAGCTGACCCTGACCCTGAAGAACACCGGCAAGTCCGACATCGGCAACATCACCGTGACCGACCCCGTGCTGGGCACCATCTTCACCGGTGAATCCGTTCCCGCCAACAGCACCGTCACCCTGGAGAAGGAAGTGACCATCACCGCCTCCGCCGATCACATCTTCATCGTCCGCGGCACCAACACCGCCGGTGACGTGATCGAGACGGCCACCGAGTACATCAGCATCATCGAGGTGGATCCTGCCAAGGCGATCTCCCTCTCCGTGATGGCCGAGGCCGACAGCAGCACCATCTATACCAAGCCCGGCATCGTCAAGTTCACCGTCCATGTGACCAACAACTCCGCCGTGGAGGCGACCAATGTCACCGTCGTGTCCAACGGCGTGAAGGTCTACCCCTACAACACGTCCAGCCGCGGCGTGACCCTTGCCCCCGGCGAGACGCTCTCCTTTGTGCGTGACGTGCGCGTGGACATCGACGGTACCTTCCGCTTTGACGCCAATGCCACCGGCCAGCTGGGCGAAACGCTGACCTTCGAGGGCAACGGCGTGCGCATCTACTACGCGCCGCCCACCGCCACGCCCACCCTGGCGCCCATCACCACCCCTGCCGTGCCCGTGACCCAGCCCGTGCCCCAGCAGGACAGCCTGCCTGAGGTGTATGACACGGCGGAAAGCGCGCTGAGCATCGCCTTCTATGCCCTGCTGGGCCTGGCCGCTCTGTGCGCCGTGCTGATCGGCGTGGGTATCGTCGGCCGCAGCATCGCCAACAGCAAGTCCGACAGCGCTGAGGACACCATCACCCGCGCTCCCGGCAATGATTACACCATCGCCGTGCCGAACCGCCGCCGCCACTACATGCCCGAAAGCGAGGAGGAGGATGTCCCCGCCGCCGAGCCTGCCGCGGATGAGACCGATCCCGAGCCCGCAGACCTCCCCAGCGCGGAGGAAGTAGAGGCCGCCATCACCGATATGCGCGAGACCATGAGCGAGCTCTATCCGGAGGTCGCTCCCGCCGTGGAGGAAGAGGCTCCCGCCGAGGAAGCGCCCGTTGCTGACGCTCCCGACGAGGAGGAGACCGAGGCCCTCTACCGCCGTCGCCGCCGCACCACCCAGGACGAGTAATCCAGACATTTCCATGAGGGACAGGCCTTTGGCGGCCTGTCTCTTTTTTGGCTCTTCACGGAAAGTTAGGGAATGGTTTGTATGACATAGCGCAGACACCTTCCCCGCCATTGCGGCTGCATCGGAGCCATGAAGGGGAAGATGCGGCGTCTTTTCGGAGGGTTGTGCCCTCGTTCTTATTCTTTCAAGCAACCCTCCGCAACGTCGCCGCCCATGAATGCAGCCGCCTTTCCGACGTGTTAGGAGCACGGGGGGATCGGGGGGTAAGCACCGGTTGCTTCCCGAATAGGAAAAACGCCTTTGCGCCGCTTTCGGCGGGCGAAAGCGGCTTCCCACTTACATTGTTGGTCATTCCCTAAGAAAACGTGAAGAACCTCTATTTTGCTGCCCTTCACCACCGTACACATGCACGTTCCGGTCTGAATTTCGCCGGATTTTTCCGCTTGCGCCGGCGCTGGAATTGTGCTATATATGCATTTGGCGCTCCGCAATTTCTCCGGGCCGCCAGTCCTTCGACGCAATCAGAAAGAGGCGCACCTATGGCACGCAGCACCACCCGCGACCTGACGCAGGGTTCTCCGATGAAGCTCCTGATGGGCTTCACCATCCCGCTGCTGGGCGGTTTCCTTTTCCAGCAGCTTTACAGCTTTGTGGACACGCTGATCGTCGGCGTGTACCTGGGCTATGACAAGCTGGCCGCGGTGGGCTCCACCGGCTCGCTCAACTTCCTCATCAACGGCTTCTGCATGGGCATCTGCTCCGGCTTCTCCCTCCCCATCGCCCAGGCCTTCGGCGCAAAGCAGGAGGGGGAGCTGCGCAGATTCGTGATGCATGCGGTGTACCTGTGCGCGGTGATCTCCGTCGCCATGGGGCTTGTCACCGGCGTGCTGACGCCCCAGCTGCTGGATATGCTGGGCACCCGCCACGACCTGCGCGCCGACGCCATCGCCTACATCCGCCCGGTGTTCTTCGCCATTCCCGCAACGGTGCTGTACAACATGGCCTCCGGCGTGATGCGCTCCCTGGGCGACGGCCGCACCCCCATGATCGCCATCGTCATTGCTGCGCTGGTCAATATCGTGCTGGATCTGGTGTTCATCATCTGGCTTGACATGAGCGTGGCCGGTGCCGCCTGGGCAACGGTCATCAGCCAGCTGCTCAGCGGCCTGTGGTGCCTGTGGGTCATCCGCCGCAAATTCACCATCCTGCGCATGACGAAGGAGGACATGCGCTGGCGCGTTCCCTTTGCCCGCCGTCTGCTGACCATGGGCATCCCCTTCGGCCTGCAGTACTCCATCACCGCCATCGGCAGCCTGACGGTCACCGCCGCCGTCAACAACATCAGCACCGAGGCTGTGTCCGCCGTGACCGCCGCGGGCAAGCTGAGCATGCTCTTCTGCATCGTCTTTGACGCCCTGGCCTCCGCCATGGCCACCTTTGCAGGCCAGAACGTGGGCGCCAGAAAGCTCGACCGCATCCAGCAGGGCCTGAAATCCGCCAGCCTCGTCGGCTGCATTTACTGCGTGGCAGCCTTCCTGCTCATTCTCTTCTTCGGCCGTGACATGGTGGCTCTCTTCGTCCGCGCAGATGACCCCGCCACCCTGGACGACGTGCTGAGCATGGCCCACCAGTTCCTCATCGTCAACAGTGCCCTGTACATCCCGCTGCTGTTTGTCAACATCGTGCGCTTCACCATTCAGGGCGTGGGCTTCACCACCGTGGCGATGACCGCCGGCGTGATGGAGCTGATCGGCCGCGCCTTCGTGGCGGTGCTGCTGGTTCCCTTCTTCGGCTTCAATGCCGCCGTCTGGGCCAACCCCGCCGCGTGGATCCTGGCGGACTGCTTCCTCTTCCCCTGCTATTTCACGGTTATGAAATGGCTGCGCAACCGCCTGCGCCTCACCGGCCAGGCCGTGCAGAGCCCCAGGGAATACGCCGCCGCCAACCGCATTCCCCAGTAAAGCATTACAGTAAAGCTCCCGGCAAACCGCATACGCGGCCTGCCGGGAGCTTCTATGTTCCTCCGGATGATTTCACATAGCTGACCTTCTCCTCCAGCGTGTTGCGGACGGAAGCGCTGGTCGTGCCGTCTGTCTGCGCCTGGGGCTGACCGATCAGCAGCACCGCCACAGCGGTGTAGGCCTTGTCCACGCCCAGCTTCTCGCACAGCGCATCATGATTCTCGCCGTTGAGCGTCATCGTGGGGAAGACACGATCTTCGTGCCGTAGCCCAGCGCGGAGGCGGCAATCACCATGTTCTGCGTGGCCAGGCCGCATTCGAAGCTGGCGTCGGGCGACATGGTCGCCGTGTTCATGTAGATCACAATCGCCACCGGGGAATCACCCATCGCAGCCTTTGCCGTGCCGGAGGCTGCGGGCGCCGAGGGTGTAGCGCCGCCCATGCCGCCATGAGCGCTCATACCCTCAGGCGGGGTCATACCCGCAGGCAGATTCATGCCTTCGGGCGGGGTCATCCCGGCAGGCGCACCGCCCATGCCGTCCATGCCGCTGCCGGCGATTTCCGCCATCACATCGGCGTTGGTGATGACCACGAAGTACCACGGCTGCTGGTTGATGGAGCTGGTGGCCACCAGTCCTGCGTGCAGGATCGCTTCGAGATCCTCCTCCTTCACCGTCGCATCCGAGAAGGCCTGCGTCGTTCCGGCGTTCATGATCACCTCAATGGTTCCGTTCTCCGCGCAGGCTGCCGCTGCGTTCAGGCACAGGAGCATCGCGGCAAGCATTGCAATCATTTTCTTTATTATGGTTTTCCCTCCATCATTTTCATCGGTTCGACTTGCTGCATTTCACGAAAACCAATGCTCCGCAGAGCACAACTACACACACCGCAAGCCAGATCCAGCCCTCCGCAGCAGGCTGACGGGTCGTCATCCCGCTCAGTCCGCTCATGTCGAATTGCCCGGTGAATGTGCGGTGCGACCCGCGGCCCGAATCGCCCTCTGCGGCACCGTCTTCGGGCCCGGTCTGCCCTGACCGCTCCGGAGCGCCCTTCCCAGCGGAGAAGGCCGCTGCGTCACCTTCCGGTGCAGCCGCCGACGTATCTCCTTCCGCAGAAGTCGCCGTCGCGCCCGTCCTGCTGTCCGGTCTTCCCGCGTCCGCGCCGGGCATCTGGAATCCGCCGCCGCCCATGCCGCCCATCGTGCCCATCACGGACAGATCAAGGTCGGAGGCGTCCACACGGGTATCATCGCCCGCCAGCTGATTGGCAACGCTTTCGGCGCGCTTGAGGCAGAAGGTCTTCAGGGTCTGTGCGGCGGTCAGGAATTCCTCGTAGGTGCAGAAGGCCCTGGAGTCCGCCTCCACATAGGGAGAGATCATGGCCGTCACGCGGTCGATCTCCTGGGCAAACCAGCCGTTGTCAAACGTGGTGGTGATGAATTCCTGATAAACGGCATCATACTGCGCCATATATTCCTCGCTGGAGGTGATCCAGCCCGCCATGGGGCGATCGCTGTCGCTGCCCATGCTGACCAGGCGGTGGATGTCGGTGTTCACGGTGGACGTACCGTTGCTCCCGCCGGAGAAGCCGCCATAGGCCAGGTTGTAGTCCCAGGGGATCATGGACAGCACGCCGTCCTCCTCGAAGAGGTAGTAGTTGTGCACCATCATGCCGGTGTAGCTGTCGTCGTTGCAGAGGAAGTTGTGAACCGCCATGTAACGGATGACCGCGTCCGTGTCCACCACGGATACATCCCCTTCATTCAGCGCCTTCAGGGAGGCAATGAGCCGTTTCTGATCCGCTGTGGTGATGTCCGTCTTGGCATTGTTGAAGATGTTGGCATAGCTGGACGGATTGTCATCAGTGTACTGGAGCTTCACATCCGTGCTGCTGGCAAAGCCGCCGAAGCCGCCAAAGCTCATGTCCGGCATTTCAAACTCCCCGCCTGCCATCTGACTGGGGTCGAAGCCCTCCGGCAGACTTCCGCTGCCCGGCATGCCGGAGAAGCCTCCTGTCATCTGGCCGGGGTCAAAGCCCGCAGGCATTTCTCCGCCATTCATCGCCGGGAAGCTGCCCATGTCGGGCATCATGCCGCCAGCAGGGGCCGTGGGGGCTGCCGTTGCCGTGGGTTCAGGGGTGGCCGTCGCCGTTTCCGCCGCGCCGGGGATATTGCCCGGCAGCTGGGAGGGGTCGAAGCCCTCCGGCATGGCGCCCATTCCCATGAAGCCGCCCATGTCGGGCATGGAGAAGCCCTGCGCTCCGCTGCCGTCCCCATCGTCTCCGCCGAAGGAGAAGCCGAAGTTCTCCGCCATCTCCCCCATGTCAAAGTCGCGTCCGTTGCCGCGTCCGCCGCCGAAGGAGAGGCTGTCCGGCTTGTACAGCTCGCCGTAATCCTTGCCGTAATTGCGCTGCAGGAACGCATCCTCCACGCCCTCCACCGCAAGGTAAAGACCCCAGGGTTCGCCGTTGACATTGATCTGCATAAAGCTGCACAGGGGGGCCGCCACGCCCATCCTGTTCATCAGGGTATAGGCGAAATAATCCTTCATGCAGGTATTGTCCTGAATGAGGTTGTTCAGGCTCAGCTTGTCCAGGCCATGATAGGTACTGCCCGTCTGGTAGTGGTCAAACTCCACCTTGAAGGAGTAGCGGTCGTTGCCATAGGTCGCCACGGAGGACAGGGACGTGTTGCCCTTGCCGCGGATGGCCACATTTCTGAACAGCTCGCCGTCGATCACCAGATGGCAGGCCGCATATTCCTCAGAGGTGGCCGTGTCCAGGAAAGCGTCCCAGTCGTCGATGATGATATCAATCGTATGCATGCTGGACTGATCAAACAGCCGCGTTTCATAACCGATGGTGGTATCCTCCGCGATCCGCCCCGTCGCTGCCGCACCCACAAACAGGGTGCTCACCAGCAGCGTCAGCGCCAGAATCACGCAGCACACCCGGTCAATGTTCCTGTGCCGAAGCATCTGCTCTCACCTCACCCGAGGTAGTCGCCGTTGTAGCTCACCAGCACGGCGCTGTTCACGCCATCTATCTCAGACAGCTCGGTGATGAAATCGGTGTCATGCTTGACCAGGCGGATCTCCCAGGTCATCTCGATGGCGCCGTTCTGGGCGGTCTTGGACTTGATGACGGCCTTCTCCACGTTCTGGCGGAGGTAGGTCGCAGCGGCCTTTTCCGCCGCGGCGTTCGCGCAGGAGATCACCGCGATGTAGGGATCATGCATGGCCTTGCGGTTGATGAACACCAGCATCACCACGCCGATGATCACGCTGCCGATGACGGCCAGGGGGATCATCCCCGCCGCCAGCACAATGCCCGCCGCAATGGCCCAGAACAGGAAGGCGATGTCCATCGGCTCCTTGATGGCTGTGCGGAAGCGGACGATGGACAGCGCGCCCACCATGCCCAGGCTCAGCACCACATTGCTCGTCACCGCCAGAATGGTCATGCTGGTGATCATCGTCAGCGCCACCAGCGTGCCGCTGAAGGAGGAGGAGTACATCACGCCCGAGTAGGTCTTCTTGTACACCAGGAAGATGAACATACCCAGACCAAAGGCCAGCGCCAAGGTCAGCAGCATATCCAGCAGGGAAACAGAAGACCGGTGCGTCACACGCCGAAGGCCTCTGCTGCCTCCTCGCCACCGCTGCCCGGCAGCCAGACGCAGTTGAACTCCCTCGTTGTCTCCCAGCCCTCCACCTGAAAGGTCGCCAGCGACGGATTCTCCACCGCCACGGCCTCATATGCGAAGGTGATGCCTGCGCTGGCCGCCATCAGCCCCGTCATCAGCGTGAAGCTGCCCAGGGTTGCAACGCCGCCGAAGATATTCACCCCCAGGCCCGCTGCATCCAGCACCTCCTCCAGGATGCGGCGCGTTCCGCTGCCCTCCTCCCGCAGGAACAGCTGCTCGGACCGCAGCATTTCAGGGCAGATCCGCCGCCCCGCAAAGGGATGGCCCGCCCCGCAGACCCCCACAAAGGGCTCCCGCCGGAACAGCCGCCAGGCATAGCGCGCCCGGTCAAAGCTGCCCTCGATGAGGGCGAAGTCCAGCTTTCCCTCGTCGATGCGCCCGAGGATATGCGCCGTGTTGTCCACCTCCAGCGTCAGGCTGCAGCCCGGACGCGCCAGGCAGGCCGCCACCTGGGGCGCGATGACATACTCGCCGATGGTCTTGGTGGCGCCCACCCGCAGGGACAGCCCGCCATGCAGACGCTCCTGCAGGCGCACCTCCCGCTGCTTCTCCAGCACCGCAAACTCCCGCAGCATTTCGCCCTGCCGGGTCAGGCGGAGACGGCGGCCGTCATAGGTGAACAGTCGGCAGCCGTATCGTTCCTCCAGCCGCCTGATATGCTGCGTCACCGCCGGCTGCGTCAGGCAGAGGCGCTCCGCCGCCGCGTGGTGATTCATCGTTTCGCACAGGGTCAGAAAGGTCTCCATCCGATAATCCTGCATACCATCCTCCGTGAAAATTAATTTATCATCTGATTCAAAATGATAATTTGATTTTATCACACAACTGTGCTATCATCGAGCCCGGAAAACACGGAACCCCGCGCGCTCCCGCCGTCAACCGGCAGGCATGGCCCGGGGCTCATCTTGAACGCACCACAGGAGGAACGCACCATGACACACATGAAGAGCTGGGGCAGCCTTGTCCCCGGCGTCGGCCTTTCCCTGCTGATCGCCATCCTCGCCACCCTGCTGGCCGACCTGCTGGACAGGCTCCTCGGCACGCATCTCATCGGCGCCGCCGTGATCGCCATGTTCATCGGCATGGGCGTGAACGCCGTGCGCAAGCCCGGTGCGCGCCTGACTCCCGGCCTGAAGTTCACCAGCAAGAAGCTGCTTAAGTTCGCCATCATCCTGCTGGGCGCAAGCCTGTCCATCGGCGTTATCCTGGATGTGGGCCGCATGAGCCTGCTGGTGATGGTCTTCACCCTTCTGACCTGCTTCGGCGGCGGCTATTTCTGCGGCAAGGCTCTGGGGCTGAACTGGAAAACCTCCAGCCTCATCAGCGCGGGTACCGGCATCTGCGGCGGCAGCGCCATTGCCGCCATTGCCCCCACCATCGACGCTACCGATACCGACGTCGCCTTCGCCATGAGCGCCACCTTTCTCTTTGACATGGCGATGATCCTCCTCTTCCCCATCCTGGGCCGCATGATGGGCCTGACAGACGAGGCCTTCGGTCTGTGGGCGGGAACCGCCGTCAACGACACCTCCAGCGTCGTGGCCACGGGCTACGCCTTCTCCGAAGCCGCAGGTGACTTCGCCACCATGGTCAAGCTCACCCGTACGCTTTCCATCATCCCCACCGTGATCGTCTTCGCCCTGATCAGCGTCCGCCTGAAGCGCCGGGAAGCACTTGCCTCCGGCAGCACCCAGGAGATCCGCGCCCATGTGTCCATTGCGAATATATTCCCCTGGTTCATCCTCGGCTTCCTGGGCATGGCCTGCGTCAAGAGCCTGGGACTCATCCCGGACGGCGTTTCCTCCGCCATGAAGGATGTTTCCAAATTCCTCATGGTCGCCGCCCTTGCCGCCATCGGTCTGAACACCTCCTTCAGCACCATGCGCAAAAGCGGCGCCCGCCCCATGCTGCACGGCTTCATCATCTCCGCCCTGGTGGTCATCGTGGCCCTGGCCGTGGAGTATGTGATGCACCTGATGGGCTGGCTGACCTTCTTCGCCTGATTTCGGAAAACCGTCCTGCCGGGGCGGTTTTTTCATTGTCTGCAATCATTTCCCTTGACACCTCCCGCCCGGACATGCTATCTTATCCGCAGAGAATCATCCGCTGCATATGAGGAGGTATTATCCATGATCGCAAAGCATCCCCCCATGGGCTGGAACAGCTGGGACTGCTACGGCGCCGCCGTCACCGAGGAAACCGTCCGCGCCAACGCGGAATACATGGCCGCCCATCTGAAGGAATTCGGCTGGGAATATGTTGTGGTGGACATCCAGTGGTATCAGCCCACTGCGCTGAACCACGAATACGAGCCCTTCTCCACCCTGGATATGGACGCCTACGGCCGCCTGCTGCCAGCAGTGAACCGCTTCCCCTCCGCTGCGGGCGGTGTGGGCTTCAAGCCCCTGGCAGATTATGTCCACAGCCTGGGGCTGAAGTTCGGCATCCACATCATGCGCGGTATGCCCCGCATGGCCGCCCATAAGCACCTGCCCATCCTGGGCAGCGATATGGGCTGCCACGAGGTTGCCAACCCCAACAGCATCTGCGCCTGGAATCCCGATATGTACGGCCTGCGCTGCGACAAGCCCGGCGCGAAGGCTTACTACGAATCCATCTTCCAGCTCTATGCCCAGTGGGGCGTGGACTTCATCAAGTGCGATGACATCGCCCGCGAATACCCCCACTGCGCCCGGGAGATCGAGCTGATCTCCGAGGCCTGCCGTTCTTGCGGGCGCGATTTGGTGCTGTCCCTCTCCCCCGGCCCCGCGCCCGTTGAGAAGGCCGAGCATCTGAAGCAATACGCCAATATGTGGCGCATCACCGATGACTTCTGGGACAGCTGGCGGCTGCTCAAGGCCATGTTCGAGCGGGCGGAGAAGTGGTGCATCCACGCCGGTCCCGGGCATTGGCCGGACGCCGACATGCTGCCCCTGGGCGCCCTGCGTCAGTGCTACAACCCCGACGACCGGACCCGCTTCACCCGCGAGGAGCAGCGCGCCATGATGACCCTGTGGCCGATGATGCGCTCCCCGCTGATGATGGGCGGCGATATGCCCAAGAACGATGAGTTCACCCTGAGCCTGCTGACCAACGCGGATGTGCTGGCCATCGGCAGGGAGAGCTTCTGCGGTCATCCCCTGTGGACGACGGAGGAGGAATCCGTCTGGGTCGCCCCCCGCCAGGACGGCCAGGGAATGTACGTCGCCCTGTTCAACCTTTCCGACGAGGTGCGCACCGTATCCGTCACCCGCGGTCAGGCCGAAATGGGCTGCCATGCCACCGAGCTGTGGAGCGGCCAGCCCGCCGATGCGGCTACGGGCCTTTCCGCCTCCCTCGCGCCCCACGACGCCGTGGTTTATCTGGTCAAATAAATCAGAACGAGCCTGTTCCCATGCTGCGGGACAGGCTCGTTCTTCTATATATAATAGGTAGAAACTCATCTGCGCTGGCTTTCGTCATAGATCAGCCGGTACTGGGTCGGGGTGCAGCCGCGCACCTCCCGGAAAACGCGGTTGAAGGTGGCAATGGAGTTGAAGCCGCACTGCAGGGCTACCTGGGTCACCGGAAGCTTGGTACCTGCCAGCAGCTCCTCAGCCATGGTCACGCGGCGGCGGTTCAGGTACTGGGTGAAGGTCTGCCCCGTATGATGGCGGAACATCCGGCTGAGGGTGTAGCGCGAGAAGCCCGCATACGCCGCCAGGGAATCCAGGGTCACATCGTCCATGTAGTTCTCCCCCACATAGTCCAGCGCCCGGTTGAAGGCATCCTCGCCCGAAAGCTGCCGGTTGATGGCGTTGACCTCCGTCTGCGAGGCGGACATGGTCAGGTAGCTCTCCCCCAGCTGCGCGTAGATCTCCAGAAGCAGCGCATAGCAGTGCATGTTGCGCAGCATCCTGCCGCTGCGGTGGATGGCGATCATCTCCATCAGCTTCTCCCGCACTCCCTCCCGGGCCGGGTGCTCCATGTCCAGATAGATGGGCTTGGCCAGCATCTGGCGGAAAGCGCCGAACTCCTTGAGGGTGAATACATTGTTCATCTCAAACAGGATCAGCTCGCGCACGCTGCCCACATCCATCCGCAGCGAATGCGTGCAGCCCGCGGGGATGAAGAGCATCTCCCCCGCATGCACCACGTACTCCGTGTCATCAATGACAGAATACAGCTGCCCCTCGATGGGCACCAGCACCTCCACCGCCGAATGGAAATGGGGCGCATAGCTGTCCGCTTCACGAATGCTGCGCCAGATGCGGATGGACGTGTTGGCCGGATAGGTGATAAACTCGTGCTGATCCTCCTTCAGCACGCGGAACCCCATGTGGAACAGCTCCTTATCCTCCTGGCTGACCAGCGGCTTCTGTTTCATCGTCCTTCGTTCCTCCCCGATTTCATATCACCAATATGTAAGGATTTACACAAAATTCCCCGATGATATATGTCTATCCTATCACAAAAGACAAGAACTTTCAAGCAAATTATGATGTATACCGCGCAACTTTTGATAGGTTTTTTCGCCTGCCGGTATTATATAATAAGGTTGGATATTGACCGTTTTGGATATCTGGAATGCATGACAGCACATTGAGCCTGCTTTCATGTCTATTTCATATTTCCACCCCGCCCGCAGCGTTCCCCCGCCGGGCGCATGTCAAGAGAGGCCGTCAGGCGGCAACCCCGTCGGCAGCCGGATAACCAAGGAGGGCTAAGAGATCATGGAGCGTTCATTTGTCAGCAGGTTCGGAAAATGGATCGCCATGGCCCTGGTCGTGCTGGCGCTCGGCCTGTGGTTCTTCCTTTCCAACGGAACGGAGACCTACGTTGAAAAGTACGAGGGTTTCGACCTGTCCGTTGTGACGGAGGACATCGGCCGCGACAACACCTATGACCAGTACCTTACCAGCGCAGACATTTATCTTGCACTGGACAGCGCCGCCGAAGCCGAGGGCGTTGCTTATTACAGCGAGCTCGGCCTGCTGGAGGACGGAAGCCTCCTGACGGGCGAAGCGCTGCCCTCCGATCCCACCATCACCCTGACGGCCGAGGGCGCTTCCTTCCGCCGCGTCCCGCAGGTGCTGCATGTTGAGGATGGCGCTGCCGCCACGCTGCCCGTGAGCATCCGCTACTCCGGCTACTACACGGCCGAAGCCCTGTGCGCGGAAGCCGGTGCCGAGGCCTTCGCCGCCCTGATGGTAGATGACCAGCCCATCCCGGCTGAAGGCATCTACCTCATGCCCGGTGAGCACAGCGTGACCGTCACCGCCAGCGGCAGCCGTCTGCTGCTGACCTCCGCAAACCTGGTGGGCCCCATCCGCCACAACGCCACCGAGGATATCCCCGTGGCGCTGGAAACGGTGGCCGAGGCTGAAGGCGTCACCTATGCGCCCGTGCTGGGCCTCAGCGCCAACGGCGAGATCCTCGCCGACGCCACCGGCGCCGCCACCGTGGTGGAGAACGCCGTTGTCACCCAGAGCGGCTCCTCCGCCGAGTGGACCATCCCCGGCGTCCCCCAGGCTGGCTTCTATAATGTAGAAATCACCTATTACACCGCTGCCTCCCGCGGCGTGGATATCGAGCGCGAGCTGCTCATCAACGGCGAGCTGCCCTTTGACGGCGCCGACACGATGACCTTCTCCCGCCTGTGGACGGACGCCGGTACCGTCGTCATCGACGAGCACGGCAGCCGCACCCGCGTGGACGCCGACGGCGAGCCCATGCGCACCCACGATAACCAGGGCAACGAGATCCGTCCTGCCCAGGTGGAGATCTACGGCATTGCGCAGACCGCTTACCTGCGCGACTCCATGGGCTATATCACCGTTCCCTACCTGTTCTACCTGGAGGAGGGCGACAACACCCTCACCCTGGTCGGCCAGAGCGAACCGATGATCATCACCGGCCTGACCCTGCGCGCCCCCACCGAGCGTCAGGGCTATGATGCCTACCTTGCCTCCGTGGGCGACAAGCCCCAGCCCGCATCCCTGAACGGCTTCTGCGTCACCATCGAGGGCGAGCACAGCGTCCGCCGCTCCTCCCCTTCCCTGTACGCCCGCTATGACCGTTCCTCCCCCGCCACGGTTCCCTGCGACGTCGCCCGCACCGTACTCAACTACATCGGCGGCGACGCCTGGCGCGACGCCGGCCAGTGGATCGAGTGGGAGTTCTCCGTGCCCGAGGACGGCTGGTACAACATCACCGTCAAGGGCCGCCAGACCTACAGCCGCGGCTCCGTTTCCAGCCGTATCGTGTATGTGGACGGCGAGGTGCTCTTCTCCGAGATGGAGAACCTGGACTTCAGCTACTCCAGCACCTGGAACATGAATACCCTCCGGGATGAGAACGGCGATCCCTGCCGCATCTGGCTGACCGCAGGCGAGCACACCATCCGCCTGGAGGCCACCCTGGGCGATATGGGCGCCATCCTCTCCGACATGGAGGAGAGCATCTACCGCCTCAACAGCATGTACCGCAAGATCCTGGTGCTCACCGGCGTCACCCCCGATCAGTACCGCGATTACCACCTGGAGCAGAAGTATCCGGAAATCATCACCGAAATGGGCCGCGAGGCAAAGCGTCTGTACAAGCTGGTGGACGAGACCGTTGCCGTGACGGGCCAGAAGTCCGACCGCATCGCCGTGGCTCAGACCCTGGCCGTGCAGCTGGAGACCTTCGTGGAGGATCCGGCGGAGATCACCGAGGCCTTCACCAACTTCAAGGACAACATCACCTCCATGGGTACCTCCATGCTGAACCTGCGCCAGGTGCAGCTGGACGTGGATCAGATCTTCATCACCGCCGACGGCTCCGCCCTGCCTGAGTGCAGCGAGAACTTCCTCTCCCGCACCTGGCACGAGATCGTCTCCTGCGTCACCTCCTACACCGTGGACTACAACGCCCTGGGCGACGTCCACGAGGGTGAGGACGTGCTGGAGGTCTGGATCGTCACCGGCCGTGACCAGTCCACGGTCCTCAAGACCATGGTGGACGATACCTTCACCGCCCAGACCGGCATTCCCGTCAACGTGATGCTGGTGGATCCCAACGCCCTGCTGAACGCCACCGTTGCCGGCAACGGCCCGGACGTGGTCGTCTCCACCGACAGCTGGAACCCCGTCAACTACGCCCTGCGCGGCGCGGCGGAGGATATCACCCAGTTTGAGGGCTACGAGGAGGTGCTGGCCCAGTTCTACCCCAGCGCCTACGAGGCCTTCAAGTTCATCGACGAAACGGGCCATGAGGGCATCTACGCCCTGCCCGAGACCCAGCTGTGCTCCATCCTCTTCTACCGCAGCGACATTCTGGAGGAGTACGACCTGGAGGTTCCCCAGACCTGGGATGACCTGATCGCCATGCTGCCCACCCTGCAGGGCGCCAACATGTCCGTGGGCATCCCCTACCCGGACATCGTGGCTCCTAACCTCTCCGTGTTCTACGCCATGGTTTACCAGAACGGCGGCGCCATCTATAACGAGGATGCCACCATGACCACCCTGAACTCCGAGGCGGCGGTGCAGGCCTTCGATACCTACACCATGCTGTACAACGATTACGGCCTGCCGCTGGTGTTCGACTTCGTCAGCCGCTTCCGTTCCGGTGAAATGCCCATCGGCATCTTCGATTACACCACCTTCAACACCCTGAACGTCTCCGCTCCCGAGATCCGCGGCCTGTGGGACATCGCCATCCTTCCCGGCACCCTGCAGGAGGACGGCACCATCAACCACGCCGGACATTCCTGGGCGCGTGCTGCATGATGATCGCCACGGACAACGAGGAGGTCAAGCAGCAGGCATGGGAGTTCATGAAGTGGTGGGTCTCCACCGAGTCCCAGGTGCGCTTCGGCCGCGAGATCGAATCCATCCTGGGCGCCTCCGCCCGCTACGCCACGGCCAACATCGCCGCCATTGAGCAGCTGGCCTGGAGCGAGGAGCAGCTGGTCGTCATCCGCGAGCAGATGAGCGTCGCGGTGGGCTTCCGCGAGGTTGCCGGCGGCTACTACACCACCCGCCACCTGACCAACGCCGTGCGTAAGGTGACCAACGAGAAAACCGACCCGCGCGAAACCCTCCTGGATTATGCGCGCACCATCAACGAGGAAATCGTGAAGAAGCGCAGCGAATTCGGGCTGCCCGTTCCACAGGAGGCCATCGACGCCACCCGTGACGCAACCCCCGTCAACTGACGCATCATCACTGCGGCAGCGGCCCTGATGGGAGCCTCGCCGGCAATGACCATCCAACCCTGCCAACATAACGATAGGAGGGAAAAGCGGCCATGACCACGTTCCTGAAAAAATACGTAAACCTCAGGAAGCGCAACACCCTCATCGCATGGGAAAAGGCGAAGCAGATGAAGTTCTGCTACGCCTTCCTCGCCCCCTACGCGGTGCTGTTCCTTGCGTTTTACATCCTGCCGATGATCACGTCGATCTACTACAGCTTCACCTATTACAACATTCTGGAGCCTGCCAAGTTCGTCGGCGCGAGCAACTACATCGACCTCATCCTCAACGATGACGTCTTCCTCAAGGCGGTTACGAACACCTTCACCCTGGCGGTCATCACCGGCCCCATCGGCTACATCCTGTCCTTCGGCTTCGCCTGGCTGATCAATGAGCTGCCCCGCTGGATCCGCACGCTGGCCGTTCTGGTGTTCTACGCGCCTTCCATCTCCGGCAACGCCTTTGCCATCTTCTCCATCATCTTCCGCGGTGACGCCTACGGTTACCTCAACTCCATCCTGATCGACCTGGGCATCATCAACACCCCCATCCTCTGGCTGAATAACCCCGAGTACATCATGCCCGTCATCATCATCGTCACGCTGTGGATGTCCATGTCCACGGGCTTCCTGAGCTTCGTGGCAGGCCTGCAGGGCGTTGACCGCGCTCAGTACGAGGCCGGCTATGTGGACGGCATCCGCAACCGCTGGCAGGAGCTGTACTACATCACCCTCCCCAACATGAAGCCCATGCTGCTCTTCGGCGCGGTCATGGCCATCACCCAGGCCTTCGGCGTGTGTGACGTGCCCATGGCGCTGGCCGGCTATCCCTCCACGGACTATGCCGCCCGCACCGTCGTCACGCATCTGTTCGACTACGGCTACACCCGCTTCGAGATGGGCTACGCTTCCGCCATCGCCACGATGCTCTTCGTCGTGATGATCCTGTGCAACAAGCTCATCCAGAGTGCGCTGCGAAAGGTGGGTACCTGATATGACGACTGTGAAGCACTACAAAGGCCCGGTTCGTGCCGACGGCACCCCCATCGCTGTTCCCAAGAAGGTGTTGAAGCTCCAGCAGACCGCCAAGGCCAAGAACAAGAAGCCCAACCGCTCCACCGCGGGCAACATCTTCATTTACTCCATCCTGTTCCTGGTGGCCTGTGCGATGGCCTTCCCGCTGGTGTTCGCCATCTGCTCGTCCCTGAAGCCCCTGGATGAGCTCTTCCGCTTCCCGCCCACGCTCTTCCCCCGCCAGCCTACCCTGGATAACTTCTCCGACCTGCTGGTGACCATGGGCCAGAGCTGGATTCCCTTCTCCCGCTACATCACCAACACCGTGTTCATCACCATCGTCGGCACGGTGGGCAACCTCTTCATCGCCTCCCTGGCGGCCTACGTGCTGGCCAAGTACGATTTCCCGCTGGGCCGCACCTTCTTCAGCATGGTCGTCACGGCGCTGATGTTCAACGGCTACGTCACCGCCATCCCCAACTACCTGCTGATGAGCAAGATCCACATCGTGGATACCTACTGGGCCATCCTCCTGCCCGCCATTGCCGCGCCCATGGGCATGTTCCTGATGAAGCAGTTCATGGAAGGCCTGCCGATGTCCCTGATCGAGTCCGCCAAGATCGACGGCGCCAAGGAGCTGCGCATCTTCTGGCAGATCGTGATGCCCAACGTCAAGCCCGCCTGGCTGACGATGATCATCTTCTCCGTCCAGGGCCTGTGGAACTCCCGCGCCTCCACCGTCATCTACTCCGAGGCGAAGAAGACCCTGGTCTACGCCCTGCAGCAGATTCAGGCCGGCGGCATCGCCCGTACCGGTCAGGCCGCGGCCGTTACCGTCGTGGTCATGCTGGTGCCCATCATTACCTTCGTCCTCTCCCAGAGCCAGATTCTGGAGACCATGGCCACCTCCGGCCTGAAGGACTAAAGCAAGAAAGGAAGGACCGCCCCTATGAAAAACGCCATCCTGCGTCTTTCGGCTCTGCTGCTCGCGGTGCTCCTGCTTGCAGGCATCCCGCAGGCGTATGCGGCCGACGGCTACAACGACGCCTACACCTACACCTACGACTTCTGGGAGGACATGCGTTCCTCCCCCGACGCCTACCGTCCCCGCATGGTGATCACCGGCGCCGATATGGGTCTGACGGTGGACATGAAGAACCCCCAGAGCCTGTTTGTGCGCGGCAGCGACGTCTACATCGTCGATACCGGCAACAACCGCATCTTGCAGGTGCGCCTGGAGGGTGAAAGCTGCACCCTGGTGCGGGAGATTTCCTCCTTCACCGGTGACACCGCCCCCCTGACCCTGAACGCTCCCGAGGACGTCTACGTCGCCGAGGACGGCACCCTCTACATCGCCGACACGGGCAACAACCGCGTCGTGCGCCTGGACAAGGATCTGAACTGGGTGGTGTCCTTCATCAAGCCCACCGATCCCACCTACGACCAGTCCAAGTCCTTCATGCCCTCCAAGCTGGTGGCGGACGTCTCCGGCCGCGTGTTCTGCCTGGCGACCAACATCAACATGGGCGTGATGAAGTATGAGGCCAACGGCGTCTTCACCGGCTTCATCGGCGCCGCCCCCGTCAAGTACACCGCCCTGGACATCATCTGGCGCATGATCTCCACCAAGGAACAGCGTGCCCAGCAGGCCTCCCTGGTTGCCACGGAGTACGACAACATCGCCATTGACGCCAACGGCTTCTTCTACGTCGTGACCCAGACCTTCGACGAGAACGAGCTGATGAGCGGCTCCGCCGAACCCCTCCGCCGCCTGAACAGCCTGGGCAGCAACATCCTGATCGAGAACGGCACCTTCCCGCCCGTGGGTGACGTTCAGTGGGCCGCCGGCAACCTGAACATCACCCGTTCCGGCCCTTCCCTCTTCGTGGACGTGACGGTGCTGGACAACGATGTGTACATCGCCCTGGACGAGAAGCACAACCGCCTCTTCGGCTACGACAAGCAGGGCAACATGCTCTGGGCCTTCGGCGGCGTGGGCTACGCAGCGGGCTACTTCAACAAGCCCGCCGCCATCGAGCACATGGGCTATGACCTGCTGGTGCTGGACTCCATCGGCTGCAGCCTCACGGTCATGACCCCCACCGAATACGGCACGCTGATCTACCAGGCCATCGAGGAATACAACAACGGCATGTACACCGAGTCCGCCAATACCTGGCACGAGGTGCTGACCCGCAACGGCAACTACGACCTGGCTTACATCGGCATCGGCCGCGCAGAGCTGCAGAGCGGCAATTACGCCGAGGCCTGCGAATACTTCAAGATGGCCCGCGACGGCGACAATTACTCCGAAGCCTTCCGCTACTACCGGAGCGAGCTGGTCGAGGAGAACATCGGCTGGATCTTCGCGGTGGTGGCCGTCATCCTGGTCGGCCCCATGGTCGTTGGCCGCATCCGCAAAATCAAGTGGGAGGTGGATAACGCATGAGCATCCTGAGCAATCTGACGGATCGCCGCGTCTGGGCGAAGTACCTGAAATCGCTCAAATACGCCACCTACTGCATGTTTCATCCCTTTGACGGCTTCTGGGATCTGACGCACGAGAAGCGCGGCTCCATGGCGGCAGCACACACCATCGTCATCGCCGTGCTCATCACCCGCCTGCTGTCCCTGGAGCACACGTCCTTCCTGTTCAGCAACGTTTACTGGCCGGAGGTCAACATCCTGCAGCAGTGCCTGTCCGTGCTGCTTCCGCTGGTCATCTTCGTCCTGGGCAACTGGGGCATGACCACCCTGTTTGAGGGCAAGGGCACCCTGGCCAACGTCTACATGGCCACCTGCTATGCGCTGGCGCCCTTCGTGATCCTGCAGCTGCCGATGATCGTGCTGTCCAACTGGATCACCATGGACGAGGCTTCCTTCTACACCGTGCTCAACACGGTCAGCCTGGTCTGGGCCGGCGGCCTGATCGTCTGCGCAATGATGCAGATCCACGATTACGGCCTGGGCAAGACCCTGCTGTTCATCCTCATCTCCCTCTTTGCGATGGCGGTCATCGTGTTCCTGATGCTGCTGTTCTTCACCCTGGTGGGCGACGGCGTGGGATACTTCACCTCCATCTATAAGGAAATCACCTTCCGACTCTACTAAGAAAGGAGACCCGTCCCAATGAAGAGACGCATCATTCTGCGCATCGTCCTTGGCCTGGTGCTTCTCCTGGCCTTGGTACTGCTGGTAACAAAGGTTTTTATCCCCCTGTTTGATACCTCCGACGAGCAGGCCACCTTCGTGCCTGACATCAAGCGCTTTACCGGGTCGGAGGAGACCTTCGCCATGGAGAACGACAGCCTCGCCTTCTCTCTGGATCCGGAGACCACGCACTTCACCGTGACGGACAAGCGCACCGGCAAGGTGTGGAGCTCCATCGCCCCCGGCGTGGCGTCCGACGGCGCAACCCTGCTGGAGGAAAAGAACCGCCTGCAGTCCGTGCTGACCCTGGTTTACATGAACAAGGCCGGCAAGGCCACCACCTGGTCCTCCTTTGAGCGCAGCGTGGCCAACCGCCTCTATGCCATCGAGATCCTGGAAGACGGCGCCATCATGGTGACCTACACCGTTGGCGACATCGCCCGCGAGTACCTCTACCCCGAAGCCATCAGCGATGAGTTCATGCAGATCCTGCTGGAGAACGCTGACAGCAAGACCGCCCGCTCCATCAAGGACGCCTATGTCCAGAAGGGCGTGGATCCTGCGACGGGCAAGAGCTACTACAAGAAGGGCGACGATATTCCCGCCCTGGAAGCCCAGTATCCTGATCTGAAGACCGGCGTGGTGTGGATCGTCCGCAAGGCCAAGAGCGAGCAGCGCGACAATGCCGCCACCAAGATCGAGGTTGCGTTCGCCGCCGCCGGCTACACCTCCGAGGATTACGCCCGTGATGAGGCCCGCGTCGTGCGCGACAGCGCCTCCGAGGGCGCCACCACCAAGCCCATCTTCAACATCTCCATCATCTACCGCCTGGAGGGCGAGGATCTGGTGGTTGAGGTCCCCTTTGAGAAGATCTCCTACAACCCGTCCTACCCCATCACGACGCTGAATCTGCTGCCTGCCTTCGGCTCCGCCGACAAGACGGAAACAGGCTTCATCTTCGTGCCCGAAGGCCCGGGCGCCATCATCAACTTCAACAACGGTAAGGTCAAGCAGGCGGCCTACACCGCCAACCTGTACGGCCATGACTACGCCACCATCCGCACAGAGGTCATCAACGAGACCCGCGTGGCCTTCCCTGTCTTCGGCATGGGCACGCAGGGCAGCTCCTTCCTGTGCATCCTGGAGGACGGCCGCTCCTGGGCGGGCATTACGGCCAATACCGCCGGTCAGCCCAGCTACGGCAGCTTCAACGCGGCCAATGCCTTCTACACCCTCATCCACAGCGATAACTACGATGTTTCCGAGCGCACGAACAACAAGGTCTACATGTTCGAGCAGAGCCTGCCCGAGGGCGGCATTGTGCAGCGCTATCGCTTCATCGCCAGCGATGACTACATGGAGATGGCCAGCGTCTACCGCGATTACCTGCTGTCTGCCAACCCGCAGATGAACCGCACCGTCTCCGCCCAGGCGCACACGGTGGTGGATATCGTCGGCGCCATCGACAAGGTGCAGCAGCGCTTCGGCGTGCCCACCAACGTGCCGATCCCCCTGACGACCTATGCCCAGGCAGCCGACCTGACGGAAAAGCTGGTCAGCGACGGCCTCCCGAACCTGTCCATCCGTTACAGCGGCTGGATGAACGGCGGTCTGAACCAGTCCGTCCTCACCAGCATCCGCCTGATGGGCGAGATGGGCAGCGTCAAGGAGCTCAAGGCCTTCATCCAGCAGGCTGACGAGGCCGGGATCCCCGTTTACCTGGACGGCCTGACCTGCTTCGCCCGCGACAGCGGTCTGCTGGAGGGCTTCGTCGTGATGCGCGACGCCGCCCGTCACACCACCCGTGAGGAAGCGGAGATCCCCGAGTACTCCGCCATCTGGTACGGCGAGCAGTCCTGGCGTGAGAATTACTATCTGCTCAAGCCCAGCCTGATCATGAAGGGCGTGGACGTGCTTGCCGACGCTGCGAATGAGTACGGCGCCGCCGGCGTCTCCTTCCGCGACGTGGGCTACATCCTCAGCGGCGACTACGATCCGAAGGAGTTTGTCACCCGCGAGGAGGCCCGCCTGGAGCAGGTGGATAAGCTCGCCTCCCTGCGCGAGGCCGGTCAGCTGGTCATGACCCGTTCGGGCAATGATTACGCCGCGCCCCTGTCCGACATCGTCACCGATGTGGATCTGATGGGCAAGGCCTATCACGTCATTGATCAGTTCGTGCCCTTCTACCCCGCCGCGCTGCACGGCAGCGTTCCCTACACGGGCGTGGCCATCAACCTGGCCGATGACCGCGAGGAGCTGATCCTGCGCTCGGCCGAGATGGGCGCCAGCCTCCAGTTTGCCCTCATGTACAGCAATGTCGAGGAGCTGCAGGATTCCTGGTTCTCCGAGTACTACGGTGCGGACTACGCCCTCTTCTACGATGACATGGTCGCCATCACCAACACCTACAACGAGCGTCTGGGCGGCACCTTTGATCAGGTCATGACCGGCCACCGCCGCGAAGGCAATGTGAGCGTCACCGAGTACGAGAACGGCGTCAGCGTCTACGTCAACTACGGCTACACCGATGCGACCGTGGATGGCGTGCTGGTTCCCGCCCGCGATTACCTGAGCGTTACCGCTGATGAAACCGTAAAGGAGGCGATCGAATGAAAGGCTTCAAGCAGCCCAAATCGGACGGGAAGAAAAATCCCGGCCGGATCAAGCCTTCCCTCACCGGCCGCCTCTCGATGAAAAGCCGTCGGGCTGTCTCCGGTTATCTGTTCATTCTCCCCTTCATCATCGGCTTCCTGGCCTTCATGGTCAGCCCGCTGCTGATGTCCCTGCAGATGACCTTCTCCCAGGTGGACGCCTCCACCATTCAGCCCAGCAATTTCCACATGATCTCCCACTTCGGCTACGGCCCCAACGTGCGCATCAGCAAGGAGATTGAGCTTCCTGCAGAGCTGCGCTACAATGAGAACCAGTACGCCAGCGGCGTCTACGACGTCGAACCCGTCAACGAGGTGCTGACCCTGCGCAAGGACTTCGCCTACGGCCCCACCGTGACGCTGTCCCGCCAGATCGACCTCCCCGCGACGGTCTGGTACAACCCCGATGATCTCGCCAACGGCGTCTACACCGTCGAGCCTCTGAAGGAGGCCCTGGCGCTGGACGGCAACACCAACCTGACCCACCAGGTCACCCTCTCCCGCGAGATCGACCTGCCCAAGGGCTTGCAGTACAGCGAATTCCACGCTGAAAACGGCCTGTGGGTGGTGGAGCAGATCAACAGCATCCTGACCCTGAAGGAGGATGACACCTTCGGCAAGTCTGTGACGCTTTCCAAGCAGATCGACCTGCCCGAGGGCTACATCTACAACGAAGAGAAGCTGGCCGAGGGCGTCTTCGCGGTCGAAATGGCCGACGGCAGCGACATCCCCGTCGCTTTCGCCTCCTTCCTCTTCGATGGCGGCAACAGCGACCTGCTCGCTTCTGCCTATGCCCAGGCCAAGGGCGGCTCCACCCCCAAGATGACCAAGAACTGCGGCTATGACAAGGCCTATTACGAGGCCACCGGCAACTTCGTGGTCAAGATGGTCGTGCCGCTGTCCTTCACCGTCCATCTGATCGACAACGGTCACTACGACCTCTTCTGCGAGGTGGCCGCCGCAGCCAGCGGCGTCAAGGGTGACGTAGCCTCCATGCCCGCCATCTTCACCTACGACAAGGCCCTTTACACCTCCAAGGGTACCCTGAGCGTGCAGGTGCCTGACGCGGCCGCCAATGTGCCCAACTCCTTCGCGGTGTACCTGGTCACCAGCGGCAACGCCGACCTGTTCTACGCGACGGTGGATCCCGTGGCCAACTGCGACACGGTCTGCAGCCTCTACGCCCCCGTGACCGACGAAAGCGGCAAGCTCATCGCCATCGATGGCGAGTTGCCCACGGACGTCATCGTGGACGAGAGCCTCTTCACCGGCTCCGGCATCATTGCCATCAAGCTGGATAACCCCACCGTTCCCGCCTCCTTTGCAGGCGAAATCATCAGCAAGGGCGGCTTCGGCATGTTCCTGGGCACCCTGGTTGACCTGCTGGGCCTGGAGAATTACCACCACGCCCTGATGGTGGAGCCTACCTACAACCAGCTGCTGGTGGACGAGATCACCAAAATGGCCATCCACACCATTGCCATCCTGGTCGTGGCCTTCGTCATCGCTATCCTGCTGAACCAGGAGTTCAAGGGTCGCGCCTTCGTGCGTGCGGTGTTCTTCCTGCCGGTCATCCTCTCCAGCGGCGTGCTGGTGAACCTGGAGACCAACAACTCCCTGATGCAAGGCATGCAGGAAATGATCAGCGAGCAGACGCCCTTCACCGTGACGGACTCGATGATGGAGATCCTCCGTCTGACGGGTCTGGGCGGCGATATCCTGGACGTCATCTTTGAGCTGATCGCCGAGGTCTACGACATCGTCATGGCCTCCGGTATCCAGATCGTCGTGTTCCTCTCCGGTCTGCAGAACGTCCCCGCCAGCCTCTATGAGGCCGCCGACGAGGAGGGCTGCACCAAGTGGGAGGCCTTCTGGATGATCACCTTCCCCATGGTTTCCCCGCTGCTGATCGTCAACATCATTTACACGATCATCGACTTCTTCACCAAGATGGGCGGTGACCTGAGCGCGCTGCTGGACCGCAAGCTCCTGGACCTGCAGTATGACCAAATGTCCGCCATGTCCTGGATCTACTTCCTGGTGACGCTCGCCCTGATCGGCATCAGCGCACTGATTGTTTCGAAGGTGGTGGCTACCGATGAGTAAGAACAACGTTGCCCATGCGCGCCCCACTGAAAGCTTCTGGGTCCGCAACAAGAAGTCGGGCGGCTACCTGCTGAAGAAGACCGCAGGCGAGAAGGCGTATAAATTCATCCGCGCACTGCTGCTTTTCGGTCTGTGCTTCATGATCATTCAGCCGCTGCTGTCCAAGCTCTCCGTTTCCTTCATGATCGAGGACGATCTGTACGATTCCACGGTCATCTCCATCCCCCGTCACCTGACGCTGGATAACTACCGCAACCTGGCCAACTATCCCGCGCTGATGCATTACTGGCCCGCCCTGGGCAACACGTTCTTCATCAGCCTGGTGGTTTCGATCCTGCAGGTGGCCTCGGCCACGCTGGTGGGCTACGGCTTTGCCCGCTTCAAGTTCCCGCTGAAGAATTTCTGGTTCTTCTGCGTGATCCTGACGGTCATCATCCCCCCGCAGACCATCTCCACCGCCCTGCACCTGACCTTCAGCCACTTTGACCCGGCCGGCATCGTCAGCCTCTTCACCGGCGACGGCGGCATCAACCTGCTCAGCAAGGCCTTCTACATTGACCTGGGCTTCATCGCGGTGCCCATCCCCTACTTTGCCATGTCCATGACCTGCCAGGGCCTCAAGAATGGTCTGTACATCTACATGATCCGCCAGTTCTTCCAGGGCGTTCCCGTTTCCCTGGAGGAGGCCGCCTATGTGGATGGCTGCTCCACCTTCAAGACCTTCTGGCGCGTCATCCTGCCGGACGCTGTGCCGATCCTGGTCAGCTGCTTCCTGTTTGCCTTCGTGTGGCAGTGGACGGATACCTTCTACACCAAGATGTTCATCAAGGACTCCTCCCTGCCGCTGCTCTCCATGAAGCTCTCCGCCCTGGAGGACGCCACCGGTAAGTGGAAGGAAACCATCACCTACACCGGCAACGTGGCCACCATGGGTCACAAGAAGCAGTTCATCTCCACCGGTACGCTGATGGTCATCGCCCCCCTGCTGATCCTCTACCTGTTTGCGCAGAAGGGCTTCGTGGAGTCCATCTCCTCCACGGGTCTGAAGTAAAAACAGGCAAAGTACAATAAACCTTCCCTGTACAGGAAGGAGTTCCCCCAAACGTGTCGAATATCAGAATTATCTGATATTATGCCACTTCCACCTCGTTCTTGGTCCCATAATGAGCGTTGGTGCGAGCGGGCAAGCGTGAAGGCCCCGGAGCCGCAGGTATTGGAATGCGGCCT
>JAFXDB010000062.1 GCA_017516305.1 Clostridia bacterium | reverse complement strand
TGCCACGCCCAGCCAGGTGCTGACCGCGGATTCCGAAGACAGTTATGATCTGGTTTTCTCCCGGGAATACCGGGCGGCGAGCCTCGAGACCGCCCGCTGGGTGGCGGTCATCCATCCCACCTATTTTCTGGTAGGCTGGTACGGCGGCGTCGGCGTCGGCGCGGCCAACGAGACGACCACGTGGCTTTCGCTGTTTGACATGGAAACGGGGAAAATCTATGAGGAGAAGGTGGCGACGGAGCAGCCGCCCCAGACCATCACCGTGCAGACCATCAACGGCATTCCCTTGCCCTCCTCCGGCGCCAGAGGCGAGTACCGCCAGGAAAGGGCGGTGGAGCGGCTGGCTGTACTGGTTCAGGCCGCGCGCACCGCGCCCACGCCCGAGCCGACTCCCGAACCCACGCCCGAACCCACCCCAGAGCCGACTCCCGAACCCACTCCGGAACCCACGCCCGAACCGACGCCGGTGCCGGAATCCATCCTCGGGCTGAACGGGCTGTATGATCGCGCGCAACGATTCCGGGCCAGCACGGACCCGCAGGAGATCTACGGGAAGGACACGATCGTGGCGATCTACTATTACGAATACATAGACACCTATCAGGAGCCCGAGGTGCTGACCGCTGATACCGAAAATACCTACGGCTTCCCGCGGGAATACCTGGCGGATTCCTGGGAGAGCGCGAAGCGGGCCGCGATCATTTGCCCCGATATTGAAATCGTTGGCAGCTACAGCAACGGCCGCCTGGCCAGCAGTACCGCCACCCTCCTGACCCTGTTTGACCTGGAAGGGGACAGGCAGAGCGAACGCATCGAGGTCGCCTTCAACGACCCGCCTTGGTATTACGCCAACGATGGTGAAGGCAAGTTTGAGTACCAAAAAGCGCTGACGCTGCTCGCGGCGAACATCGAATCGACATTGGACGATCCCGCACAAGAGCTTACCCCGGAGCCTGCCGGGGAACCCGAGCCTCAGGCCTCCGGGGAGACACCCGTGGACGACGTGCTGGACGCGCTGAATGACGACACCTGGCGCGCAACCTATGCCGCGCTGCTCTCCGGCGAGGTGATCCAAAAGGGCAGCAAGGGCGACACCGCGAAGGGCGTGCAGCAGACGCTGGTGGCCTTCGGCCAGGACATCGCCGTGGATGGTAACTTCGGCCCCAAGACCATCGCCGCGCTGAACGCGGTGCAGGAAGCCTTCGGGCTCAGTCAGACCAAATCGCTGGACGCGGCGGGCTATGCCGCGCTGCTGCCCCGGCTGCTCATCACCGCCGACCCGGACACCGCCGACACGCTGCTGGCGGGACAGATGGACGCGGGCGAGTACGACTACATGCGCGCCTGCGCGCTGGCGGCCCGGGGGAAATACGCCTCGGCGAAGACCCTGTTTGAAGAATGTGGGTGGGGCGACTGGGAGGCGCGCGCCGGGGCCTGCGTCCAGCCTTGGCCCAAGACCGGCGTTTTGTACAAAAACCCGGACGTCAAGGGCAGCAACGCCGAGCTGGCCGTGCAGTTCAACACCGACGCGGACACCGCGATGCTGGTCAAGGTCTATACCACCGACGGCGTGCTGGCCCGCACGATGTTCATCGGCGGCACCGGCAAGGCCACCTGCTCGCTGCCCGCGGGCACCTACGTCATCAAGGACGGCGTCGGGAAGAACTGGTACGGCGAGGAGGAAGCCTTCGGCGAGCGGCCCGAGGGCCAGTACGAGATCATGACCTTCGACGACGGCTCCCAGGAAGTGGCGCTGGAAAAGAACTACCGCTCCACCATCACCGTGAACGTGCAGGAGGACAACCCAGACGCCGAGGGCGTGGGCTCCGACTGGGAGAGCTGGAGCGACTTCTGATCGACCCGACGACAGGGCGTTGACGGCCTGTGCGAATGCGAACCTGAACAAACGAATGCTTGACCAAACTCAATGGAGGCAATCTCATGGCCCTTTACGAGTATACCAAGACCTTCAGCTTCTACGCGACGGCGGAGGTGCCCTATCGCTACACCTGAGGTGGACCTTGCCGCGCGGGCCGTCGTCCTGCTGGCAAGGGAAGACGGCACAGGGCATATCTGGCACATTATGAATCCCGATGTCGCATGCTTGGAGCGGTTGACAGATGCCCGCCCGGCACAGGACGCCGAGTTTGCCGACAGACTTGCCGCGCTCAGCCCTGATCGGGACGTCGCGATCCTGTCGGTATACTACCGGATGAAGCAGAATGGATTCAACACGCGCTTTGCTTCATCAAAGACACAGCGCGAATTGGCACGGCTGGGGTTCACCTGGGCGTGAGAGGCAGGCACCGGTCGTTCCGGCGCCATCATCACAACTCCACACTATCAGCTAAGGAGGCTCCTATCATGAAGAAAACGCTTGCGATTCTGTTGACCCTTGCTCTGCTTTGTGGGATGTCCGCCCTGGCCGAACTCGGCTCGGCGGATGTGGCCATGAACGGGAATCAATATCACATCTCCCTGGAGAGCGTGGAGATCAAGGATGGAAAACTGTACGTGGCCCTCAACGGCATGGCGCAGACGATGGCCTTTGGACCGGAGGGCATTCAACTGGCGGCTGAGATCGTGCCGGTCTATGGCGAAGAAAGGCTGCATGCCTCGGACAAGGACATACTGTTCGGCGCTGATGTGACCTACCGTTTTGACCGGGACACACTGCCGGATGCCATACTGATGATTCCCACCCAGGATGCGGAGAACCCCATCACGCTGTGGGAAAATTCGGAGGAGGAACCAGCGATCTCCGATGAACTGGTCGGTCAGTGGCGCGGCACGGGCATGCCCAAGGGCGGCGGCCCGGCCATCGACCTGACCGCGCGCATCGACGCCGATGGCACCGGCGAATACACCTTCGACCAGAGCGACTATCACGAGAGCTATCCCTTCACCATCTCCAGCGACGACAGCACCTTCTCCGTGGACATCCCTGCCGACAACGCCCTGAGCATCAGCGCGTGCGGCGGAAGCTGGGCGCTGGAGGGCGGCGTTTTGAAGCTGGACATCACCACCACCTTCGCCTTCGGCGGCAGCTATTCCTACACCGCCGAGTGCGAACGGGCTGATGCTGCCGGGGCCGACCCCGCCTGGGTGGGTCGGGAATGGCAACTGGACACGATCCATTTCAAGACCCTCAGCGAGGACTCGCCTTACTCCATCGACGGCGGGTTGAGCTTGAACGGCGGCAGCACCTATGGCAATCACTTGGTTCTGGCGGACAACATAGTGTACACGGACATCGACCTGAATGGGTTGATCAAAGCCATCCCCCAGCTGCCCTTCTCCGTGCCGGAGCTGGATCTGACGGACTATGACGGCTATACCCTGGACGGCGACACCCTGCGCCTTGCGCCCGGCGACATCGAAATGGCCGTGGGCCATGAGGGCGATGCCCTGTCCCTCACCTACGTCACCCATGTGGACATCGAGAGCCAGTCCATGGGCGACGGCCTGACCAGCCAGGCAGGGGAAACGGACCTGGAGGTCATACTGGGCTTCGTTCCCATGTAAGCGGCGAAGCCTATAGAAGATTCTGCTGAATAAGCGGCAGAGGCACCTGCGGAGGAACCTGCTGAAGAAGCGGCAGAGGCACCTGCGGAGGAACCTGTCGAGAGCCCCGCAGAGGAACCGTCATCCGCTGAAGTCAGAGATACCGTGACCTTCGGCCATTACGAACAGGACAACGACACGGACAACGGGCCTGAGCCTATCGAGTGGATCATCCTGACGCAGTTCGGGAACCGCGCGCTACTGCTGAGCCGCGACT
>JAFXDB010000061.1 GCA_017516305.1 Clostridia bacterium | reverse complement strand
TGCTTCGCGCCCTTGAAGATGGCCACCGGCCCGATCTCGCAGGTGGTGCCGTCCTGGGGGATGATCAGCTGGATGTTCTCATAGCCGTTGTCCACGATCTGGGTCACGCCATCGTGCAGGAAGCCGATGCCGATGACGCACTCGCCGGTGCCCACGTTCTTGGAGGGGCCGGAGCCGGACTTGGTGTACACCTGGATGTTCTTGTCCAGGTCCACCAGGTACTTGATGCCCTCGTCATGACCCTTCATCTGCAGCATGGTGTTCACGACCAGCTTGGCGGTGCCTGCGGTGTTGTAGTTGGACAGCCAGATCAGGCCCTTGTACTCGGGCTTCAGAAGGTCGTCCCAGGTCTGGGGCGCTTCAAGGCCCATGCGATCCAGCTCGTCCTTGTTGACCATGATGCCCAGGATGCCGGTGTAGATGCCGTACCAGTAGCCGTCGGGATTCTTGTAGATGTCCTTGGTCAGGTGGACGGCGTTGGCGGGCACATAGCTGTTGTCCAGGAAGCCCTTGGCGGCGAGGTCGTCATAGGGGTTGTTGGTGCCGCCGAACCAGACGTCGGCGGAGGGGTTGCCGTTTTCCTCTTCGATCTTGGCGGGAACCTCGCCGGTGGAGAGGCGCTGGTACTGGGTCTTGATGCCGTACAGCTCTTCAAAGTGCTGGGCAGCAGCGGCGAGGTAATCCTCCTCGCAGGAGCCGTAGACCACCAGCTCGCCCTCTTCCTTGGCGGCGGCGATCAGGTCGGCGTCGATCTCCTCCGCGAACGCGGAGCAGCAGGCCAGCAGCATCAGGGCCGCCAGCAGCATGGCAATGTACTTCTTCATTTTCGTTTCCCTCCAAATATTCCTTCATTCGGGGTACACGGGGGCGTTTTGCCTCCGACCTCCCCATTATACAGTCATCCGGACAAAAAATCAACGGTTTCAGCTGTTCTTTGCGCGTTTTTGCGTCTTCAGCCTGTCAATGATGACGTAGGCGGCGATGCCCAGCCAGGTGACGCCGATGCCGGTCAGCAGTGCCACAGAGGTTGTGGGCAGGGGGCCCAGGTCACGGTCGATGCCCTCCTCCTCGCCCACCTGGATCCGATCGAGGCGGTAGAGGCTGACCATCTTGGGGTAGAGGGCGTCGATGAAGGCGTCGTCGATGACCTTCTTGCGGCGCACGCCCTTGGCAGTCTCCTCGATCATCTGTCCGGCAGCGTCGCGCAGGGAGGTGGAGCCGTTGAACACCGGGGTGACGAAGGTGTCCCCCGTGTGGGCGATGAGGAGCTTGGTGGCCTCCAGCTTCACGGCGTAGTGCAGGTCATTGTCCTCGCCGCTGCGGGAGAGGTAATCCTGATAGACGGGATCGTTCTGGGCCCGGGTGGTCACGGGGACGTAGCCCTCGGTCTGCGCATAGGGGATCTGCACGTTGTTGCTCAGCAGGTATTGCACAAAGAGCCAGGACGCCAGCACCTCCTGGGGATCCTGCTTGTTGAAAACGCAGATGGAGGGGCCCTGGGAGATCATGGACGGGTTGTCCGGGTCTGCCTGGGGGATCATCATGACGGCGGTCTCAAAGTCCACCATTTTCGATTCGTCGATGTCGATCAGCGGCGCATCGCTGCCCATCCAGGTGGAGCCGGCGGTGGAGTCGATGGCGAAGATGCACTGACCGGCGTTGAGCCAGTTGGCCGGGTAGGAGGAGATCTTGAAGGTGGAGAAGGCGCCGGACTGGACGTGAGCGGCGATCTCCTTGAGGAAGGTGCGGGTCTCGTCATTGAAAATGAGGATTTCGCCCGCATCGGTGGAGTAGCCCGCGCCCAGCTGGTGCAGGTACTGGATCATCATGTTGTCGGTGGACTTGTAGATGAAGGGGATCATCGTCGGCTGGCCGTTGACGAGGAAGTTGCCGTTCTCGTCCTTTGCCATGGCGGCCTCGGAGACCTCCCAGACGAAGTCCCAGGTCAGTACCTCCGGCAGGGTGTAGCCCAGCTTTTCCACATAGGTTTTGTTGACGTAGCAGACCTCGGTGGAGCGCATGTAGGGAACCCCGTAGGTGTGTCCCTCCAGGACGCATTCGGCCAGGAACTCGGGGATCATCTCCTCTGCCGTGGGGGCGTCAAAGCGCACCTCGCTCCCACCCAGGCCCCAGCGCTCGTCCGTCAGCAGATCGTCCAGGGGCACCACGCAGTTCTCGTTTTGAAGGTAGGTGGCGATGTGGTCGGGGTAGGTGATGCAGACATTGGGCGTGGAGTCCGTGGCGATGTTGGTGATGACGTCCTGGTAGATGCGCCCGTAGTCGGTGTAGAGCTTGACGGTGACGTGGATGTTGGGGTACAGGGCGCCAAAGTCCTCAGCGGCCTGCTTGTAGATGTTGGCCTGGGTCGCGTTGCTCTCGGTCTTGGCCCAGAACACGATCTCGTAGGTCGTGTCGGCGTCAAACTCCCGGGGCAGCGGGAAGGC
Organism: Clostridia bacterium; assembly: GCA_017516305.1. Classification (GTDB taxonomy): domain Bacteria; phylum Bacillota; class Clostridia; order Christensenellales; family Aristaeellaceae; genus UBA11524. Next base: position 13,109 of record JAFXDB010000061.1, on the reverse strand, counting down.
AGCCTTATTCCCGCCCCCATGGCATCCTGTCAGCAGCAGGCAGAACCCAAGCAGCAGCGCCAGAATCGAGCGCTTCCCAAAGCAATTCCGAATTCCGAATTCCGAATTCCGCATTACCCCTTCACGCCTCCTCTCGCCACACCGGCCATGATCTTCTTGTGGAAGATGAGGAACAGCAGGATCAGCGGCACGGAAACCGCCACCACCGCCGCCATCATGGCCGGGATGTTGTCGCGGCCGTAGCCGCTTTCACGGATTTGCTGGATGCCGCCGGAAACCAGGAACATCTTCGGGTCATCGGTGATGAGGCGGGGCCAGACGTAGCTGTTCCAGCACTCGATGACCTTGAGGATGAGGATGGTGACGATGGTGGGCCGGCAGATGGGCACCATCACCTTGCCCAGGTATTTGAGGTCGCGGGTTCCGTCCACCTTGGCCGCGTAGTACAGCTCGTCCGGGATCTGCGCGAAGTTCTCCTTCAGCAGGTAGATGTAGAAGACGCTGGACACCGACGGCAGGATGAGGCCCAGGAAGGTATTGTCCAGCCCGGCGGACTTGACGGTGACGAAGTTGGTGATGATGACCAGCTCATTGGGGATCATCATCAGCGCCAGGAAAAGCACAAAGGCAGCGTCCTTGCCCGGGAAGTCCAGGCGGGCAAAGGCGAAGGCCGCCAGCACCGTCACCGCCAGCATGGCCGCCGTGGTCAGCACGGTAAAGACGATGGTGTTGAAGAAATACAGCCCCAGGTCGGCTTCGGTGAAGACGTTCAGGTAGTTCTCTGCCGTCGGGGACAGGGTGAAGAGCTGGGGTACGATCTCGGAGGCGTAGGAGCCCTGCGTTTTTACCGACGTCAGCAGCATCCAGTAGAAGGGGAAGAGCACGATGACCGCCCACAGGCCCAGAAGGCCGTAGATGACGATGTTGCGGATGAGCGCGGTGCGCTTCGCGCGCTTCTCAATGCGGTCGAAATCCATTACATTGCTCATGTGTTCAGCCCTCCCTTCTCAGTAATGCACATGCTTTTTGGAAACAAGCAGGTTGATGCAGGTGATCGTAAGCACGATGACAAAGAGGATGATCGCCGCTGCCGAGGCAAAGGACGGATAGCCGCCGCCCTCGCCGTAAAGCATGTCGTACACATAGCCGACGATGGTGTTCATCTCCGCCACGTTCAGGTTTTCGCCAAAGAGGGCGACTGCGTCGGAATAGGCCTTGAACGCGCCGATGAAGCCGGTGACGACGAGGTAGAACATGGTGGGGGAGATCATCGGCAGCGTCACCTTGCGGAAGATGCGCCACGGGGACGTGCCGTCCACGCGGGCCGCCTTGTAATAGGTTTCGTCCACCGAGGCCAGGGCGCTGGTGAACACCAGGATCTTGAAGGGCAGCACGATCCACACCGTATACAGGCACAGCACCAGCATCCGCGCCCAGTAGGGGCCGTCGATGAAGTCAACGGGCGTCATGCCGAAAATGCCCAGGATCACGTTGATGAGGCCGGGGGTGACGTCCGTGGCATCAAAGAGGTACATGAACACCAGGCCCACCGCCAGGGTGTTGGTGACATAGGGCAGGAAATAGATGGTCTGGAACAGCTCCTTCAGCTTCGGAATGGCCGAAATGCCCAGGGAGATGGCCAGCGCCAGCAGGGTCGAAAGGGGAACGGTGACGGCCACCAGAATAAAGGTGTTCTTCACCGCCTGCAGGAAATAGGGGTCATGCAGGACAAAGTCGTAATTGTACAGGCCCACGCCGTAGGCCGTCTGGGAGGCGGAGTTGTAGCCCTCCTCAAAGGAGTAGACGAATACGTCCGCCAGCGGGTAGACCAGGAACACGCCGAGAAAGAGGATCGCGGGCAGCAGGTAGAGCCAGCCCTTCCAGCTTCTGTTTTCCATAGGCCCTCCTTACCCGATGGGATGCATCGCGCAGCGGATGCGCTTTTCGTCCGCCTTGCCAAAGAGCAGCACCTTCTCCGGGTCGATGGCAAAGCGGACGGTCTCCGCGTCCGCGTCCATGCGGCGGGCGTCGGGGTCAATGGCGCGCAGCTGCACGCCGTCCAGCGCGGGGTGCTCCGCCACGACGGAGACGTCGCGTCCCATGATCTCCACCGCCTGCAGGCGGCAGGTCATCGGGCCCTGCGCGTCCACGGTGAAGCCCTCGGGGCGGATGGCGCACCAGACCTCCTGATCCGCCATGTTCGGCGCGGCGAGGATGGCGTCACCGCCCACATGCAGCCTGCCGCCCTTCACCAGTCCGTGGAAGACGTTGACCGGCGGCGTGCCCAGGAACTTCGCGACAAACAGGTTCACCGGGTCGTCGTAGACCTGCTGAGGCTTGCCGATCTGCTGCAGCACGCCGTCCTTCATCACCACGATGAGGTCGGAGATGGACATGGCCTCCTCCTGATCGTGGGTGACGAAGATGGTGGTGATCTTCGTCCGGCGCTGGATGCGGCGGATCTCCTCGCGCGTTTGAAGGCGCAGACGGGCGTCCAGGTTCGACAGGGGTTCGTCCATCAGCAGCACGCGGGGCTCCTTCACCAGCGCGCGGGCGATGGCCACGCGCTGCTGCTGGCCACCGGAGAGCTCGGCGGGCTTGCGCTCCATCAGCTGGTCGATCTGCACCAGCTTCGCCGCCTCCAGGGCGCGCTTCTTCATTTCCTCGCGGGTCAGCTTGTCCTTGCCCTTGAAGTTCTCCAGCGGGAACATGATGTTCTTTTCCACCGTCAGATGGGGATAGAGCGCATAATTCTGGAACACGATGCCCACGCCGCGGTATTCGGCGGGGATGTTGGTCACGTCGTCATCATCGAAAAGGATGCGGCCGTCGGTGACCTTCAGCAGGCCGCAGATGAGGTTCAGCACGGTGGATTTGCCGCAGCCGGAGGGGCCCAGCAGGCCCACCAGCTTGCCGTCGGGGATCTCGAAGGTGAAATCGTTGACGGCAATGACGTCCGGCTTGTTCTTCGCGCGGTTGGGAAATTTCTTTGTCAGGTGGTCGAGGGTGATTTTCATGGAAGTGGCCTCCCTTGTGTGTAACGTTGCGATCGGGTTCGGTTCTATTTTACGCCCTTCGGGTGTGCAAGTCAACAAAAAACCGCAGCCCGGGCGGACTGCGGTGAGACGGGTCACAGGTGATAATACATGGTGATGCGGGTGTTGCGCTCGTTGAGGGCGGCGTAGTAGGCGTTCAGCGCGGTCAGCTGGGCGATTTGCACGGTGTAGCCCTTGATCTGATTCAGCTCCGAGGCGATCACGGCGGTGTTCTCCTGGATGGCCTTGACCTGCTGGTAGAGCATGTACTGGTTGTGCCGGATCTGCTCCAGGTTCTCGATGACCGTGTTCAGCTGGCTGATGACGGTGTCCTTGCGCAGCTCGTCCTCGTAGAGGTTGTAGGCGCCGTGGGGGCCGGTCAGCTCGGTGCAGCGGCCGGTCATGAAGTACTCGTAGATGCTGGTGAGCGCAGGCAGGGTGCGGTATTTGGGGTAGATGATGTCGCTGCTGTAGAATTTCTCCAGCAGGGTCTGCGACTCGGTCAGCGGGGCGTTCATGTGCGCTTTCAGTTGGAGGTAGGACGCCTTCCATTCGTCCATCTGTGCATGATGTTCCTTAGCCAGCGCGTTGTTTTGGCGCTTCAGCTCGCTGGTGTATGTGTTGTAAGCGCTGAGTTCGGTATTATAGTCTGACAGGAGTAGTTGGTTCATCTTGTAGGTGGTCCATGCGCTGAAACCGGCGACGCCAAAGCACAGTACGCTGACAACCATGACAGTTATGGCGTTGCTCCGGAGCTCGTAGGCTGCATTCAGCTCATCCCTCCAACCGGAACCGTAATCAGAATAGAAATCAATATCACTATTGGCGATCGACAGCTCTATGCCGCCAAAAAGCAAAAGTGCAAGCCCGATAATAAGTGACCAGACGAACAATTTGTTGCCGTAGCTGTTTCGCTTGAGTACAGGTGCAGTACGGTCGTTATTCTTCACGGTCAGCTGGGGCTTTTGACGTTTTTTCAGCTCGGTGACCTGCTCAATCATCTTCTCCTGCTCGACAATGCTGGTCTCCTGCTCAATCGCATCCTTCAAGTAGCGCATCAATTCCTGGTTTTCCATGTGCGTCCCTCCGTATTCCTTTGGATAATAACCGATATTGGTTAATGACATTGTACACCGATTTCGGTTATTGTGTCAACAGAGAATGGTGCGAAGGCAGGGGATGCAGATGATCTCATACGAGCGGCTGTGGGAAACCATGCGCGCAAAGGGCGTGACGCAGTATGCGCTGATCCACACGCACGGCGTCAGCCCGGCGCAGATCACCCGCCTGAAGCGTAACGAGAGCGTCAGCACCCATACGATCGAAATGTTCTGTCGGCTCCTGTCCTGCCGGGTGGAGGATATCATGGAGTACATCCCCGGTGATCAAGCTGCCGAATAAACGCTGTCACGGTCTGGCGGCGTTTTTGTTTGCAGTGAAAAAGGACTTGCCCCCTGTTGAAACAGGTGACAAGCCCTTCATGTTTTACGCCAGCTGCAGCTGGTACAGCTTCTTGTAGATGCCGTCCATGTCCAGCAGCTCCTGGTGGGTGCCGGATTCGCGGATCTTGCCGTGGTGCATGACGATGATGCGGTCGCAGTGCTGGATGGTGGAGAGGCGGTGGGCGACCATGATGGAGGTGCGGCCCTGCATCAGGCGTTGGATGGCTTCCTGGATCCACTGCTCGGTCTCGGTGTCGATGTTGGCGGTGGCTTCATCCAGGATGAGAATGGTCGGGTCGCAGGCCAGGGTGCGGGCGAAGGAGATCAGCTGCCGCTGGCCGGAGGAGAAGGTGGCGCCGCGCTCGGTGACGGGCTCGGCGTAGCCTGCGGGCAGGCGGTCGATGAAGCGGGCCGCGTTGGTGTGAACGGCGGCGTCACGGATGGCCTCGTCGGTGATGGAATCGTCGCGCAGGCGGATGTTGTGGGCGATATCGCCGGTGAAGAGGAAGACGTCCTGCTGCACCTGTCCGATGGCGGCGCGGATCTGCTCGCGGGTGAGGTCGCGGATATCGACGCCGTCAATGCGGATGGCGCCCTTCTGGATGTCGTAGTAGCGGCCGATGAGGTTGAGGATGGAGGACTTGCCCGCGCCCGTCGCGCCCACGAAGGCTACCTTCTGCCCCGGCTCGATGACGAAGGACACATCCCGCAGCACCCAGTGTGCCTTGTCCATGTTCTCCGCCGTGGGGGTCTCGCCGTCCACGGTCTCGTAGGCGAACCAGACATGGTCGAACTCGATGCGGCCGCGGATGGCGGGGAGCGTCTTCGCGTCCGGGGCGTCCTCCACGTCGGAGGCGGTGTCCAGGACGGTGAAGATCTTCTCCGCCGAGGCGATGGCGCTTTGCAGGGTGGTGAACATCTCCGCCAGCTCCTGGATGGGCTGGAAGAGCTGACCGATGTACTGGCTGAACTTATACAGCGTACCGATGGAGATGGCATGCAGAAGCACCTGTGCGCTGCCGCCGCCCAGGATGATGGCGGTGGCGGTGATGGAGGTGAAGTAGATCAGCGGGCGGAAGATGCCGAAGATCATCATCTCCCGGAAGCTGGCCTTGTACAGCTGGGTGTTCTTTTCGCCGAACTCGGCGCATTTCTCGTCCTCGCGGTTGAAGATCTGAATGATGCGCATGCCGGAGAGATGCTCGGACAGGAAGGTGTTCAGCGCCGTGATGCGGGTGCGCACCACCTGATAGCACCGGCGGCTGAGCTTGCGGAAGATGAAGGTCAGCACGGCCACCACCGGTACCAGAAGGAGGGAGTACCCGGCCATGACGGGGCTGAGCACCAGCATCCAGGCGATGAGGGCGATGACCTTCACCACATTGCGGAACAGGCGCACAAGGATGCCGGAGTACAGCTCGTTGATGGATTCGGTATCGTTGGTGATGCGGGTGACGATCTTGCCCACGGGGGTGGTGTCGAAGTAGCGCATGGACAGGCTCTGCACATGAGCCATCACTTGCATGCGCAGGTTGTAGACGATCTTCTGGCCCATCTCCTGGATCATCAGGATCTGGGCGCGGTTGCACAGGAAGGAAAGCGCCAGCACCGCAATGTAAAGCCCGGCGGTGATGAGGATCCCCTCAAAGCGGGCGTCGGGGGTCAGCTTCAGGGCTTCCTCGCCGGTGATGTATTTGTCGATGGCGCTGCCGATCAGCTCCGGCCGGTACAGCTCCAGCGCCGTCAGCACCGCCACCAGGATGCAGCAGATGACCACCGTCTTCCAGTAGGGCTTCACATAGCCCAGCATCCGCAGGAAGGCATTGCCCTGATAGCGGATGTCATTGCCGTCGTTCTGCTTCAGGCCCTTGACGAATTCAGACATGCGCTTCGCCCCCTTCCGTGCCGCCATTGTCCCGCAGCTGCTTTTCCAGCTGCTGCTTGTCGAAGATGCTGCGGTACAGGCTGCGCATCTGCATCAGCTCCTCATGGGTACCGTATTCGGCCATGATGCTGCCGCCCTGGCCGTCGGGGGCGTCGTCCAGCACCAGGATGTGGTCGGCGTCCTGGATGGTGGAGATGCGGTGGGCGATGATGATGGTGATGCGCTCGTTCCCGCGCACGGTGCGCAGGTTGTCCAGGATGGAGCGCTCCGTGTCCGTATCCACGGCGGAGAGCGCGTCATCCAGGATGAGCACGGGCGCGTCCTTCATCAGCGCGCGGGCGATGGAGGAGCGCTGCTTCTGTCCGCCGGAGAGGGTCACGCCGCGCTCGCCCACCACGGTTTCGTACCCCTCGGGGAAGGCGGCGATGTTGTCGTGGATGCAGGCCAGCTGCGCCGCATGGATGACGGATTCGGCGGACTTGTCCGCGGAGCCGAAGGCGATGTTGTTGTGGATGGTGTCGGAGAAGAGGAAGTTGTCCTGGGGGACGCAGGCGATGCCCTCGCGCAGCACCGACAGCGGGATTTCCCTGATGCTGCGGCCGCCGAAGGTGATCATCTGCGGGCCGGATACGTCGTACAGGCGGGTCAGGAGGCTGGGAATGGTGGTTTTGCCTGTGCCGGTGCGGCCGATGATGGCCAGGGTCTCGCCGGGCTTGACGGTGACGGAGATATTCCGCAGGACGGGCGTGTCCTCATGGCCGGGGTAGGCGAAGGTGAGATCGTTCAGCGCCAGCTCGCCGGTCGGTGCGGTGACGGCACGGTCGGTCATCTCATCGTCCACGATGTCGGGCTTCTGCCGGAAGATATCGTGGATGCGGCCCAGGGACGCGGTGCCCTGGGACACATGGGTGATGCACTCGCCGACTGCCATCATTGGCCAAACCAGCATGCCCACATAGCTGTTGAAGGCCACGAACTGGCCCACGGAGATGTCCCCCTGAATGGTCAGATACCCGCCATAGATGAGGGTGGCCAGGGTGGAAAGGCCGATGATCAGCTCGATCAGGGGCATCACCAGCGCATGCAGGCGCACCACGTTCAGGTTTTTCTCCTTGGTGGCTTCGGTGGTTTTGGCAAAGGCGCGCAGCTCCTGGCGCTCCTGGACGAAGGCCTTGATGACGCGGATGCCGCTGATGGTCTCCTGCACCTGATCGCTCAGGGCGGAGAAGGCGGCCTGCTTCTCGCGGAAGCGCTTGTGCATCATCCGGCCGTAGAAATAATCGCCCACGCAGATGACCAGCAGGGGAAGGATGGCCACCGCCGTCAGCCGGGGATCGATGGAGGTCACCATCTGCCAGAGCACCAGCACCATCATCACCGTTGCGTCAAAGGCGGTGATGACCGTCATGCCCAGCAGCTGGCGCACGCTCATCAGGTCGTTGGTGAAGTGGGCCATCAGGTCGCCGGTCTTGTGCCGGTTGTAGTAGGACATGGACAGGGTGGAGAGGTGGCCGTACATGTCCTGGCGCATTTCCCGCTCGATGGAGCGGGCGGCGCCGAAGATGAAGAAGCGCCAGCAGAAGCGGCCCAGGGCAATGGCCACACCCATGCCCAGGATCATCCACACGATGCGCATGGCGCTCTCCAGTGTGAACGACGTGCTTTCCGGGTTGGCCAGGGCTTCGGTCAGGCCGTCGATGACGCGCCCGGTGTACTCCGGGACGTACACATTGACCTGATCGACCACGTACAGCGCCAGAATGCCCAGCGCATACTGCCACCAGTGGCGCAGCACATACCGGCTGACGAATTTCAGCGTTTGCATAGGGGCTTAACCTCCGTGAAAAGTCGCAGTTTTTCTATTATAACATATTTCAGCGGGAATGGGTAGCGGATTTGTTCAAATAACGGATATTTGCGCGAAGCTGTGCCGGATGAAAGCGCCTTGGGCAAAAATCAGCGGAGGAGCTCACGGGTGACCAGTGGCCAGATGGCCCGGTAGCCTTCCTCGCGCAGGTGCATGCCCTCGATGGTGTATTCGGCATTCAGACGGCCCGCTTCGTCCTTCAGCGGCGCGTTGAAGTCGCAGAAGCGGCAGCCCAGGCGGGCCGCCAGGGCAGAAACGGCGCGATTGGCCTCGCAGATGCGCGCATTGGTGCGCACGCGCAGGGTGGCCTTCATCCCCTCGTCCGCTGCGTCGTAGTTGACGGGGTAGTAGGCCATCAGGATGATCTCCACCCCGGGCACGCGGCCCCCGATCACGCGGAGGATCTCCCCGTACCGACCCATCAGGGCGTCAATGGTGACGGCGGGATCGGACAGGTCGTTGGTACCGATGTTAATGAAAACGCGCCGGGGCATGAGATCGGTGACCAGCACGTCCAGCAGGGGCAGCATATCCTCGGTGCGGTAGCCGCCCACGCCCCGGTTGTAAACTGGCGGACAGCCGGGCAGCTCCCTGGCCCAGTCCTGCACGGGGAACATCTCCATCAGTGAGGAGCCTGCGAAAACGACGCCGCCCAGGACGGCGGAACGGTTTTCCTCGCGGTAGCGTTCAACGAGGCGGCGTTTCTCAGCGCGCCAGGCGGGTTCGGTCATAGCAGAGTCCTCCTTGCACTGCATGAATGCGGAAAATGGATTGCCCGCAACAGAAATATGTGGATTATTCGACGAAAATGGCGATAATCCTGCCATGCCTCTGCGTTGGAAGAGGATATGTACAGTCGGATGTTGAATGAGTGACAAGAGAGAATGAGGAGGCGCAGAATATGGCAAAACGTCCTGTGTTTGCGGCGGGGGATACGATGGGCGCAGTGCATCGCCGGGATGTGGATTTTCAGTGGTTTGCAGGATTGAGCGACGCGCAGAAGCGCCGCTGCATCGACTCCCTGCATGCGGCGTATCAGCAGCGTTACCCGGGGCAGAGAGTGCTGGAGATATCCTCCAAGTCCCGGGAGGAATTGGGAGTGAAGCTCAGTGCCTTCAACCTGACCCGGTTCGTGCCGTCTCTGAGCCGGAGCGTGCCGGTGGAGTGCCTGTTCCAGGGCAGCAAGAAATTCGCCGGCGGCGGCCCCTTCACTGATCTGTACGAGGGCCGTCCCATTGATGCGAAGCGCGACCCGCGCCTGCGGGAGAGCGGGAGCCGTATCGCCTATGTCTTCGAGGGGCGCGAATACCCGGTCTGCCCGCGGACGGCCTTTTACAACTGGCTCTGGTGCAGCACGCTGCTGGAGCATCCCGACCTGGCAGAGGAGCTGCTCGGGTACGACGCATTCACCGACATTGTTTTCAATCCTGAAAAGAGCTCCAACTGCCAGGCTGAGGCTGCCGCGATCTTCGTGGGTCTGGCCCGCAGGGGCATGCTGGACGTGATCGGCGATTTCGACGCTTTTGTCAGGCTTCTGTGAGCCTGCGGGAGTCCGCTTCGTGCGGCTCCTTTTTTTGTTGGCATCCGGCACGGAATGTGGTATACTGTCTTCAACGACATCTCCAACGGAGGTATTTCCATGGCCGACACCTTCCTCATCGTTGACGGCAACAGCCTGATGCACCGCGCCTTCCACGCCCTGCCCCTGATGGACGCGGACGGCGTGTATACCAATGCGATTTACGGTTTTCTCAACATGCTCTTCAAGGTCATCCGGGAGGAGGATGTGCGCTATATCGCCGTGTGCTTTGACGAGCACGGCCCCACCTTCCGCCACACCGCCTACCCGGATTACAAGGCCGGGCGCTCCGCCACGCCGGAGGAGCTGCGCCAGCAGTTCCGTACCATCCGTCAGCTGCTGACGGACATGGGCGTGAAGTGGTACACCCTCATGGGCTGGGAAGCAGATGACCTGCTGGGCACGCTTTCCCTGAAGGCGGAGCCGTCTGGCGTGCGTCCCCTGCTGCTGACCGGCGACCGGGACGCGCTGCAGCTGGTGGACGGCACGACAGAGCTGCTGTTCACCCGCAAGGGTATCAGCGAAACGATCCTGTTCACGCCCGCCCGGGTGCATGAGGAGTACGGCTTCGGCCCGGAGCAGGTCACCGACTGGAAGGGTCTGGCCGGCGACAGCAGCGACAACATCCCTGGCGTGCCCGGCGTGGGCGATAAGACCGCCGTGAAGCTCCTGCACCAGTACGGCACCCTCGAAAACATCCTTGACCACGCGGGCGAGGTGAAGGGCAAGCTGGGTGAGAAGCTGCAAGCCTGGCAGGAGCAGGCCCGCATGTGCAAGGAGCTGGCCACCATCCGCCGGGACGCGCCGGTCGATTTCCGCCTGAGCGACTGTGCGCTGCCGGATCTGAAAAACGCCATTCCCGCGCTGAAGAAGCTGCGGCTGAACGCGCTGATCAGGCGAATCGACAGCGAGGCAGTGTCGTCCGGGGCAGGTGTTTCCGTGCAGGCAGCGTCTGCCGAAGTTGCAGAGGTCGCCCCGCTGGCGCTGCTGGACTTTGCAGAGCCTGCCGCCATCGAAACGGTGGAGGCTCTGGCTGCCTGGCTGAGTGCGCTGCCTGACGCAGCCCACCCCCTTGCCCTGCACATCGGCGAGACCAGCATGTCCGTCGCCGCGCAGACGGGCGAATTCGCTGTCATCGGCCTGGGCGGCGATCTGCTGAACCCCGGCCCCAACCCGGCGGAGGTGCTGGCGCTGCTGGCAGGGGAGCTGGCGGCGCATCCCGCCATCGTCCACGATGGCAAGCGCCTGTGGCACATCCTGCACAAAATGAACCTGTCCCTGCCGGAAAAGTACGACTGGGACACGATGCTGGGTGCATACCTGATCAACCCGCAGGAGAAGAGCTACACCTACGCGGCGCTGCGGGGCGAGATGCCCGGGGACGCCCGGGGCGTTCTTTCCCTGGCCGTCTGGCAGAAGGAGAAAATCGCCGCCGACCGGATGCTGCACCTGATGCAGGAGGTCGAGATGCCCCTGTCCCGCGTGCTGTTCGACATGGAAAGGTACGGCTTCACGGTGGATACGGCCTTCCTGCGGCAGCTGGGCGAGCGCTATATCAGCCAGATCGACGAGGCGAAGGCGGCTTTCTTTGCGGCCTGCTCTGCCATGGCCGGACAAACGGTGAAGCCCATCAATCTCAACAGCACCCAGCAGCTGGGCGACCTGCTTTTTGAGCAGCTGGGTCTGCCTCACGGCAAGAAGACCACCCGGGGCTACTCCACCAGTGCAGAGGTGCTGGAGAACCTGCGGGATGTGGCGCCGGAGGTCATCGACCCGCTGCTGCGCTACCGTCAGCTGACGAAGCTGAACAGCACCTACATCGAGGGCCTGCTGCGCCTGACGGGAAGCAATGGCCGCGTCCACTCCACCTTTGACCAGGTGGCGACGGCAACGGGCCGCATCTCCTCCAGCGAGCCGAACCTGCAAAATATCCCCGTCCGCACCGAGGAGGGCCGCGAGATCCGCCAGGCCTTCCTGCCCCAGGAGGGCTGGGTGCTGCTGGATGCGGACTACAGCCAGATCGAGCTCCGCCTGATGGCTCACTTCTCCAGGGACGAGGCCATGCTGGACGCCTTCCGCACCGGGCAGGACGTCCACGCCCGCACCGCCAGCGAGATCTTCGAGGTGCCGCTGAATGAGGTGGACTCCACCCTCCGCTCCCGCGCCAAGGCAGTCAACTTTGGCCTGATCTATGGCATCAGCGCCTTTGGCCTCTCCCGCAACACCGGCGTCAGCCAGCAGGAGGCGCGCACTTTCATCAGCCGCTATTTTGACAAGTACCCCGGCGTGAAGCGCTTCATGGATACCGCCGCCAACGATGGCATGGAGAACGGCTACGCGCTGACCCTCATGGGCCGCCGCCGCTACCTGCCGGAGCTTCAATCAACCAACGCCATGGTGCGCGAATTCGGCAAGCGCGCCGCCATGAACACCCCCGTGCAGGGCACGGCGGCGGACATCATCAAGCTGGCCATGGTGCGCGTACACGAGGCGCTGCGCCGCGAGGGTCTCAGGAGCCGTCTCATCCTGCAGGTACACGACGAGCTGCTGCTGGAATGCCCGCCGGATGAGGCCTCGCAGGCCGCCCGCATCCTGCAGGAGGCCATGGAGAGCGTCATCACCCTGGCCGTGCCGCTTTCCGCCGAGGTGCATCAGGGCGTGAACTGGGCAGAGGCAAAGTAAATTCTGAATTCTGAATTCGGAATTGAGAGTCTGTACATAAGTTTTTGAAAATCCGATGAATTGGCAGGAGAATTTACATTTGTGACGAATACCCCTTTGGATGCGGGATTCGCATGACAAATCATGAAGCATAAGGAGAATTGACATATGTCTGAGATTCTGGAGTTCAAGTTTGATACCCAGCTGCTGATCGAGGGCCACGACCTGGACGAGGATGAGATCTTCGATTACATCACCGAGCATTTCGAGGGCGACTGCCTGCTGGCGGTGGGCGACGACGAGCTGATCAAGATCCACTTCCACACCAACAAGCCCTGGGAGGTGCTGGAGTACTGCGCCACGCTGGGCGAGATCCACGACATCGTGGTGGAGAACATGCAGCTGCAGTCCGAAGGCCAGCACGGCTGATGGAAATTCGGAATTGAGATGGTGAACACGGAACCGTCCGGGCGACCGGGCGGTTTTTTGTGGTTCTTCACGGTTTCTTAGGGACTGCACATTTATGTATGTTATCACGTTTTCTCACCTGACCGAACAGCATAAGTGGGAAGCCGCTTTCGCCCGCCGAAAGCGGCGCAAAGGCGCTGGGGGAAATCGAACAGCGATTTCCCCCCGTCCC
>JAFXDB010000060.1 GCA_017516305.1 Clostridia bacterium | reverse complement strand
TGGGGGACGGCGTTGCCGTAGGCGTCGGGGACGGCGTTGCCGTAGGCGTCGGGGACGGCGTTGCCGTAGGCGTCGGGGACGGCGTTGCCGTGGGCGTCGGGGACGGTGTGGCCGTGGGTGTGGGGGACGGCGTGGCCGTGGGCGTCGGGGACGGAGTGGCCGTAGGCGTCGGAGACGGAGTGGCCGTAGGCGTCGGGGACGGGGTGGCTGTGGGCGTCGGGGACGGGGTGGCCGTGGGCGTCGGAGACGGAGTGGCCGCTGCCCGAACGGCTGAACTGGCCAGGCCCAGCAGGTCGGTGAGGGTCACGACCTCCTGCGTGGGCGTGGGGGTTGGCGTGGCGGTCGGTGTGGGCGCGGGCGTGGATGTCGGTGCAAAGGCGGGCAGGGAAAGGTTCGCTGTTGCGGTGGGTTCGTCCGTGTGGACTGCCCAGGCAGTGGGGGTACCTTCCTCCATGGGGTAGAATTCACCGGTGACGGCTGGGCCGCTGCTGGTGATGGGGTCGCCGACGCTGCCAGGATGGCTGATCCACAGGGAAAGGGACACCAGGCAGGCCACGATGACGGTCATCAGCGCCATAACGGGCGCAAGGTGCAGCCGACGGGGATGTGCGCTGCTGCGCTGGCTGCGGAGGATACGCAGCACCTCCTGCGAGTGCCGCCCGTCCCAGACGATGCCGGAAAGGTCGGCATCAAGCGAGATTCGGATCTGTTCACTCATCGTTCAGATACCATCCTTTCAGCATGGGCTCGAGCATGTGACGGGCGCGGTGCAGGCGCGTGCGCACGGTGGGCTCCGGGATGCGCAGCGCACGGGCGACGTCCATGGTCGGCAGGTTCTGGTAATAATGCAGGATGATGACCTCGCGATACTTGGGCGGAAGGGTCAGCACGGCCTTTGCCACCGTGCCGTCGGGGAGGACGGGGTCAACGGAGGGCTCGGCCACATCCTCCGGGTCGGCGCCGTGGGCGTAGAGCCGGTATTCGCGGCTTCTGAGGATGCTGCGGCAGGTGTTGACGGCGATGGTCATCAGCCATGTCTTCTCCGGAGCCTCCGCCCGGAAGCGATCCAGGCCCTTCCACGCCTTGAGGAACGTGGTCTGTGCTGCATCCTGCGCCAGAGCATGGTCATGCAGGTACAGGAAACAGACGCGCAGCACATTCGTGCCGTACGTCTCCATGAGCCTTGTCAGCGCAGCGTCCTTTGCCTCGGCTGACAGGTGGGGACTCTCCAAGCCTGCCACCCCCTTCCATGTGTATATACGCTTGCCGGAGGAAATATGTTTCACTTTTTTTCTGGTTTTTATATTTTTGCGGAACTTTTGCGGAAAATGCGAAAAGGCCCCCGGTCAGGAGCCTGTTTGCAGATGCGTCAACCGATGGGGGCAGCCACCAGCTCAAACCATGCCGGACGGAACCCTGCGCTCAGGGCCACCCGCTGGCTTGCCAGGTGGGAGATGGATGTGCCGTAGTAGGGCAGGCGTCCTTCTGCCAGCACATCGTTGCGGATGTGGCTGACCAGTGCGGCGGCAACGCCCTGCCCGCGGGCTTCGGGGAGCACGTCAATGCCGATCTGCCAGAGCAGGGGGCTGTCCGCGCTTACCCCCGCCATGCCGAGGAGCCTGCCGTCACTCATGGCGGCCACGCCCAGCATGTCTGGCGCGGTTTCGCAGAAGCCGTAGGCATTGCCGAAGCGGTCGTCCCCCCGGAATTGTTCGATCTCCTTACCCCGGTAACGCCGGATAGTGAAGGTCTGCTCCGGAACCGGCATGGACGTCGTGCTGATGTAGAAGGGCCGCGCATGGCGGATCTTTGCGCCGAAGGCGGACAGCTCTGCGTTCAGCGCTGCCAGATTTTCTGCCTCCATGAACCATGGGGCGTTGGCGCCTGAGTACAGCTCCCGGCACCGGGCGATGATATCCTCCCGGCCGGTGAAGAGGAGCTTCCCGTTCACCACGGCGATCTTCAGCATGCAGGGGCTGATCTCCTGATACTGTCTTCTGTCCGGATGGGGCGTGAAGACGGTGAAATGGTGCTGTGCGTCCAGAATGTCGTGCTCCGTGCAGCAGAAATCCGCTGCCAGCTGACGGGTGAGAAGCGGGTGCATCTTTCCTGATCCTCCTGGTCGGGTCACTGGGCAATGGTGTAGAGGGAGTAGAAGTATCCCTTGCGGGCCATCAGCTCGTCAAAGGAGCCGGTTTCCGCCACCTGACCGGCCTTCATGGCGAGGATCATGTCATAACGGCGCAGCAGGGCTTCCTCCAGGCTGTGGGTCACCACGATGCGGGTCAGCCCCTCCAGATCCAGGATGGCGCTGCTGACCTGATGGGCAGTGGCGGCGTCCAGGGCGGCGGTGGCCTCGTCCACCAGCAGGCAGGGCGTGGCGCGCAGGAGGCTGCGGGCAATGGCAATGCGCTGCTTCTCGCCGCCGGAGAGGCCGCTGCCATTCTCTCCGCACAGATAATCCTCGCCCCGCTGGTCGATCAGGGCCTGCAGGCCGGACAGGGCCACAGCCCTGTCGATGGCCTCGCCGGGGAAGTCGCGGAACATGGTGATGTTATCGCGGATGGAGGCGTTGAAGATAAAAACGTTCTGAGCGATGAGGCCGACCATGTCGTACAGAGCCTCGCTGCGGATATCGCGCACGTCGTTTCCGTCGTAGCGGATGGCGCCCTCGTATTCGGGGCTGGAGCCCATGAGCAGGTTCAGCAGCGTTGACTTGCCGCAGCCGGACGCGCCTACGATAGCCACGCTCCGCCCGGCGGGAATGTGCAGGCTCACGTCCTTCAGGGCAGGTTTGCCCTCCTCGTAGCAGAAGGTGAGGTTCTCCACGGTGATGCCCTCCGTCAGGGTGGGCGTGGTGACGGAGCCCTCCTCGCGCACGGATTTGTCCAGCGCATCGGCGAGCTTGGCGATCAGCGCCTTACCGGCTTTGCGCTTGGCCAGCTCCTGGGGAATGACGCCCAGGGGCTGGATGACATAGTTCAGCAGCTGGATGAAGACGAGCACCATACCGCCGGTGAGCCCGCTGTTGCCGCGGAGCACCAGGTACACGCCGATGAGGCTGATGCCGAATTGCAGCACCACGCCGGAGACAGTGGAAAGCATCTCGACGATGACGCCCATGCGCCGGCGATGGCATACGGCTCCGGCCAGCGACTGCACCTGGCGGCTGTACAGGGAGAGCATCTCCTTTTCGGCGCGGAAGGCCTTGATGACGGGGAAGCCTGCCAGGCTGTCGCGGACGGTGGCTGTGTAGCGCTCGTTGGCGTCGGACAGGCGGGTCTCCGCCGAGGCGACCAGTCCGCCGGACACGAGGGACGCCGCCAGCGGAAGCAGCGCAATGGCGATGGACAGTCCCGTCAGCAGCGGAGAATACATGCACATCATTACCAGCGCACCCACGCACAGCACTGCCTGATCGACGATGAGGAAGGTACTGGCAAGGTAGCCGTTCTCAATGGCGGAGGCGTCATTTGCCAGGGCGGAAATGTAGGTGGAGGTGTTCTCGCCGGAGAAGGCGGCGATGCTCTTCTTTGACAGCCGCTGATAGGCGTAGTCACGGTACTGGGCCATGCCCTGCGAAATAAAGCGGGGCCGTCCCAGGTGCTCCAGGACGTAGCAGATGAGGATCATGCCCAGGGAGACACAGGCCAGAAGGACGAGTGTCCGGAGGGTGTAGCCGGTGTCAACGCCATTGGCCAGGTCGATCATCTGCTGCAGGAGCCAGGAGATGAGCAGGTTCGCTGCGGTCATGATGATGGTCTGCAGGAACCCCAGGGCGATGTAGCGCTTCGTGCCCCGGTAGAATTGCCGGGTGAAGGGACGGATGTCGGGAGTTGCCTTGCGTGCCATGGCGGTGACCTCCTTGTGTCGTTTGCATTCATTCTATCATTCCGGAGAGAGACCCACAAGAAAGCGGGAATTAAGAGAAGATTAGAATTGGATGAAAGCCTTCCGTCTGGGAATAAGGAAGCGCACGGACGGCCATCCGGCAGGGGCTGCGTCCGTGCGTCAATAGGGGTGGAATCGTTGGAAGGTGGGGAGAAAGCATCAGTCTGCAAGATGTGCATACCAGTCAACGGCGCGCTCTTCTTTCAGCAGATCCCGGTGGGCGATGGCCTGGGTCACGATGTCCGCGATGCAGGGATCCTCCAGCAGGGGGCGAAGTGTCATGTTCTTCAGCATTTCCGATTCCTCCTGACGGATGAGGGCAGACATACCACTTGCGGGTGACCGCGCGGCGGCTTCTCTGTCTTATTTCTGTATGACTTCCGGCGCCTGTACGATCCCGCCAGGATATGAAATCCTCACGAGACAGTCATGCATGGCAATGGAATACGGATCGCAGAGCTGACCGTCTGCATCCACACGGAAGCCGCTGAAATCAATGGATATACGGAAAATCACGTATCGGGTGAAGAGCGTACACTTGGCTTCGTGGACGGCACAGGTAACATCATAGCGATCATGTACATCACATGCGCGTATATGCTGCAGTTGTTCGGCATCCAGCGGTGCGCACCACATATCCTGCGGGATGTGCGACAGATCCCAGTGAGAATGACGCGGGAATGCTTCCTCTTTGTGCGCCTTTGAGATCAGCTCCGCGAACTCATTGGCCACACGAAGGGCGTTCTTCCTGTTTGACCATGCCACAAGCACGGGAAATATCACCGCAAACAGGACGGCAACCTTTACAACAGCGGACATTTCGCTTACCCCTTTGTCAGTTGACAATGCGGAACCCGGCCTCGGTCAGCTTCTGACGGATCTCGGCGATCTGCTCGAAGTCGCGGGTCTCCATGGAGACCTTCAGGAAGCAGCTGGCCACGGGCATGTTGGCGTCGGAGCGCTCGTGGGTCACGCCCACGACATTCGCGCCGCATTCGCTGATGATGGTCGCCACGCCCACCAGCTGGCCCGGCTTGTCCTCCAGGGCGATGGTCAGCATGGCGTTGCGGCCGGAGGTCAGCAGACCGCGGGTGATGACGCGGGAGAGGATGTTCACGTCGATGTTGCCGCCGGAGACGAGGCAGCAGACCTTCTTCCCCGCCAGGTCGGGCACCTTGTGGAACATGGCGGCGGCAACGGAGACCGCGCCCGCGCCTTCGGCCACGACCTTCTGCTTCTCCATCAGCGCAAGAATGGCCGCGGCGATCTCGTCCTCCGTCACGGTGACCACGCCGTCCACGTACTGGCTGATCATGCGGAAGGTGGTGTCGCCGGGGCGCTTCACGGCGATGCCGTCGGCGAAGGTCTTGACTGTCGGCAGGGTCAGCTGCTCGCCTGCCTCGATGGAGCGGGCCATGGAGGCGGCGTTCTCCGCCTGCACACCGTAGACCCTGACGTTCGGGTTCAGGCTCTTGATGGCAAAGGCGACGCCGGAGATGAGGCCGCCGCCGCCCACCGGGCACAGGACCACGTCCACGTCCTCCAGCTGGCTGAGGATCTCCAGGCCGATGGTGCCCTGACCGGCGATGACCTCGTCGTCGTCAAAGGGGTGGATGAAGGTCATACCGGTCTCGTCGCGGAGCTTGCAGGCGTAAGCGTAGGCGTCGTCATATGCGCCCTTGACCAGCCTGACCTCCGCGCCCAGGGCCTTGGTGGCCTCCACCTTGGAAATGGGCGCGCTGTCGGGCATGCAGACGATGGACTTCGCGCCCATGCGGGTGGCGGCCAGCGCCACGCCCTGGGCATGGTTGCCCGCCGAGCAGGCGACGATGCCCGCCGCGCGCTGCTCCTCGGTCAGCTGGCTGATCTTGTAATACGCACCGCGCAGCTTGAAGGAGCCGGTCAGCTGCAGGTTTTCCGTCTTGAGAAAGAGCCGGAAGTCGCTGGCGAGCTTGGGGGCTTCGATCATGTCCGTCTTGCGGGCGACGGGCTTGAGGATGAATTTTGCGTGATAAACCTTGTCCAAAGTAACCAATGAATGTTTCCTCCGTTCATTGCATTGCGCAACCGAATTCGGAATTTCAATTGAGTTTCAGCCCTGAAACGTAATTGATGAACTGCTGCGCTGTTCTGCCGGAAATGCCGCCGTGGCGGATCTCCCACTTGTTGGCTTCCAGCAGCAGCTGCTCCTCAGTGAGGTCAGGCCCTCGGGGAGGCGGGCGGCGATGCCCTTCACGATGTCGTGGTACTGCTGGCGGTTGGGGCTGTTGTAGCAGATGGAGCAGCCAAAGCGTGCGGCGAGGGAGAGCTTCTCCTCCATCGTGTCGGAGCGGTGGATGTCGTTCTGGAATTCCATGTCGTTCTTGTCCTTCCATGTCTCCTTGACCAGGTGGCGGCGGTTGGACGTGGCGACGATCAGCACATTCGTCGGGCGGGTCTCCACGCCGCCCTCGATGACTGCCTTGAGGAACTTGTACTCCACCTCATGCTCTTCAAAGGACAGATCGTCAATGAAGATCATGAAGCGGTAGTTGCGGTTCTTGACCTGGGCGATGACCTTCGACAGCAGGCCAAACTGGTGCTTGTAGATCTCGATCATTCTGAGACCCTGCTCATAGTATTCGTTCAGCACGGCCTTGACGGAGGTGGATTTGCCCGTGCCCGCGTCGCCGTAGAGCAGCATGTTGTTGCAGCTGCGGCCCTCGACAAAGGCGACGGTGTTCTCCCGCAGGGTCTGCTTCTGCGTTTCGTAGCCGATCAGGTCGGAGAGCACCACGCGGTCGATGTTGTTGATGGCGGTGAGGCTGCCGCTGTCGTCCAGGCGGAAGGCGCGGTTGAGGCCGAACATGCCCACGCCCCAGTCGCGGTAGTGGGCGGTGACGGCAGAGAAGACAGCGTCGGTGGACTGCGCTGCGTCGATGGCGGCGGACAACGCCTGCACCCGCTCGGACACGGTGCGGTAGTACATCTGCGCCTTCTTCGCAATGGCTGTGTAGTGCGTCAGGACGCTGAAGCAGTCGATGCCAAGATCAGCCTCAATGGGGCCGAAATCGAAGTCGAACAGCCGCTTGAACACGGCGAAATCCGCCCTGGCGAAGTGGTTGACGCTGCCGCCCTCGGTGGCCCCAACGCGCTCACAGGTCAGCGTGAAGCTGTTCTCGTTGGTCATCAGCAGGAACGTCAGGTAATTCTGCCACAGGTTATGGTTGAAGCCGTACACGGTGGCCAGATCCAGCAGGCGCTTGACCTCCCGGTAGATGCGGCTGATCAGCGCGGGCTTGTCGCAGGCGCGGTTCTCCCAGTCGCGGAAGATGTCGCTGAGCCGGGTGAGGATGGCGTCCTCGCCGAGGTTGGAATAGAGCAGGAGCTTTGCTGTTTCGCGGTACATTCGGGTCCTTCCTTCCGTGGGTTTACTGGATGCTGCTGTCGTACAGGGCGAGCATCTGCGCCATCAGCTCCATGTCCAGCGGGTAAAGCTGGTGCATGTCGAGGTGTTCGTGATAGTAGGCGGCACGCTCCTCGTCCGTCGGCTCGCCGTGCTCGGCAACGTATGCCTCGGATGCAGCGTTGAACGCATCCACATAGACCTGTCGGGCTGGGTTACAGAAGGGGTAATTGTGGCCGCGATCATCGAAGTGGACAAAGGTGAAGCGCGGGTCGTCGCCATAGGCGGCGAAGTATCGGTCATAGCTGATGCCGACGGGGATCATGCCGTCGTCCTCGCTGTGGAGGATCATGATCTTCGCGTCAGTGGAGGCCAGGCCGTCCAGGATGCTCATTCCGGCGTAGTCGCCGAAGCGCTTCTGCTCGTGTTCCGCCAGCGCAGGCAGGACGAAGTCGATGGCGTCCCCGGCGATGTTGCGGCCCTCGCATTCCAGCATGTCGATGGAGGCGTTGAAGCCCGCCACGATGACGGCAGCCTTCACGTCCGGGTGCAGCGCCAGCACGGAGCCGACAGAGTAGCCGCCCCAGCTGTGGCCCCAGAGCATGATGGGCAGTCCGGCAAAGACCGGTTCGGCCTTCACGAAGCGCAGCGCGTAGTCAAGATCGATCAGCCCCTGCGGCAGACCGCCGACGGCCTCGCCCTCGCTCTCGTCATTGCCGGTGGCGTCGTAGGCGAAAACCACATAGCCGTTGGCGGCAAAGTAGTCCGCAATGTTCATGTAATGCCGATGTCCGCCGCCGCCGAAGCCATGGGCGATGACGACCACGCCGCGGGCCTCAACGCCCTCGTGATAGTAGCGGTAGCCGGTCAGCAGCTGTCCTTTGTCGGAGGGGAATGTGTACCGCTCGCGCTGCAGGGCGTCGAAGTCGTCGATCGACCAGGACATGGGCTCGTAAGAAGTCAGGCGGTGGCCGAAGTTTTCCTCGTACACCATGCGGGCCAGATAACCGGGCAGGATCATCCCAGCGATGATAAGCAGGACAAGGAGAACAGCGAGGACGATCAGCACGATCTTCAGCGGCTTTTTCATGGGATCAGTCCTTTCGGTATAACGGAAATGTCGCCTGCACGGCCGGAAGCAGCCATGCAGGCGTAGAAATTGGGTCGAAGCCCCTTACAGGCGCTTGATGATCTCCTCGGTCATCTGCTTGCAGCCGATGGGCACAATGCCGGAAGAGCCCACAATATCCGCTGTGCGGACGCCGTCCTCCAGCACCTTGTCAACGGCCTTCTCGATGCAGTCCGCCTCGTCCATCATGTCGAAGGCGTAGCGCAGCATCATCGCGGCAGAGAGCACGGTAGCGATGGGGTTGGCCTTGTCCTGACCGGCAATGTCCGGGGCGGAGCCGTGGATGGGCTCGTACAGGCCGCGGGTGCTTTCGCCCAGGGACGCGCTGGCCAGCATGCCGATGGAGCCGGTGATCTGGCTGGCCTCATCCGACAGGATGTCGCCGAACATGTTGCTGGTGACCACCACGTCGAACTGGCTCGGACGGCGCACCAGCTGCATGGCGGCGTTGTCCACCAGCATGTCGGTGCAGGTCACGTCCGGGTATTCCTCCGCGATGCGGTGGACGGTCTCGCGCCACAGGCGGCTGGTTTCCAGCACGTTGGCCTTGTCGATGGAGATGACGTTGTGACGGCGCTTGCGGGCGGCGTCGAAGGCGGCGCGGGCGATGCGCTCCACCTCCATCACGCTGTACGCCTCGGTGTCCCAGGCCTCGGGGCCGTACTTGCCCTCGCGGCGGCCGCGCTCACCGAAGTAGATGCCGCCGGTCAGCTCGCGCACCATCATCAGGTCGAAGCCCTGAGCGACGATGTCCGCGCGCAGGGGGCATTCCTCCTTCAGCGCGGGATAGAGCTTTGCCGGGCGCAGGTTGGTGTACAGGCCCATGGCGGAGCGGATGCCCAGCAGACCCTTCTCGGGGCGGACGGCAGCGGGCAGGGTATCCCACTTGGGGCCGCCCACCGCGCCCAGCAGCACGGAATCCGCCGCCAGGCAGCCGTCGATGGTCTCCTGGGGCAGGGGAATGCCGGTCTCGTCGATGGCCGCGCCGCCGATGAGGTAGGGCGTGAAATTGAAGGTGTGGCCGAACTTCTCCGCAACCACTTCCAGCACGGCA
Source organism: Clostridia bacterium (assembly GCA_017516305.1). Lineage (GTDB taxonomy): Bacteria > Bacillota > Clostridia > Christensenellales > Aristaeellaceae > UBA11524. The sequence continues at coordinate 626 of JAFXDB010000060.1, read as the reverse complement.
ACCGCGCTGTCCACGATTTCCGGGCCGATGCCGTCGCCGCGCAGGAGAGCGATGTTCTTTTCCATGGGGGATACCTCCCTTTCGGTGTTGTCATGAGGGACGGGCGAGCCATGCTCGCCCCTACGGCGTATATGGGGCTGATCGTAGGGGCGACCATTGGTCGCCCGCAGGCTTATGCCTTCGCGTCCATCCGCGCCTTCAAATAAGGCAGCAACCCATTATGCTCCACAATTTTCTCGATAAACGGCGGCAGCGCTACGGCCTGGAAGGTCTCGCCGGTGGTTTCGTCCACGATCTTGCCGGTGGCGAAGTCCACGGAGACGGTGTCGCCGTTGCCAATGGCGGCGGCAGCCTCGGGGCACTCCAGGATGGGGAAGCCGATGTTGATGGCGTTGCGGTAGAAGATACGGGCGAAGGAGGCTGCGATGACGCAGCGCACGCCGCAGGCCCGGATGGAGATGGGAGCGTGCTCGCGGGAAGAGCCGCAGCCGAAATTCGCGCCGCCGACCATGATGTCGCCGGGCTTGACCGTGGTGGCGAAGGAGGTGTCAATGTCCTCCATGCAGTGCTTGGCCAGCTCTTCGGGGGAGGGCGCGTTCAGATAGCGCGCAGGGATGATCACGTCG
>JAFXDB010000059.1 GCA_017516305.1 Clostridia bacterium | reverse complement strand
GCAAAGACGCCGCAGCTTCCCCTTCATGGCTTCGATGCAGCCGCACCGGCTTGCAAGAGAACACTTCCCTGCACTCGTTCATACTTCCCCATTTCCTATGAAAAGCCCCTTATCTGCGGGGTTCATAGGTCAATTTCAAGGACTTCTCCACTTTTCACACCCCCTTCCCACGCCATCTGCCATGAAACACTTGCCAAGTTCCCCCCATATGTGGTAAAATGGATTGATTCCAACCATGGGAGGAATGTCACATGCGTATTTTCGTGGACGCCATGGGCGGCGATTTCGCCCCGCAGGCTCCCGTCGAAGGCGCAATCGAAGCACTGCGCCGCTATCCTCAGATCGAGATCGCCCTGGCCGGCGTGATTCCGGAGATCGAGAAGTACCTGGTGGGCTGTGACGACGTGCGCAGCCGCATCACCCTGGTGGACGCCCCGGAGGTCATCACCAACGAGGAATCCCCCGTGATGGGCGTGCGCAGAAAGAAGAACAGCGCCACCGTCATCGGCATGCTGCAGCTGCGGGACAAGGAGGCGGACGGTTTTGTATCCGCCGGTTCCACGGGCGCGGTGCTGGCCGGCGGCATGTTCCGCCTGGGCCGCATCCCCGGCGTGGAGCGTCCGGCCCTGGCCCCCACCATGCCCAACGGCAAGGGCTATTTCCTGCTGATCGACTGCGGCGCAAACGTGGACTGCAAGCCGGATTACCTGGTGCAATTCGGCGTGATGGGTGATGCGTACATGCGTGGCGTATTCGGCATGGAGAATCCCCGCGTGGGCCTGGTCAACATCGGCGCGGAAGCCGAGAAGGGCAACGCCCTGGTCAAGGAGACCTATCCCCTGATGGAGAAGGCCCCGTACAACTTCGTCGGCAACGTGGAGGCCCGCGACGTGATGGCCGATGTGGCAGACGTGCTGGTGGCCGACGGCTTTGCCGGCAACCTGATCCTCAAGAACACCGAGGGCGTGGCCATGGCGCTGCTGAAGATCATCAAGCAGGAAATGATGGCCGACTTCCGCGGCAAGATGGCCGGCCTGATCGGCAAGCCCGCCTTCAAGCGCGTGAAGAAGCTGATGGACTACACCGAGGTCGGCGGCGCGCCCCTGCTGGGCGTGCAGGGCGCAGTGGTCAAGGCCCACGGCTCCTCCAACGCCCATGCCTTCTCCTGCGCCATCGGCCAATTGATCAAGATGATCGACGGCAAGGTCGTGGACATCATCGAAAAGGGCGTGGCGAAGATCGCCCCCGCCGAAAACACCGAAGCGTAAGCCAACCGGCCCGCAATATACACCCCAATTGCAAGGAGGTACACACCCATGATTTTTGAGAACGTGAAGACCCTCATCGCCAAGCAGCTCAAGGCTGACCCCGCCACCATCACCGCCGACACCCGCCTGATCGAGGACCTGAAGGCTGATTCCGCCAACGTCATGGTCATGATCATGGACCTGGAGGACAACTACGGCATCACCGTGGAGGACGACCAGATCCTGAAGCTGAAGACCGTCGGCGATGTGGTTGCCTACATCGAGGCCAACCAGTAAGCACAACCAGCGGGAAGCCCTTGTCGGACACGCGCCGGGAGGGCTTCCCCGTTTCCATTCCGGCCTGTGTCTATGCGCAAGCGGTGAGGCCCCCTTTGCGTGTCACCGTTTGCGCATGGCTGCAGGGCAATGACATAAAGGAGCATCCCATGCAGAACCTGATGAATCATCTGGGCTATCAGTTTTCCAATCCCACGCTGCTGCGCCAGGCCCTGACCCATCCCTCCTACGGCGCAGAGGACAACCAGCGCCTGGAATTCCTGGGCGACGCGGTGCTGCAGTACCTCATGAGCGACATCCTTTACGCCAGCCATCCCAAGGATCGCGAGGGGCAGCTGACCCATCTGCGCGCCCTGCTGGTATGCGAGGCCGCCCTCTCCCAGGTGGCTCAGACCCTGGGCGTGGGCGACGCGCTGCGCATGGATAAGGGCGAGGCCCTCACCGGCGGCCGCGAGAAGCCCAGCGTCCTGGCCGACGCGATGGAAGCCATCCTCGCCGCCGTGTACCTGGACGGCGGGCTGGAGGCGGCCCGCGGCGTCATCAAGCGCCACTGGCCCCGTCCGGAGGACGTGCGCCGCCCCATGCAGGACTCCAAGGGCGCCCTGCAGGAACTGCTGCAGAAGAACGGCGGCAATCCCCCCACCTACGAGATCGTCGGTCGTGCCGGCCCCGCCCACGCCCCCACCTTTGAGGCCACCGTCTCCCTGGACGGCATCGAATTGGCCCGCGGAAGCGGCACCACCAAGCAGAGGGCCCAGCAGGCCGCCGCCATGGCTGCCCTGGAAAAGCTGCAGCACAAATGATCATGTCACAGATATTCCGGCAGATGCACGATGCGTCTGCCTTTTCATTTGACACTGCACAACAGACGGTGTATCATGGAAGCAGATCATCGGAGGTGCAAACCATGAAACGCCTGTGCTTCATTTTGTTCGCCTTGTTGGCTGCTGTCCTGTTCTCCTGCGCCGCCCTGGCAGAGGGCAATGCCGCCTTCTCCCCAGGAGAAACCCATCCCTCAACGCCGGCCTTCCGCCTGTATTTCAAGACCTTGACCGCTACAGAAGGCCCCGTGACCCTCGCCATTGCCGAACGGGTTTTTGACGAGGAAACAGCAGAGGCTGTGCGGTTCTGCCTTCGCAGCGACCTGGAAGATATCGCTGCCGCCACCGGACTCTCCCTTGACAGCCTGCAGCCCTGTACTGTCTTCATTGTGGAACGGTTGATCAATGGCGGAGTCGAATGCCAGGGCGACCGGGTCTACTGCCAGGCGAAGGACGTTCTCAGCGGCGCTTACCGGCCCCTGCTGATCTGCGCAGCCCTGGGAAAGGATGAGCCCTGGATCGGCCTCGGTCTGGCCGGGTGCATCTGGGGCAGCACGGCGGATGTCTCCGAGCAGGAGCTTGCCGCATACTTCTCTACGGGTGACATGACCCTGCTTAGCCTGGCAGAGCCCTTCTTCCTGCCGGATTTCGCCACAAAGGAGGAGATCGCCCTCGTCCGCGCCGCCTCCGTATCCCTGTGCCGCTATACCCTGGCGCATCACGGCTGCACAGCCCTTCTCGCGGATGACGGCATCACATTACGCCAGGAGTGGCTTCGCTTCATCGGCGTTGAACGCCCCTATGATGATCCGCTGTACGACCGCCTTCATCAATATACCTTTCGGATCAGCGCTTCTTACAGCCTCGTCGCCGAGGACGCGCGGGGAAACACGGTGTACCTCCGCCCGATGCAGGACATGGCCACTGCCCGCGATCTTTGCGTATTTCTCTGTGACCTGCAGGCAGCGCCGGAAGCCTTCTTCGCCCTTGTGGAAGCGGAATCCCCCAGGTACGCCGCGCTGCTGCGAGACCGCTGGAGCAATCTGCGGATCTACTGCGGTGAGAGCAGCTCCTGGGCCGTACCGGAGTACCAGGAGATCCACCTGGCACTTGGCGGCGGCTTCATGCACGAGCTGGGGCATATTCTGGTGCCGCCTGTGAACGGTGCAAATTATTACAGCACCATGTGGCAGTATGAAGGGCTGTGCTACTGGCTCAGCTATGAAGCCACGCAAATGGACGCGCTGCAGCGGCAATATCTGCAGGCCCTGCAGCTCTTCTCCACCATGGATACGCCGCAGACAGACAATCACCGTTTCAGCCGCGAGGCTGTCCGGCTGTACCTGCAAGGCCGTCTCCTGCCCGATGCTATCAACGGGGTGGATGTGGCCCGATACTGCCACGCCATGGCCCTTGTGCCCCTGCGTTGTCCGGAGCTTGCTCCCGATTCTGCCTGGGCCGCCCGGATCTGCGACAGCTACACCAGCCTGCGGCCAGAAAACGGCAACGAGCTGACCGAATACCAGTCCTTCAGCTTCACCTCCTGGCTCATCGACCAGTACGGCCTGGAGACCTTCCTGACCTTCTGCATGGATGGCATTCCCTTTGAGAAGGCATTCAGCATTCCCTACGAGACCGCGCGGGAGGGCTGGATCGACGCCCTGAACGCCATGTTCCCGCCCGAAAGCTGACGTCCCAAAGAAAACGGCAGGCATGCTAACGCGCACGTCTGCCGTTTTTCATTACCAATTCTCAGCCGTTCACCGCGATCACACCTGTTCCGAAACACAAAAAAAAGTGGCCGAAGCCACTTTCTCGACAGGCAGAGGGGTCACGCCTCGCGGCATGACGCTTATGGGCCCCGCCAGAGATGTACTCTGGATTAGCCCTGCTTCTGCTTGTGCTTGGGATTCTCGCAGATCACCATGACCTTGCCCTTGCGGCGGATGATCTTGCACTTCTCGCAGATGGGCTTCACGGACGGACGAACCTTCATGCTCTGTTACCTCCTGTTGTAG
>JAFXDB010000058.1 GCA_017516305.1 Clostridia bacterium | reverse complement strand
TGTCGGAAAGGCGGCTGCATATCGGGGCGGCGACGTTGCGGAGGGTTGCTTGAATGAATGAGAACGAGGGCTCAACCCTCCGCAAAGACGCCGCATCTTCCCCTTCAAGGTTTCGATGCAGCCGCAAAGCTGCGAAGAGAATGCCTCCCTGCACTCATTCATATTCCTCAGCTTTCTGTGAAGAAGAAACAATTCCCAAGTGTTTTCAGGCGGCGCATCTGTAACGGGTGCGCCGCCTTTGAGGTGACGGAGAATGCGGCTTGTCAGAATGGCGGGGACGTGCTACAATAAATGATAAATAACAAAATGCTGTATACAGGGAGGTGGCGCATGAGGAAACGGCTGCTGTTGATTCTGGCGGTTCTGGTGCTGTCTGTGCTGCCGATGCTCCACGGCGCTGCCCGGGCGCAGCAGGGGACGACGCTGCTGCTCTATATGATCGGCGGAGACCTGGAGCAGGATTCCGGCGCGGCCTCGGCAGACCTGCGGGAGCTGCTGGCGGCGCCGCTGCCGGAGGGCCTGCGGGTGATCGTGCTTACGGGCGGCGCCCCCGAATGGGAGCTGCCCGGCGTGGCGGACGGCGCGGTGCAGGTGTCGGAGATTTCCTGCGGGCAGCTGACGCTCCTGGCGTGCTGGCGGGATGTCTCCTGCGGGGAGGCGGCAGTGCTGGATCGATTCCTGCGGGAGTATGCGCCGGAAGCGGGGGATATCGTGCTGGTGTTCTGGGGGCATGGCTGCCCGGGCCTGGATGGCGTGGGCCATGACCTGCTGAACGGAGATGACACACTGACGATTCCGGAAATGACGGAGGTGCTGGCGGCACTGCCCTTTCGTGTGACGGCTGTGGGCTTTGACGCCTGCAGCATGGCGAAGGTTGAGGTGGCAGCGCTCCTGTCCCCCTGGACGGATTGGTTCATTGCCTCCCCAGCGCCGGAGGCGCTGTCCGGCTGGCCGTATCGGGCCTGGGTGAAGTTGTTCGGAGGAGACGTGGAGCAGTGGCTGACCGCCCTCCGGCAGCAGACCGTACTGCGCTGGCAGCGGGAAAAGGAAGCCTCCGGGCTGACGGTGCTGTCGCTGCGGGATATGGAAGCATATGCGCAGGAGCTGGCGCTGCTTTTCAGAAGCAACGGGGGATATCCGGGCTGCACCCTGGCGGAGCTGGCAGGGGAGGATGAGGCCCTTACCCGGTTGATGGAGGATTGGATGAACGGGCAGACGCTGCGAACGGGCGTGTACGGGGAGGTGCTGCCGACGGCGCTGCGGGATATGCCGGTGCTGGAAGGTGCCTATGCGCAATGGCTGCAGCGGGTGCGGTGAGAAGCCTGCGTCCGCCGGTTTGCAACAGGAGGGAAGAGAATGAACAAGCCGATCGACATCACCCATGTGGTGCTGACTACGGACCGTCTGATCCTGCGCCCCTGGAGAGAATCGGACCTGAACGATTTTTACGAATATGCCAGTGTGGATGGCGTCGGTCAGATGGCAGGCTGGAAGCCTCACTGCGATATCGGGGAATCCCGGAGCATCCTTTCTCACTTCATACAGGGGAAGCATGTCTTTGCCCTGGAACATCGGGGAAAGGTGATTGGTTCCCTGGGCATTGAGGAGTACATCGAGGAAAACTATCCGGAGCTGGACGCGCTGCAGGGGCGGGAGATCGGCTATGTGCTGTCCAAGGCCTTTTGGGGGCAGGGCATCATGCCCGAGGCGGTCAGGGCGGTCATTGAGTGGCTTTTCAGTGCGGAGAAGCTTGATTTCATTATTGTCGGTCATTTTGACCATAATCTGCGTTCCAGACGCGTGATCGAAAAGTGCGGCTTCCGCTATATCAGAACCACGAAGTTTGAAACGCGGTACGATACGGTGGAGAATTCCATTGAGTATATTCTGTATCATCCCGAAAGGAATGACGAATGAGCGACTGCGCAGCGGTGTGCCCTGGGAGGCATTGCCGACGCAGCTGCTGGAAAACAGCGTGAGACAGGCATCAAAGAACAGGAGGAGGACAAAATGGGCATGAGGCAGTTTCCGGAAGTAACCCCGGTGGCGGGGGATCTCTACGGCGCGAAGATGTGGCAGCACAGCTTTGAGCGCTTCCGCGTGAAGGTGTATGTTCCCCAGGGGGCGCCGCTGGCCGATCTGATCAACTTCGGCTTCGGGGCGCCGTACCTGCTGGTGTTTGAGGAAAAGGAGATGACCATGGCGGAGGCCGCGGCCTTTGCGGTGGAGAAGGGCTTTGCACGCATTGCCCAGGAGACCTCCTCCAGCGTGGTCTTTGTCTATCCCAATGGGGAGAATGGCTGGGACGGTGCGGATGCGCAGCTCTTCATCGACCTGGTGGCGGAAAGCCGCATCGGCCCGTACTACCGGGACGGCGTCTTCCGCAGCAAGGAGCGGTTCGGGCAGGTATGGGGCGATTTGTTCATCCGCGGCGCCATCTTCCGCACCCTCCTCTATGGAACGGGCAGGGCGGCGGACTTCATTGCCTCCCATTGCCTCAGAACCCTGCAGGGCCTGTACCTGTGGGGCCCGGGCGAGATCACGCCCACGGCGGTGACGCTGGAAAGCCTGAGCGTCATCCCGAAGGTCGAACGCAGCGACATTCCCGTGGTGTCCGTCGGCAACAGAGAGGAAATCAACGCCGCCCTGCGCGAGGGCTGCGAGCATCTGCTGGTGAGCGAAAAGGCGGATGCGTACGGGCAATACCGCAGCTTCCTGCGCCTGTGGAAGCGCTGGTGCGGCGTACTGGAGCGCGAGGACGACATGGACGAGATCGGCATGGTGCAGGAGCCCTCCTATGCTGTGGTGCCGACCGCGCCTGATAATGCCGGTGACGATGCAGGGACGCAGACCCACCGGATTGGCTACATCGCCTGGTACAACAAGGGCCTCTTTGATGGCGGCAAGGTGCCGGTGGTGATCGCTTCCCACGGCGGCGGCGATTCGGCGCTGCACATCGCCCATGTGTCGGGCTGGTATCGCGTGGCGCACCGGAATGATTTCCTGCTGGTGTGCGTGGAGAACCACATGAACAGCACGGCCACGGAAGTGGTGGCCCTGCTGGAGGAGCTGAAGAAGAAGTATCCCATCGACGAGAAGCGCGTCTACGCCAGCGGCTTCTCCATGGGCGGCATCAAGACCTGGGATCTGTTCCAGGAATATCCGCAGGTGTTCGCGGCCCTGGCGCCCATGAGCGCCACGGTGGACGTGGGACACAATGTCTACTTCCGCCCCTCGCCGGTGGCGCCCAACCGCAGCGTTCCCGTGCCGGTGTTCTACGCCGGCGGCGAGATCACGCCCCTGCCGGAGCTGCCCTTCCAGGCGGACAAGTGCATTGACCGTATCCGCTGGGTTTTTGAGGTCAACGGTGTTGACCGGGCATACGATGTGAAGCTGGAGGATGTGAAGGACTGGGTCAACCCCGTCTGGGGCATTGACGGCGACCGGGTGGAAAAGATATACGACGCCGCCCGCGACAGCGTGCTGACCATCCAGTACTTTACCAGCCGCGACGGCGTGGAGCGCACGGCCCTGGGCAGCATCAGCGGTCAGGGTCACGAGTGCCGCGAGCATACCTGTGAGCAGGCGTGGAAGTTCATGTCCCGTTTCACCCGCTGATAACTGAATGAGACGCCCCGGCTCTGGCATGATGCACGGAGCCGGGGCTTTCATGTCCGGGGGAGCTATTGTCCTTTCCTGGAAGATATGCTATAATGACTGCATGTGATTACACGGAGGGCGTACGCATGAAACTCTTTCGGATCCCCCGGGAACCCAAAGTCTACCTGGACGTGGTGAAGCTTCTGGCAATCGTGATGGTTGTCTTCAACCATTCGGGCAACAATGGGTACAAGATGTACCTGGACGTGACGGCAGAGCCCGCGCATTCGCTGATGCTGGCGTTTTCAGCATTCATCAAGATCGCCGTGCCGCTGTTCTTCATGGCCTCCGGCGCACTGCTGCTGCGGAGGGACGAGCCCTATGGCGTGACCTTTGTGCGCCGTATCCTGCGCTTTGCGGGAATTCTGGCGGCGGTTTCGCTGTTCTACTACTGGGAGTCCCTGGGAAAGGACGGCGTGTTTTCCCTGCGGGAATTCCTTGTCCACCTGTACCGGAACGATCTGACGGGTCACCTGTGGTATCTGTACAGCTATATCTGCATGCTGGTGCTGCTGCCCCTTCTGCGCAAGCTGGCGCAGGGCCTGCGGGCGCGGGATATGCTGCTGGTGGTCATTGTGTGGCAGGCGGCGCAGCTGCTTCCGGCGGCAGACTACGCCATTTTCCGGGGCGCTGCGGTACACACCTCCTACATCAGCTTCTTCACTGCGGCGGCTTATGTGGTCTACCCGCTGCTGGGTTACTATATCGACAACCTGCAGCCCGAGGAGGAGCGGGAGGAGACTGTCTACATCCTCCTGTTCCTGAGCATCCTTTCCATTTTCTTCACCTGTGTACTGATGCACTGGCGCCAGGGGCTGGACGGCGGCTGGACGAACAGCAACCGCGAGGCCTACATGGGCTGCCTGTCTGTGATTCCTGCGGCAACGGTTTTTTACGGCGCAAAGCGCATCTTCAGCCGTTGTTCGGCCAAGGGCTGGCTGCCCAAGGCACTCTTCGTGCTGGGAAGCTGCACCTTCGGCGTGTACCTGTTCGATCCCAAATGGCGCCTGTTTACCCAGGAAATACGCCTGGCATTGACCCCGACAATCGGCCTGTACGCCGCTACCTGGGTACAGACGCTGTGTGCAGTCCTGATGGGTCTTGCGGCGATGCTTGTCTTGAAGTGTGTCACCAGTGGCCTTGCGGCGCTGGCGCGGTTCATCATCCCGCGCGGAGGGGAGGATGCGGCGTGAAGCTGATCAGGGTGTTGATGGTTTGCCATGGCAATATCTGCCGCAGCCCCATGGCTGAGATGATTTTCAAGCACCTCCTGCGGGAAAGGGGGTTGACTGATCTGTTTGAGGTGGCCTCTGCCGCTACCAGCACGGAGGAGATCGGCAACCCCATTTATCCGCCGGCCCGCCGGGAGCTGGCGGCTCATGGGATTCCGGTGGAAAAGCGCGCTGCCCGGCAGCTTACCTTGCGGGACTACGCTCATTATGACCTGCTCATCGGTATGGACAACGCCAACATCCGCAACATGCGCCGCATGCTGGGCGGCGACCCGGAGGGGAAGATCCATCGGCTGATGGACTTCACCGACCGGCCCGGCGAGGTGGCGGATCCCTGGTACAACGACCGGTTCGATATCTGCTACCGGGATGTGCTGGAGGGCTGCGAGGCGCTGCTGGCATATCTGCTGGAGCAGGGGTGAGTTATCCACAGGGGCTGTGGCAAACTTTGTGGATATCCTGTAGATGTTCGCTTAATTCGCCATCCACAGGCGGATTTATCCACAAGCGAGCTGCCCTTTATGCAGGATTTCCCCGCCTATGCAGTGTAAATTGTCGGATGTGGGTTGTTTGCAATTGTAAATTCCACATGGGCTGCATAAAAGTTATCCACAAATGCAGGCGAACACCGGGCGAAGGTAATCCACAGTATCCACAGGTTATCCACAGCTTGCGGAGGGTTATCCACAATGCGGGACGGAGAAGTACAAAAATATGACGGAGAAAGTTCGCTTTTTGCAGAATGTTTCAAGAACGGAGCGTATACGGGAAACGAAGGTAAAACTGATTGATAAGGTGGAAACAGCCATGCAGCTTCAAACAGACAGATTGACAATCCGTCGTGTTACAGAGGAAGATTGGAAAGGTCTTCAATGTATATGGAAGGATTTCAGTGCTTCAGAATATGCGCAGTACGATATGCCTCATGTCACAGCTGATGATGATGTGCGGGCGAGAGTATGCAAGTGGGCAAAATGCAGCGACAGCCTTGAACATATGTTTTTTGCAATCTGCATAGGCGATACGATCATCGGATATATTGCCTTTAACATAAGAAGAGACAGCTATGAAATAGGCTATTGTTTTCTTTCTGACTATCATGGTATGGGCTATGCCAAGGAAAGTCACAGGGCGCTGTTTGATTATCTTCGCACGCTTGGAATCACGAAGTTTACCGCTGGAACCAGTATGGGCAATACACCATCCGTATCGTTGCTGAAGTCATTAGGATTTGAGCTGGTCGGGACAGAAAGTGTATCATTCTATAAAGACGCTCAGGGGAATGATATCGTTTTTGAAGGTGGCATTTTTGAATTGAGCACAGTTCAATAAATCCCCGTATATCAAGCAGACGGGATACATTCTCCCATTGGTGATTGGTCTGCATAAGCAAACGAGCATCCGGCATAGTCGCCAGATGCTCGTTTATCTTGTTGTGAATCATTGGTTCTGAATAATCCACCACGATATAGGGCGTTGTTTTGCAGATATCACTTGCCCACGCAGAACATGCCGAACACCCGGTCCAGCAGGTGCTCCTCCACCTCGTCGCCGGTGATCTCCGCCAGGGCCAGCTGGGCGGCCTGCAGGTCGAGGGAGGCCATGTCCACGGTGAGGGCGCGGGCGGTGGCTGCCGCCTGGCGCAGATGGGAGGAGGCGCGGCGGGCGGCAGCCATGTGGCGGGGCTGGGTGAGGGCCAGACGGTCGCTGACGGCTGCCTGTTCGGCCAGGAAGGTCTTCAGGGGCGCGAGGGTCGCCGGAGTGTTGGCGGAGAGCTTCAGGACGGGGGCCTCGGGCAGGAGGGGCTGCACATCCGCCGGGGTGAGGACGGCGGGCAGGTCGGCCTTGCCCAGAATGACGGCGCAGGGGCGGCCATGCAGGCTGGTCAGCAGCTCGCGGTCATCGTCCGTCAGGGGGTGGGACGCGTCCAGTACCGCCAGCACCAGGTCGGCGGCTTCGATGGCCTGGCGGGCGCGGGCGACGCCGATCTGCTCCACGGGGTCGTCGGTATGGTGCAGCCCGGCGGTGTCCGTCAGGTGGATGACGCTGCCGCCCAGGGTGACATCGCCGGTGACCATATCGCGGGTGGTGCCGGGAATGGGGGTGACGATGGCGCGTTCCTCGCCCAGGAGGGCATTGAGCAGGCTGGATTTGCCCACGTTGGGCTGACCGCACAGGGCTACCTGCAGGCCGGACTGCAGGATGCGGCCCGCGCGCTCGTCACAGGCGGCGTCCAGGGATTCAGCCAGGCGCAGGGCACGGGGGATGAGGTCGGCTGCGGCTTCGTCCTCGCCGATCTCCTCCGGATAGTCAATGCAGGCGGCCACCCCGGCCTGCAGGGCGTACAGCTCGTCCGCAGCCTCGCGGATGAAGGCGCTGGCCCCGCCCTGGAGCTGACGCATAGCGGCGCGGCGGCTCTGTTCCCCGCGGGCGGCGATGAGGGACATCACAGCCTCGGCCTGGCTGAGGTCAATGCGACCGTTGAGAAAGGCGCGGCGGGTGAATTCGCCCGGTTCGGCCAGCCGCGCGCCCTTGTCCAGGCACAGGGAGAGCACCCGCTGGCTCAGGTATGCGCCGCCGTGCAGGTGGATTTCCGCCACGTCCTCCCGGGTGTAGCTGCGGGGAGCGCGCATCAGCACGGCCATGCATTCGTCGATGGATTCCGCGCCGGAGACAGCGTGGCCGTAGGTCAGCAGATGGCTGGTCAGGGGCAGGGCGTTCCTGCCCGCCGGACGGAACACCTGCAGCAGGATGCTTTCCGCCTCCGGGCCGCTCAGGCGGACAATGGCGACGCCGCCCTCTCCGGGCGCGGTGGCGATGGCGGCGATGGTATCGGTGGTCAGGGGCTTCATAAGGCGGCCTCCAGTTGCTTCCAGAATTCGGGGGAGGGGATGGGCTCGGCCCAGGGGCAGGTGAGGTCGGCGGCGCGCCAGGCAGCCTCGTCCCCCAGGGTGAGGCCCGTGGCGGCGGCGGTGGCATTCACATGGCGGATGACCACCGATGCGCCCTGGGGCTGGGCGGTCTGCATGACATGCAGCACGGCGCGGCACAGTTCCGGGGCGACAGCGGCAGCGCCGGTTTCGATAAAGGCCCGGGCCACGGCGGCCACGTCGTAGCGGGCGGTGTGGTGGGTCAGGGCGTCGCCGTCCAGCACCAGGAAGGGCGCGACGCCGGGCGCATCGGGCCAGGATGCGCCGGGTGCCAGCTCCCGCATGCCTACGCTGCCGGGGTTGACCCATCTGCGGCCGTTGCCCTGCACATCCCAGGGGGTGTGGTTGTGGCCGGAAATCAGCAGGGACACGCCCTCCGGCAGGGCAGGGAGCAGGGCGGGCACTTCCCAGGGCTGAACCAGATGATAGGGGTTGCCGGGGGTGCCGTGGGTCAGCAGGGCGCTGCCCAGCCGCAGATCTGTGGGTAGACCGGACAGGTCAATGCCCGCCATCTGCCGGGCGGTGAAGCGCATCAGTCGCCAGTTGTAGCCGTCGAACTGGCTGTCCGCCGGGTGCAGCAGGCGTTCCTCGTGGTTGCCCAGCAGCATGACCGCACCCAGGGCTGTCAGCCGGTCATGCACGGCGCGGCTCTGGGGGCCGAAGTTGACATGATCGCCCAGGGAGACGATTCTGCCGCAGCCCTGTGCGGCGGGGTGGGCGAGGATGGCCTCCAGGGCGGGGAGGTTGCCGTGGATGTCGGTGAGGATCAGCGTGGACATACATTCCGCCTCCCTTGTGTGGATTCAGCAACATTATATATGCTGGGGGCAGGGAATGCAAGGAACTTTTCGGGCCGCGGCGCATTCACCCTTTACATTTGCGTGAAAGAAATGTATAATGTAACGTGAATGCATATGGCATTCGTTATTTTGCGTGTCATAAACAGGGTGATAAAGGAGGGTGATGACCCATGGCGAAGACGATTGCGATCATCAACCAGAAGGGCGGCGTGGGCAAAACGACCACGGCGGTCAACCTCTCGGCCATCATGGCGGATATGGGGCAGCGGGTGCTGATTATCGACCTGGATCCCCAGGGCAACACCACCTCCGGCCTGGGCATGGCGGTGGAGGACAAGAGCGTCTACGAGGTGCTGATGGGCCGCATCCAGATGAAGGACGTAGTGGAGAAGACGGATTTCAAGAACCTCTCCATCGCCGGCAGCGACATCCGCCTGGCGGGCGCTGAATTGGAGCTGGTGAATGTGGACAAGCGCGAGTTCCGCCTGAAGACGGCCATTGCCGCCGTGGCGAAGGACTTCGACTTCATCCTCATCGACTGCCCGCCCAGCCTCTCCCTGCTGACGGTCAATGCGCTGACCGCTGCCGACGGGGTGATGATTCCCATCCAGTGCGAGTATTACGCACTGGAGGGCGTGGCCAGCCTGATGCAGACCGTCCAGCGGGTGAAGAAGACCCTCAATCCCCGCCTGGAGATCGAGGGTGTGCTGCTGACGATGCTGGACGGCCGCACCAACCTGGGCCTGCAGGTGGTGGCCGAGGTCAAGAAGCATTTCAAAAAGCAGGTGTACGGAACCGTCATCCCGCGTACGGTGCGCCTGGGCGAGGCGCCCTCCCACGGCGAGCCCATCCATATTTATGACAAGCGCTCCACCGGCACGGCTGCCTATGCGGCCCTGGCCAGGGAAGTGCTGGAACGCAACAAGGTCAAGGTGGACAAGAACTGGAAACTTTGAGGAAATTCGGAATTCGGAATGCGGAATTGAAAGTGCTGGACTGGATGGTCCGGCTGCATTGCGAAGGACGTAACTCCGATGGAACTGTAACCAAATTCCGAATTCCGAATTCATCATTCTGAATTCAGAAAACGACCGAAGGGAGTTTTCAAAGTGCCTAAGAAGACGCGCGGCCTCGCCCGGGGCCTGGACGCCCTGCTGCCTGAACTGGATACCGCTGTTCCCGGGGCGGGCCAGGAGATTGCCATCGGGGATATCGACCCCAATCCTGATCAGCCCCGCCGTGATTTCTCGGAGGAGAGCATTGCCCAGCTGGCCCAGTCCATTGCGGATCAGGGGGTGCTGCAGCCCATTCTGGTCACGCCCATGAGCGGCGGCCGCTACCGGATCGTGGCGGGTGAGCGCCGCTGGCGGGCTGCCCGCGCGGCCGGTCTGACGGCTGTGCCGTGCATCGTGCGCGACCTGGACGTGGTGCAGCAGATGGAGATTGCGCTGATTGAGAATCTACAGCGCGAGGATCTGAACCCCATCGAGGTGGCCCAGGGCATCCAGAGCCTGATGAAGCAGTGTGGCTACACCCAGGAGACCGTCGCCCAGCGGCTGAGCAAGTCCCGCCCGGCGGTGGCGAACCTCCTGCGCCTGCTGACGCTGCCGGAGACGGTCATCGCCATGGTGCGCCAGGGGAGCCTCAGCGCCGGTCATGCCCGCGTGCTGGCGGGCCTGGACGACGAGGCAATGAAGCTGCAGCTGGCTGGCCGCACCATCGCCGAGGGCTGGAGCGTGCGTCAGCTGGAGGCCAATGCGGCGCTGCTCAAGCAGGATGCAGCCAAGCTGCCGAAGCCGGAAAAAAAGGTGCGTGAGCTGCCTGCGGAGCTGACGGAGCTGGAAACCCTCTGCCGGGAGACCTTCGGTCTGCGCGCCACCCTCACCGGCACGGCGAAGAAGGGCAAGATCGTGCTGCAGTACTATTCCCAGGACGAGCTGGAACGGCTCAATGAGGTGCTGCAGCAGCTCAGCGCTAACTGATCCATCCATCATCAACAACAGGAGGCGACCCCTCATGTCCAAGCTCCCTCCTCTCCCCGAACTGCCCCGCTGGGACGGCCCGCTTTCCCACCCTTTTTATTCGAAGGTGGTCAAGCGCGCCATGGACTTCCTGCTGGCCCTGGTGATGCTCATTCCGGCCAGCATTGTGATGATCCCCCTGGCCGTCTGGGTCAAGCTGGATTCCCCCGGCCCGGTGCTGTACAAGGCCGTGCGCGGCGGGTATAAGAACAAGCCCTTCTACATCATGAAATTCCGCACCATGGTGGTGGACGCGGACAAGACCGGCGGCTGCACGGCCAAGGACGACCCCCGCGTGACCCGCTCGGGCCGCATCATGCGCCGCCTCAAGCTGGACGAGCTGCCCCAGCTGTTCAACATCCTCCGAGGCGAAATGTCCTTTGTGGGCCCGCGCCCGGAGCTGCTGCTCTACACCAATGCATACACCGCAGAGCAGCAGTGCATCATGTGGGTGCGCCCCGGCATCACCGACCGCTCCTCCATCGTGTACATCGCCCAGGACGAGATCGTGGGCACGGAGAACCCGGTGGAGAACTACGAGAAGTACATCCTTCCGGAAAAGAACCGCCTGCGCGTGGAGTATGCGAAGAACCAGAGCTTCCTGCTGGATGCGGGGCTGTTCTTCGAGACCATCGGCGGCGTGTTCGGCAAGGCAAAGAAGATGGCGCAGGAAAAGGGGCAGAAGCAGTGACATACACCGAGAAAACCCATGCGGCCTTCGGGGGCGCGCCCATCAACACGGGGGATCCCCGGGTGCTGGCGTGGCTCATCCGCCGCCATGGGCTGGAAATGACCCACATCAGCCGGGGCAGCCATATCGGCGCCATCTTTTCCCTCGCGGAGATCATGGCGACGCTCTATACTGGCGTGCTGAATGTGAACCCTGCCGAGCCGAGAATGCCCTCCCGCGATAGGCTCGTCCTGTCCAAGGGTCACGCGGGCGCGGCGGTCTATGCAGCGCTGGCGGAGCGCGGCTTTTTCCCCGTGGAGGAGCTCTCCAGCCACTATGCCAACGGCAGCCGCCTCTCTGGCCATGTAAGCCATAAGGGCGTTCCGGGCGTGGAGTTCTCCACCGGCTCCCTGGGTCACGGCCTGGCCGTGGCGGCAGGCATGGCCCTGGGCGGCCTGAAGGACAAGGCGGATTGGCGCGTCTATTGCATCCTGGGCGACGGCGAATGCGATGAGGGCTCCGTCTGGGAGGCGGCGCTGCAGGCCCACCAGTATCAGCTGGACAACCTGATCGCCGTGGTGGATCACAATCGCATGCAGTCCCTGGATTTTTGCGAGAACACCATTGCCCTGGAGCCCTTCACGGATAAGTGGGCGGCCTTCGGGTGGAACGTGATGCAGGTGGACGGCCACGACGTCACCGCGCTGCAGGCGGCCTTTGAAAAGGCAAAGGCCAACCGCGGCACGGGCAAGCCCACCGTCATCATCGCCGAAACGACGAAGGGGAAGGGCGTTTCCTTCATGGAAAACGACATTCTCTGGCACTACCGCACCCCCCAGGGGGAGGAGTACGAGGCGGCCCTGAAAGAACTGGAGGCGCAGAGGCCATGAGAGATGCATTCACCCGTGCGCTGATGCGCGAGGCGGCGAAGGATCCCCGTCTGACGCTGGTGACCGGCGACCTGGGCTTCGGCGTGCTGAAGCCCTTCTGGGAGACCTATCCGGAGCAGTTTGTTAACGCGGGCATTGCCGAGCAGGCCATGACGGGCCTGGCGGCGGGCCTGGCCATGACGGGCCGCACGGTGCTGACCTATTCTATCGGCAACTTTCCGACCTTGCGCGCCATTGAACAGATCCGTAACGACTGCGCTTATCACGACGCGAATGTGAAGGTGGTCTGCGTGGGCGGAGGCTTCGTCTACGGGAGCCTGGGTATGTCCCACCATGCCACGGAGGACATGGCAATCCTGCGCGCGCTGCCAGGCGTGACGGTCTTCACCCCCGGCGACCCCCATGAGGTGGAGGCTATCGTGCCGGTGATGCTGAGGACCCCTGGCACCTGCTACCTGCGCCTGGGCCGCGGCGGCGAGCCCTGCCTGCACCCGGGCCCCATTGCGGATTATGATGCCCCCAGGGCCCTGACCCTGCGGGAGGGCAAGGATGTGGCGTTGCTGTCTGCGGGCGGCATCCTGACCCAGACGGTGGCTGCGGCTGACCTCCTGGCACAGAAGGGCGTGTCCGCCGAGGTGGTGTCCTTCCCGTGCATCAAGCCCATCGACCGGGAGAAGCTGGCGGAGCTGGCAACGCGATTCCGCCACATCGTCACCGTGGAGGAGCATTCCATCGTGGGCGGCCTGGGCGGCGCGGTGTGCGAGACCCTGGCGGAGATGGGCGCGGGCTGCCGTGTCCACCGCATCGGCATGGAGGATGTGTACTCCTGCATCGTCGGTACGCAGCAGTACCTGCGCGAGGAGTACCGGATGGACATGAACGCCATTTGCGAGCGTACGCTGGCCTGGCTGGCGGAGTAAACCGGGAAAGTAAGACAAAACCGCATCCTGACGCGCATATAGTAGTAGATACGATCTGTTACAGGAGGGATACCCATGATGAAGAAGCTGCTGGCGATGCTGCTGGCGATGCTGCTGGCCCTGTGCCTGCTGACTCCGGCTGCCCTGGCGGAGATCGACGAGGATGGAGACCTGGCCGTCAGCATGCCCGGCGTTTCCTTCTTCTTCACCCCGCCGGAGGACGCTTTTGTCCTGGGGCGCGAGATGAGCGCATCGGCTTACAACGCCCTGGGCCTGAGCCAGCGGGAGATCGTTGCGTGGATGGAGGAATGCGATGTTTACGCGCTGCTCATCGACGCGGCGGGCACCTGCGAGATGCATGTACTGGCCTATGAGGGCTGGGGCGGAGATTATGATGACATGTCGGAATACGGCCTGGAGCGCGAGTGCGGCAGCATTCGCTATTCATATACCGACCAGGGATACGATGTGCTTGCCTGCGATGTGTACGCTGCCCCCGAGGGTCATACCTTTGTCCGCACGGAGGCCACGATAGACTTTGGCGATGGCACCGGCGACTATCTGGTGGAGTACCTGACCGTCAGGGGCGGCTACGTCGTCAGCGTGTATCTGTTTACCTATGAAGAGACGATCACCCCGGAGCAGACACTGCTGGTGGAGTCCATCGTGGACAGTTTGTGGATCACGCCTGTACAGTGAGGGGTGGAGGTCAATGAAGCGATGTGTACTGCTTCTGCTGGGCTTTCTGATGCTCTGCATTCCCGCAATGGCAGAGGAAATCGTTGAACTGCCGGATGCTGTTGTGACCTACACGCCGCCGGAGGGCTTCTACCTGCTGACCCGCGAGAGCAGCGCGTCTGTCTTCAACCGTGTGGGGCTGAGCCAGCGGGAGCTGCTGCCGTGGATGGAGCAGAATGACGCCTATGCAGTGATGTACGATCTGGAACGGGGCTGTGAGCTGCTTTTGTACATATCGCCCTCGGAGGAGGATCCGCTGGAGGATATGTCGGAGGATGAACAGACCGAGCTTTGCGCCTATCTGGCCGAAAGCTATGCGCTGGACGGATATGAGGATGTGACGGTCGTTATCCATGAAGGCACGGGCGGCGAGTTCGTGCAGTTCGCCGCCAGAACCTGGGATTGGGATGGTGCGCCCTGCTATATTGTGACGCTGATGGCGCTTCGGTCTGGCTATTCGGTGCAGATCAGCCTGTTCATGTATGGTGGGGATGCTTCCGAATATGTGCTGGAGCGTGTGCTGACCATGGCGGACAGCCTGTGCATTACTGTGAATGCAGACGTTGATGTTTTGTCTGCCAAGGGGGTCAGTATCCGGGTGACGCTGCCGGAGACCATGGCGATGTGCGACGTGCTGCCGGAACCCCCGGAGGCTCCGGCGGGCGAGGTGATCGGCGCAGCGGCTTCAGAGGATGGCGCGTGGTTCGTGCAGTGGCAGCTCTTCGATGGCGCCACGGGCGACATGGAGCGCCTGAGCGCCAGCGGCCTGCGGTCGCTCTATGAATCCCGCGCGAAACAGAAGCGTAGCGCTGGATTCACTGTGACGCTGCAGGAATCCTGTACGGAGCTGCGTCAGGTGTATGTCCATCTCTGCTATGAGCTGCCCAGCGGCTGGTATGCCGAGGAGTATTATACCAAGCAGGGCGGTTGGGGTGTCATTGTCACGGCGTACCGCCAGGGGCAGCCCATGACCGAAGCGGAGCAGGAAATGCTCCGGCAGCTGGTGTCCAATCAGCTGATCACTGTGCGGGGCGACTGACCCCTGAACAAAGGAGTTATGAAGGAAGAAATGGAAGAAAAGAAGCTGAGTCTGCCGGAAATCCATGCAGAGCTGATCGAGCAGCTGCGGGACGTCATCGCCGTCTGCGAGCGGCACGGCATTGTGTATAACCTTATGTGCGGCACCCTCCTGGGCGCCGTGCGCCACAAGGGCTTCATCCCGTGGGATGATGACGTCGATCTGCTGATGACCCGCGAGAGTTTTGAGAAGTTCCGCGTGGTGTATCCCCAGGAATGCGACAGCCGGTTTGAGCTGACCTACCTGGACACCTGGACGCCCCGGGTGATGAACCGCGACCCGGAAAAGGCGGCAGCCTTTACCGATTTCTTCATCCTTGACCCCGTGCCGGAGTCTGGCTGGAAGCGCAGGCTCTGGTTCCTGCGGCTGCACATGCTGCAGGGCATGATGAAGAAGAACGTGGATTACAGCCGCTTCAGCTGGAAGAACAGGATTCTGCTGTTCGGTACCCATGTGATGGGACTGCCCTTCTCCACCGCCACCAAGGCCAGGTGGTACGAACAGGCCAGCCGGAGCGTCAAAAACGGCGGGCACGACCTGTGCATGTCCAACGGCGCGTTTGAGCTGATGACGCACATCTGGCATCCGGAACAGTTTGAGGAAAAGGTGAAGGTTCCCTTTGAGAGCCTGGAATGCCTGATCCCTGCCAAGTGGGACGAGGTGCTGACCATCCTTTTCGGCCCGGATTACATGACCCCGCCTCCGGAGGCGGAGCGGGTGGCGAAGCACCTGGATGTGTGAGGGGGGACGCCCTCAGTCATCACGCAAGCGTGATGCCAGCTCCCTCGGGGAGGGAGCCTTTTGGTACGCGATTCGGATAGTACGAAAGGACTTCCTGCACAACATATGGACATGATATTCTGCCCCCTGTTTTCCGGCTCCAGCGGCAATGCGCTCTTTGTGCAGTACGGCGGGACGCGGCTGCTGATCGACGCCGGGAAATCGGGGAAAATGATCGGCGAGGCGCTGGACATGATCGGCGTCGATCCCGCCACGCTGGACGGCATGCTCATCACCCATGAGCATTCGGATCACATCCTGGGCGCGGGCGTGCTGGCCCGCAAGTACAAGCTGCCCATCTATGCCACCGAGGGCACCTGGGCAGCCATGACGGACAAGCTGGGCAATATGCCGGGGGAGCTCCGGCGTACCTTTGATCCCTTTGCGGACTTCTATGTGGGGGACATCGGCGTGGTGCCCTTCCTGATTCCCCATGACGCTGCTGAGCCTGTAGGCTACCGGCTCTGGGGCGGGAATGTCAGCATCGCCACCGCCACCGACCTGGGGCATTTCCCCCGGGCCATCCGCGACGCCGTGGCCGGCAGCTCCCTGGTGCTGCTGGAAAGCAACCATGACCCGGATATGCTGCGCATGAACAGCAAGTACTCCCAGCGGCTGAAGCAGCGCATCCTGTCCAACCACGGGCACCTGTCCAACGACGCCTGTGCCGACGCGCTGCTGCAGCTGGTGGATTCGGGGACGCAGCATGTCATCCTCGGCCACCTGAGCGGGGAGAACAACACGCCCCAGCTGGCCCTGCAGGTCAGTGAGCAGCGCATGCTGCGCGAGGGCGTCCGCCTGGGCGTTGACCTGTGCCTGGATGTGGCCCGCCGCGACCAGGTGGGCAGCATCTACACCCTGGAGGCAGGCGTATGACCCGCGAGAACCGTGCCCGGCTGGCGCTGGGCGTTCTGCTGGGGCTGACGCTGGTGCGCATTCCCCTGGCAATGATGCTGGAACGGCTGCTGCCGGATGCATCCGTGGCCCCGGAGGTTTTCTACATGGCCGCTGCGGTGCAGTCGGTGATGATGTTCGCCCTGCCGGGGTGGCTCCTGATGCCGTCATGGCGGACGGAGGAGGAAAAGCGCATCCCCTGGGTGAGCTGGGCGGTCTGCCTGTTGGCGGCGGTGCTGACCCGCACGGTGGCAACGCCGCTGAATGCCTGGTGGATGCAGACCCTTGGCGCGGCGTCAGCCATGCTGCCTGAGCCTGCGGGTGTGGGCGGCAGGCTGCTGATGGTGCTGGCCGTGGTGGTGATCCCAGCGGCGGCGGAGGAGCTGTTCTTCCGCGGGGCGCTGCTGACGAACCTGCTGCAGGTCGCCTCCCGTACGCAGGCGCTGGTGCTGACGACGCTGATGTTCGCGCTGATGCACGGAAGCCTGGCCGGTTTGCTGGGGCATCTGCTGATCAGCCTGGTGCTGACGCTGCTGATGCTGCATACGGGCCGGATGACCGTGCCGGTCATGGCGCATCTGGCGTTCAACCTGATGGCGCTGGTGGGGATGGAGGTCGGCGCGGTACCGGCGTGGCTCTGCGGACTGCTGCTGGCGGCGCTGGTGATCGCGCTGCTGCTGACCCTGCCCCGGGGAAGGGAACGCCGCCTTCCGGCAGGGGAGGGGCTGCTGTGCGCAGCCATCCTGGCGGCGATGGCGCTGCCGTATCTGATGTGATGTATGCACTTTCTTCTATATTATATATGTGTGCCGGCGGCCTGGCTGCGGCACATGCTTTTTGAGAAGACATGACGAAAGCTGAGAGGTGAAGGAGATGATCCTGCTTTCCCTGCAGGGCGTGAAGAAGAGCTTCGGCACCAATGAGGTGCTGCGCAACGCGTCCCTCGTATTGCAGGACGAACAGCGCATGGGCCTGGTCGGCGTCAACGGCTGCGGCAAGTCCACGCTGATGAAGATCATCGCGGGGGTGGAGTCGGCGGACGACGGCATCATCACCATGCAGAAGGGTCTGCGCCTGGGCTACCTGGCCCAGCAGGGCACGGTGGGTGAGGGCCGCACGGTGCTGGAGGAGCTGGAAAGCGTCTTTGAGCCGGTGGTGAAGATGGAGCAGCAGCTGCGCGAGCTGGAGGAGCAGATGGCCGAGTGTGCCGACGACCTGACGCGTCTGACCCGTCTGGGCAACCAGTACGACCAGCTGACGCAGGAGTTTGAGCGCCGCAACGGCTATGGCTGGCGCTCCACGGTGCAGGGCGTGCTGGCGGGCCTGGGCTTCCGCAAGGAGCAGCAGGGTCAGCTGGCCAGCCTCCTTTCCGGCGGTGAGCGTACCCGGCTGTGTCTTGGCCGCATGCTGCTGACCGAGCCGGATCTCCTCCTGCTGGACGAGCCTACCAACCATCTCGACCTGAAATCCATTGCCTGGCTGGAGGAATATCTGCGCACCTACAAGGGCGCGGTGCTGCTCATCAGCCATGACCGCTATTTCATGGATCACGTCTGTGACAGGATGTGCGAGCTGCTGCTGGGCGTGACCGAGTGCTACGACGGAAACTATACATCTTATATTGCCCAGCGGACGGAACGCTTTGAGATCAGCATGAAGGCATATGAGCTCCAGCAGAAGGAGATCGCCAGGCAGGAAGCGATCATTGCCCGTTATCGCCAGTTTAACCGGGAGAAATCAAT
>JAFXDB010000057.1 GCA_017516305.1 Clostridia bacterium | reverse complement strand
CGTCAGAAGCACCGCCGGCGCCCTTGAAGGCAGGCGGCAGCCACACCGCTGTGAAGCCCAGCCTGCGCAGCGCAATCGCCTTGAACGCCAGCTGACGCCACAGCCGCCCATCAGCAGGCAGCTCCCACTGAAACCCCTGCAGCATCGTGCCGTTTTCCATCCTGCACCTCCTGTACTGTGTGCGCTATTGTAGCACATTTGGTTGACAATGCCAAGCCGGGGGTAGTATATGGAGGTGGAGTGTTTTCTATCCGTGGAGGATGGGATGAGAGGGGGGCTGGTTGGGGCTCTGCCCCTGACCCCGCCAGAGACTCTGTCTCTGGACTCTGCTTAAGGGTCTTCGACCCTTAAGAATCCCATTCGGGTATCATGTAACTTGGGTTGAGGGAGCGTTGCTTCGCAACGGCTCCTGGTGCAGGGGTCACGGCGCATGACAGATGCGCCGCGACGCGGGTGAAGCAACTTTTTTGTTCCGGCACAGCCCATTAACAAAAATGGGCGCTGCGAAGGGGTGTCGGGGGCGACCGCAAAGCCCCCGGCTCGCGCCCGCAGGCGCGAAATCCTTGCCTCCCTGCAACAAAAAAGCCCAGTCCAGGACGTTTGCCTCGGACTGGGCTCTTTTCATTCAGTTGGTTTTCGCCGCTTCGATCCGGTGCAGCCGGTAGTAATATCCGATCACCAGCAGCACCGCCGCGCCGATCCATGCGCTGATCTCCGCGAAATACACGCCCCACTCGCCGATCAGCAGCGGCAGCAGCAGCGCGCCGCCGATGCGCATCACCAGCTCCGCCACGCCCGACAGCATGGGGATGAACGTATCGCCCATGCCCTGCAGCGTGGAGCGGTATACGAACAGCACATACAGCCCCGGCAGACCGGCGCTCATCACCAGCAGGAACCGGTGCCCGAAGGTCAGCACCTGCTCCACAACGGCGGGATCATCCTCCACAAAGAGGCTGAGGATCCCTCTGCCGAAGAGGGCGATCACAGCGGCGATCAGCGCGGACATGGCCAGCCCGATCAGCAGCGAATGCCGCAGCCCCTGCTTGACCCGGTCGAGGCGGTTGGCGCCCATGTTCTGCCCGGCGAAGGCGGTGATGGCGGCGCTGAGGGACACGCCCATCACTTCCACCAGCCCCTGCAGGCGGGAGGCGGCGCTGTATCCTGCCATGAAGATGAAGCCAAAGCCGTTCACCACGCCCTGCAGCACCAGTCCGCCAATGGAAATGGTGGCATTTTGCAGGCTGATGGGCAGTCCCAACGCCATCAGGCGGCGCATACAGGCGGGATCGGGACGCAGGTCGCTGCGGCTGATGCGCATGACAGGCAGCCGGATCAGGGCGATCAGGCAGATGGTGCAGGAGATCCCCTGGGACAGCACGGTGGCAATGGCCACGCCCGCCACGCCCCAGCGGAAGACGGCGACAAACAGCACGTCCAGACCGATGTTACACAGTGCAGCGGTGGTCATGGCGATCAGCGGCGTACGGCTGTCGCCCACCGAGCGCAGGAAGCCTGAAAACAGGTTGAAGCCCATCATCAGCATGAGCCCGCCGAAGAGGATGCGCAGGTACATTTCCGTCAGCGGGAAGGTCTCCGCCGGCGTTTGCAGCAGATTCAGGACAGGACGCAGGAGCAGCTGCACCAGCGTCTCGATCACGACGACCGCCGTGCCTGCCAGCAGCAGGCTCTGCCCGGCGGCGCGCCGCAGCCCCTTTTCATCGCCTGCGCCAAACCGCTGGGCGATCTCGATGGCAAAGCCCTGAGCCAGGCCCATGGCCAGCGACAGCACGCACCAGTCCAGCCAGCCTGCGGAGGACACTGCTGCCAGCGCTGTCACGCCCTCCACGCGGCCCACCACCAGCGTATCCACCAGCGAATAGAACTGCTGGAACATATTGCCCGCGATGATCGGCAGGCAAAAGGAGAAGATCAGCCGTCCGGGTGAGCCGACGGTCATATCTCTGGTGCGGGTCGACATGGAGAACCTCCTTGCATATCGGAAAAAAGAGGACGGCGCGTGACCGTCCTCATAGTAAAAGCTGTCTGTATGGGAGCGCAACCTCGTTCAAATGGCTTTGCCGTTTGAACGAAATCGTTAGCCGATGGTGGCCTTGATGCGGCGCACGCCGGCGGAGGAGGATTCTTCCTTCTGGATCTTGAAGGAGACCAGATCGCCGGTGTTCTCGGCGTGGGGACCGCCGCAGATTTCGAAGGAGAACTCGCCCATCTTGTAGGTGCGGACCTTCTCGCCGTACTTGGATTCAAACAGACCGATGGCGCCCTTCGCCTTGGCCTCGGGCACGGTCATCTCCTCGCAGACCACGGGGGCCTTGGCGGCGATGGCTTCGTTGACCAGCTTTTCCACCTCGACCAGCTCTTCCTTGGTCATCTTGCGACCGAAGGAGAAGTCGAAGCGCAGACGCTCGGCGGTGATGTTGGAACCCTTCTGCGCGACCTCATCGCCCAGCACCTTGCGCAGGGCGGCATGGAGCAGGTGGGTGGCGGTGTGCAGCTTGGCAGTCTGCTCGCTGTGATCGGCCAGACCGCCCTTGAACTTCTGCTCGGCGCCCTGATGGCTCTTTTCCTGATGCTGGCGGAAGCGCTCGTCGAAGTCGGCCTTGTCGACCTTCAGACCCTTTTCGGCGGCCAGCTCGATGGTCATCTCGATGGGGAAGCCGTAGGTGTCGTAGAGCTTGAAGGCGCTGCGGCCGTCGAGGGTATCGAGGGCGGCGAGGCGGGCGTTCACAGCCGCCACGATGGCGTCTTCGCCTTCAGCGGTGATGATGGGCATATTGTCGGGGGACGGCGGCAGCTTCTTGGCGGCAGCCAGTTCCTTCACGAAGGCGGGCTTGTTTTCCGCGGCGAGGATGGACTCCATCAGCGCCTTGGCGCGCAGGGTGTTGTTGTACACCTTGTCGAATTCCTTTTCGCCCTGCCGCAGGGTGCGGGCGAAGCGGGATTCCTCCAGCTTCAGCTGCTCGATGACGAAGGCGCTGTTGCGGGTCAGCTCGGGATACACGTCCTTGTACTGATCGATGACGACCTGCGCGATCTCGGCGGTGAAGCCTTCCTCCATGCCCAGCTGCATGCCGAAGCGCACGGCGCGGCGGATGAGGCGGCGGAGGATATAGCCCTGATCGGTGTTGGAGGGGGACACGCCACGGTCATCGCCGAGGATGAAGGTGGAGGTGCGCAGATGATCGGCCACCACGCGGAAGGCGCGGGTCAGCTGCTCATTCTCGCCGTAGGTGTGACCGGACAGCTCGGCGATCTTGGCGATGATGCCGGAGAAGGCGTCGGTCTCGTAGACGGTCTTCTTGCCGTTCAGCACGCAGATGGTGCGCTCCAGACCCATGCCGGTGTCGACGTTCTTCTTCTCCAGGGGGATGAAGGTGCCGTCCTTCTGCTTGTTGTACTGCATGAACACGTCGTTCCAGATCTCCAGATAACGGCCGCAGTCGCAGGCAGGGGAGCAATCGGGGCCGCAGGGCTCCTGATCGCGGATGATGAACATCTCGGTATCAGGGCCGCAGGGGCCGGTCTGACCGGCGGGGCCCCACCAGTTAGTCTCCTTGGGCAGGTAGAAGATG
>JAFXDB010000056.1 GCA_017516305.1 Clostridia bacterium | reverse complement strand
TCTGCCTCCGACGCCATCACCATGATCAAGAAGCGTGGCTGCAAGCACATCCGCCTCGTCAACCTGATCGCCGCGCCCGAGGGCATTGCCCGCGTGCAGAAGGATCATCCGGATGTGGACATCTATGTTGCCGGTCTGGACAGCCACCTCAACGACCATGGTTACATCGTGCCTGGCCTGGGTGACGCCGGTGACCGCCTCTTTGGCACCAAGTAAGATTTCATTCAACAGAGGGGGAGCCGTTGTGCTCCCTCTTTTTGCAGGGGGATGATGGGTTGGACATCGTACAGGAACTGCAGGATGCAGGCTTTGCAAGGGTGATCGTGCTGGACGGCGCGGAATGCGGTGTGCCTGACGTCGGCAGCCTTGTTCTGGCGCTGTGGCCATACGCGGCGGAAAGGACGCCCATGACCGGGGAGGCCTGGGTGCATCCGTACTATTTTGCCTCCCAGGCGGCGTATGTGGCGGCGGATAATATCGCCCGGCGGCACAGCGGGGACGGCGTCATCTGGCGCGAGGACATCCGCCTGAAGCCTATTTTTGCCCGCCTCCCCGGCTTTGCGCAGGGGAGAAACACCATCTCCTCCCTCAGCGGCTGCGGCAGCCGTTTCCATGTGCAGATGCTGACCGTCACCCCGGCCATGGCTCCCACCCATCATCTGGAAGCGGAGGAGCACCCGCTGCGCTGCGGCGATTGTCACCTGTGTGAAAGGGCGTGTCCCACCAATGCCCTGGAGGGCGGTGTTTTCCATCGGGAACGGTGCCTGCGCAACTGGCAGGTGGGCGGGACGGTCTATCCGGAGGAGGTGCGCCGCCAAATGGGCACGCGCCTCATCGGCTGCGACGAATGCCAGCGCTGCTGTCCCCACAACCCGGCCCCGGAGGGGGAGAACGCGCCCATGCCCGTGACGCTGGAGGAGATCATGCGCAGCCCCAAGGAGGCCGCCGTGGCCCTGCGCAGGCATATCGGGGCGACGGTGACGATGCCCAACCGGCTATTGATGGGAGCCTGCATCATTGCCGGCGTCACCGGACGGCGCGACCTGATCCCGCATCTGTGGCGGCATGCGGGATCTCCCTCGGCGGCGGTGGCGGAGCATGCCGGATGGGCCCTGATGGAGCTGGGCGTGCGCTACATCCCGCCGGAGGAGCCGGAGATTCCGTAATATATGTAAGAACTGCTCTTTTCCGGGGGCAGTTCTTGCTTTTTTGCAGGATAATCATTGCAGTTTGAAAAGAAATGCGCTATAATTACAGTTGGTTTATTATGCGCAGTTTGCGCTGACATATTGGAGGAACGATTATGCCCCTGAAGCCGATTTTTGACAAGGCCCCGCTGACGGCCATGAACAGTCAGGCTCTGCGCGCCGGTATGGTGCGCACCGAGCATCAGAAGGTGAAGCAGCTCCATGCGCTTCTACAGGGCGATACTGCCCCCGCAGCGCTGGAGCCCGTGTTCCGCCTGACCTGCCTGGTGCAGGCGAACCCCTCCGACAGCGACGCTGCCCAGGCCATCCGCCGCGCTGCGGCCATGCAGCAGGCGGACGGTTCCTTTGCTATGCCCCTAAGCGACGCGGTGGCTGTGCTGCGCGCCTGCTGGGCGCTGTATGAATTCGAGGCGCGGATGCCTCTGCTGGAGCCTGTCAGCCACTGGTGCGCCTGGGCGCATGCCAACTGGGAGACGCTGCTGGCGGATGATGAGATCTGGGCCAACCCTGCCGATCTCCTGGAGCTGCTGCAGCAGGTCTACCGCGTCACCGGCAAGCCCGCGCTGCTTACCATGGTCAGCCGCCTGAGCCAGCAGACGATGAACTGGTCCGGCGTGCTGAACACCCTGAACAGCCAGCGCCCCACCAGCCGCACCATCACAAGGGAAGAGCTGGAAACCTGTCTGCGCATTGAAAATGGCAGCCGGGAAGGGTATTATACCCATTTCATCCGCACCAACAGCCCGGAGCAGCTGGCGGACGGCGCCCGTTCCTGTCTGGCGCGCGGCGGCGTCTCCGGTTCGGCGACGGAGATGAATGCGGCCCGCAACGGCTGGGAGAAGCTGCAGCGCCACCATGGCGCCATCTGCGGCGGCCTGACCAGCGATGAGCTGCTGGAGGGCACCTCGCCCTCTGCGCCGGTGAGCGCGGCGGCTGTGGGCGCGTGGGCGGAGACCCTGTGCGGTGCGGCGGCCTATGGAAAGAATGACTGGGCCTTCGAGGCGCTGGAGCGCATTGCCCTGAATGCCATGCCCGCTGCCATTGAGGAAAACGGCGTGACACCCTTCCAGCACGTCAATGCCCTGACCGATCACCCGGGCACGGCTGACTGCTTCCGCATTGCCCCCGACCATGACAAGCGCGCCCTGTACCGCATGGCGCGTGCTGTGGCGGCCGTGGCTTCCTGCGCGGTGATGGCCCGCCCCAACGGCTTTGCGGTGGGCATGTATATCCCCGGCGTTTATCAGGTGCCTGTCGGTGACGCGGCGATGGTGCTGACCCTGCGCATGCGCGAGGGCCAGTGCCAGATCGGCGTGGGCTGCAAGCAGGAGCTGAAGGCTGCCGTGACCCTCCGTCTGCCTGTCTGGGCCCGCAATGTGGAGATCACGGTCAACGGCGCGGAGAGCGACCCCGGCAAGGATGCAACCGCATCTGCACTGGTGATTGACCGCACCTGGCACGATGGGGACGTCATTTCCATTCATCTGGAGGAGACCCTGCGCGTGGTGGACGGCCATCACCAGGGCGCGTATGTCCTCAAGGGTGCGAAGGTCATGTGCATGCCGGCTGGCGAGGACTGGGCTGTGAGCCTGGTGTCCGTCCAGGGCGGCGAAAACGGCGTGACGGCCCTGGTGGATGCTGCCGACTGGAAGCGCAGGGGCGACGTGCCCGCCGATGTGCCGGTGCTGCCCGCCGCCAGCGGCAGGGCGCTGCGCACCGTGAGCCTTGTGCCCTACGCGGAGACCGGCGCCCGCATTGCACTGTTCCCCAGGAGGAGCCAGGCATGATGACCGTCCGCCTCGCCCCTCTGGCGGGGATCACCGACTGGCCCTTCCGCCTGCTCTGCTTTGAGCAGGGGTGCGACATGGCCACCACCGAGATGGTCAGCGCCATGGGCTACCTCTGCGCGCCCAAGGATCACTATGCTACCCAGTCCCTCATCGTCCGCCACCCGGCAGAGAAGCGCCTGGCCGTGCAGCTCTTCGGCAAGGAGGCGGACATCATGGCCCGGGCGGCGGAGAAGATGGCGGAGCTGAACCGGTTCGAGGCCATCGACATCAATATGGGCTGTCCGGCTCACAAGGTGGCCTGCAGCGGCGAAGGCAGCGGCCTGATGAAGACGCCTGAGAAGGCGGAAGCCATCCTGCGTGCGGTGGTGAAGGCCAGCCCCCTGCCCGTGTCTGTCAAAATGCGCCTGGGCTGGGACAGCACCTCCATCAACGTTGTTGACATGGCAAAGATGGCCGAGGACTGCGGCGTATGCGAGATTGCCGTCCATGGCCGTACCCGTGCCCAGCAATATGCGGGCGAAGCGGACTGGGACTATGTCCGCCGGGTGAAGGAGGCCGTCAGGATCCCGGTCATCGGCAACGGCGACATCTTTACCGGAGACGACGCGCTGCGCCGCGTCCGCGAGACAGGCGTGGATGGCCTGATGATCGCCCGGGGCGCGATGGGCAACCCGTGGCTCTTTGCTGAAATCAGGGCGAAGCTGGCAGGGGAGGCGTGGACGCCGCCCACGGTGGAGGAGCGCATCGCCATGGCCATCCGGCATTATGACATGCTGCTGGGCTGGAAGCCCCGGGCCGTGGCGGTCAACGAGATGCGCAAGCATGTCTGCTGGTATGTCACCGGCCTTCGCGGCGCCTCCCAGCTTCGCGGCGTGATCAATACCCTGACCGACCCGGAGGACGTCAAGGCCCGCCTGTATGCCTTTGCCGGGACGGCCCGACCCGAATGATTGACCCAACCTGAAAGGAAGGTGACGTCCCATGCGTTATGTCCGCAGAGGACTGGCCCTGTTGCTTTCCCTGATCGTGCTGATTTCTCTCCTTTCCTCTGCCGCGGCAGAGGTGCCCTTCCTGCAGCATGCAGACGGCTGGATGCCCCTGCTGACCGGCATGCCGGCTGAGGTGGTCGTCAAGGCCGATGTTACCAGCTGCATGCCCTATGACGAGGAGCGCCTGGCCATGCTGCGTCAGGTGACGGACGAATTGACCATGCGCATCCGCACCTCCGGCGAGGAGGGGAGCGTCACCATCCTTGTGGGCGCGACGGAAGCGATGACCATGGCCGTCCGCGGGCGCGAGGCGCAGCTGTCCTTTATGTCGCAGATGTCCTTTGCTGCGGGCGATGACCCGATGGGAAAGCTGCTGGGCGGCTCCACAGCCTTTTCCATGCCCTACGGCCTCAGCGCTGAAGCGGAAACCCTGCTGGAGGACGGCTGGACGCTGCTGCTGGCCCTGGAGGAGCCCCTGGCGGAGTACGGCAACCGCAAGAATGTCAGAACCGCCATCACCGACATGGGCCTGGCCCGCACCTGTACGGATTATGCCATTTCCGCCAACAAGGTGGACATCCTGCTGCCGATGCTGCTGGACAACTGCCCCGAGGGCTGGCTGCGGGAGATCCTCTCCGGTCTGACCTTCTCCGGCAAGCAGACCCTGCGCGTTTACCGGGATGAAAACGGCGTCCCCCTGCGCATGGAGTACAACGGAACTTGCGGCCCGGAGGGGAATCTGCGCACGGTGAAGCTGGTCTGGCGCATGCGCCGTGATGACGTGGCGTACCGGGACGAGGTGACGCTTACGTCCCCGGCCAAATCCGGCACCAACAAGAACAATCTGGAGTTTGAGCGTGTCCTGACAAAGAACAAGCAGGGCGCCTGGGAGCTGGAGGGTTCCTTCACCTATACGGTCGTTGCCGATAAGCAGACCACCACCCGCAAGGGTGACTTCAGCCTGGTGAATGCCGCCACGGATTCGGCGGACGTGGTGACGGGCGAAGTGACCCTGCAGCAGAAGCTCCCCGGACAGGACGCCTTCGACGGCGTACGCATCGCCCCGGAAATGACCCTGTCGGCGGAAAACGGCTCGCCGGTGATCACCGGCAGCGTCACCGTCAGCACCCTGAACGGGAAGGATGTGCTGGACAGCGCCGTATTGCATATCGGCATGTACCCCTTCGCGGGCGTCATCTGGCAGGAGCGAGAAGAGGTGATCGACCTGGATCAGCTCTCCGCTGAGGAATTGGCGGTGCTGCAGGCCGATGTGACGTATGGCGCGGCCGTATCGCTGGTGCGTCCGCTGATCATGCTCCTGGGCGACACGGCAGACTGGTTCTTCCGTGACATGCTGCCGGAGCAGATCCAGCGCATCACGGATGCAGCCAATATCGTTGTGCTTGAGTAAAGGAGGCAACTGTTTATGAAGCGTTTCCTGTGCATGCTGCTCTGTCTGCTGCTGGCAGCTCCGGCGGCGATGGCGTACGACTATATGCCCACGCAGCTCTTCCGTCAGCAGTTTGTCACCGGCGGCAATGGCCTCCGCGGCACGGTGGAGATCACGGCCTCCGGCGTGGCGGACTGGGTGGAGCTGCTGCTGCCCTTTGCGGGTACCAAGCTGCAGGTCCGCATCATCGGCGAGAAGCAGGGTGCGTTGGCGGCCATGGTCGATGATAACAATGACTGGCAGATGAAAATGTGGGTCAAGGACGCCCAGGGGGAGCAGCAGGCGCTGACCTGCGTCTTCGGCTCCCCGGATGGCATACTGGTGCAGTCCGCGCTGCTGCCGGATACGCTGCTGAATCTGCCTGTGAAGGACGTAAATCTGCCCTATCAGGTGCTGGATGGCCAGTGGCTGCACCTTTTCTCTGCCTTTGACCCCATGGGCGTGACCGAGCCCACCGGCGGCAACGCCACGGCCTGGTCTGCGCTGACAAGTCTGTTCTCCATGGGCGACGAAGCCTGGGAGGCGGAATGGGCGCCTGTGATGGCGAAGTACGAGACGCTGCTGGATATGTGGCTTTCCGGTTATGCCACGCCCACGGTAGTCACCGGCAAGGATGGCATGACGCTGCGTACCTCCTATGAGATCCCTGTGGACGAGATGAAGGCCGAGGCGAAGTACCTCATCGGCGTCATGCTCTCCGACAGCGAGCTGCTGATGCTCCTTTTCCCCCACCTGACGGCTGAGCAGCGCTCCCTGTACGCCAACCCCGCCATGCTCTGGTTCTACGAGTACTGCATTGACCACGCCCCCATCAGCGGCAGCATCCTGCTGGAGAGGGAGGTGTCTGCCCGCGGCGAGACGCTGGCAACGAGCATTTCCCTCCCGCTGGCTTCCATTCCTGCGTCTCTGACGGATGCCCTGGGAACCCTGGTGGCGGACGTCTTTGGGCTGCCTGCCACGGATACCTTTGCGGGGATTGAT
Organism: Clostridia bacterium; assembly: GCA_017516305.1. Classification (GTDB taxonomy): domain Bacteria; phylum Bacillota; class Clostridia; order Christensenellales; family Aristaeellaceae; genus UBA11524. Next base: position 3,059 of record JAFXDB010000056.1, on the reverse strand, counting down.
CGCCTTTCCTTCCGTCAGGCCGGTGATGATCTGTCCATCAGCCTGTCCAGCCCGGCGCGCACGGTGAGCTTCGTCATCGACGAGCGCGAGGAGGCAGAAGGAAAGCTGCACACCGCGGGTTATCTTCGCATCACGCCTGCCGTTGGGGTGGAGGAAGCCCCGCTGTCAGCCGCGTTCACCTATTCCGCCGAAACGGTGCTGTACCAGGACGAGGAGTACAACACCCATGAGGACCTGGCCTTCGCGCTGACGCTGAGTCCCGATCTGTCCCAGGTGTCCGAGGCGGATACCTTCCACAGCACCTATGTGGATTTTGCGCCCATGAGCTTCTCGGCCAGGATCGGCTTCACCAAAATGGAAAAGAAGAGCAGCCCCGTGCAGCTGTCCATTGTCCTTCAGGCGGTGCTGGCGGACGGCGAATTCGGACTGAACGCCAGCCTGAAGGTGGCCGAGCGCTGGGAGCATGACCCGGTACCCGCTGGCGCCACGGAGAACCTGCTGACCATGACGCAGGAGCGCCGCGAGGAGCTGAAAGCGCTCTGGATGAATCATGCCCAGCAGATCATGACGACCCTGGCTGCGCCTGCGCAGTGACCATGACGGGAGGTGTGCGAATGATGAGAAGGATGCTGGCGCTGCTTCTGGCGGTGCTGTTCCTGCCGGCGGCCGCCCTTGCGGAAGCCTTCTGTCTGGACGTGACCGTTGATATGGAACCGGATGCTGCCGCCGAGGCCATCCGTCAGACAGGCATTTTTGCCGGGGCGGAGAATGAGGCTGAGCTCGCTGCCGCCTTTGTGGATTTCATGGACGGCTTCCATATTCGCCTGACCACCCAGGAGGACGCCGTCTACCTGGATATGCTCTTTGACGATGCACCCCTGCTGGATCTGTCCCTGCTGATGACCGGAGAGGAATACGTCCTTACCAGCGATCTGCTGGACGGTGCAGGCTTCTCCATTCCTGCGGCGACCCAGGAAAGCGTCCGTCTGCAGCGCTTGCTGGAGAATACGGACTGGGCCGGACTGGCCACAGGGATGCTGACGGCGGCCTTTGAGGCATTCAGCGGCGCCCAGATCGTCCAGACGCGCGGCTGCTTTGCCGGGGACGCCTACACCGGCGGCGTGTACTGCGACACGGTGTATCTGGATGACCAGCTCATTGCCAAAGCCCTGGATGCGATGATGACGCGCCAGGCGGGGAATGTGGTGACCTACCTGGGCGTCTGCCTGGGGATGGACGGCGACGCCCTGCTGGAGCAGCTCTCGGCCCTGCATGCCAAGGCGGCCGAGGAAAATGCGCACCGGTATATCCTGCGTATTGTCCGCGACGCGAATCATGTGCTGATTGGCCTGTCCCTGACGGTGATGAAGGAAGAGAGCCAGCTGGCGACGCTGTCCGTGGGGATCAGCGAGAATGGGCTGCGCATCGTGGCGGGGCTGCCGATGGATGCGGTGAATTACTGGCATGTCCATGACATTGCATGGGCGGAGGAGACCGGCGCCGACGGGGTGACGAAGTACAGCCTGTCCGGTACTATCAAGGAATTTACAGCGGAGAAGAACCTGGACTTTTCCATGGCGTCTGCCTACATCACGGAAACCCGTTTCACCGCCCAGTGGACGGCGGACATCGGCATGCAGAGCGGCGGTCTGTCCTGGAAGACGGCGGTTTCCACGCGCGTCGGTGACACGCTGATCATCGACAAGACGGAGAATCAGGGCCTGTACATTCCCGGCATGCGCTTTGCCAACACCACCACCTATACCCGCAATGGCAAGCTGTGGATGACGGAGAATGCCCTGCTGGCGCCCTGCAGCCCGATGGCGGTCGATGCGGACAGCCTGACGCTGTACAGCCTGGCAGCTGCCGACCAGACCCAGATCAATGAACTGTCATGGACGATGGGGGCAGAGCTGGCGATGCGCCTGCTGCAGATTCTTCCCATGGAGCTGCTGCTCTATTTCCAGTAACATAAGCGACGGCCGCCCTGCTGCAGACGGGCGGCCGTTTGCTTCATCATTCTGACGAGACCCGGGTAAATAGATAAAAGGAAGAGGATTTTTGCAGAAAATTTCAAATTCTGCTTGACATCCCCCCGAAAATGTGATACTATATAAAAGTCGCCTGGCGACATAGGGGTATGGTGTAATGGTAACACGTGGGTCTCCAAAACCTTTGTTCTGGGTTCGAGTCCTAGTGCCCCTGCCAGAAGAACCAGTTTCGGAAGAGACTGGTTCTTTTTTTATGCTATCACCCATTCCCCACCAAAGCGTCATACATTTCATCAAACCCATCACCATACAGGTGAATGTAAAGGTTATAGGTGATATTCACATCAGCATGACCCAAGAGGCGTGAAAGTATCTTCACATCAATGCCTTTGTGATAGCAGTTCGTGGCGAATGTGTGTCGAAAGACATGCTCCCCTCTGTATTCTATCCCTGCTTCCATACAAGCCTTTCGCGTCTGGTATCGCAATGCCTCGTAAGAGAGTCGTTCGCCATCGTCATTGGTGAAAACCCATTCATTCCTCTTTCTGGAATATTGTTTCTCCAATATCTTGATTGCCTCCGCTGTGAGGGGAATAGTTCTCCTGCTACTTTCGCTCTTTACGCTGTCCTGAACGAACGATTTCTTTTTGTTCGCCAGTCTGACAACAGTATTCCTGACATTGATGCGTTTGCGGGAGAGCTGGACATCCTGCCACCTCAAAGCAAGAACTTCACCAACGCGTAAGCCTGTTTCAATCATCAGCATAATAGCAAAATACCCTGTTCGCCGTCCGCTGGATATGACATTCAGCAGGGCGGTTTGTTCTTGTGCGGTATATGCCTCAACAATCCTTTCGGGCTTTGCCACATTGTAGCGTGAGGGCAGACGAATCCCAATGCCAGGGTCAGCAGAGATAATGTGAAGGGCGGAGGCTTGTTTCAGCGGAGCCGTCACAATACGCATCTGTTTCTTGATGGTTGATAGCCCATAGCCCCGCTTTGTCAGGTCATTTACATATCGCTGAATGTCAATACAGGTTATCTCCCCAATAGGCTTGTAAGCGATGG
>JAFXDB010000055.1 GCA_017516305.1 Clostridia bacterium | reverse complement strand
TCGTTCTTATTCATTCAAGCAACCCTCCGCAACGTCGCCGCCCATGAATGCAGCCGCCTTTCCGACACCTTGGGGGCAGGAGGGGGACGGGGGAAAACTCCAGTAGTTTTCCCCCAGCGCCTTTGCGCCGCTTTCGGCGGGCGAAAGCGGCTTCCCACCTACATTGTTGATCACTTCCTAAGGAAACGTGAAGAACTGTTTTTTTGTGCGTTCGCGTGCTGCCCCACCATCTCAATTCCTAATTCATAATTCATAATTCCTAATTCCAATTCACCCGTTGCCCAGGTCGTTGATGTCCTGCACATGGGGCTCGTCCGTGCGGTCCTCCCATTCGCCCCAGGTCACCCGGAAGCCGTCGATGGGGTGCTCATAGTCGCGGACGAGGTAGACCTCCCAGCGGCAGTCCACCGCCTCCGGGTCGCTGGTAAGGCTGACGCGGCGGACAAAGACCTCGTAGTCCGCGAGACGTGCGCGCATTTCCTTGCCCTCTGCGGTGATGACGGCCTCGACGCCGAGCTGCTTTGCCTCCTCCAGCGTGGTCTCGCCGGGATTGGGCATGCGGAAGCCGCGGGGGTCAAGCTCGCAGAGCACCTCCATGGGCCAGAAGCGGTCATCGACGCCGTAGAGGGCGCAGTACTCGTCGAAGGTCATGCGGGGAGTGGTGACCAGCGCATCCCATTCGGATTCGTCCGCGAACCAGACGTCCACGTCGATGCCCTCCGGGGCTGCCCGGTAGATCTCGTGGCAGCCCAGGGCATGCAGGTAGTCGTTGACGATGACGTGCATCGTCTCCAGATCCACCCCAGCGGCCCGCATGCGCTTCACGCCCATGTCCAGGCGCTGGAAGGCCGCGTCGAAGGCGGCCAGATCTGTCGGATGCCAGATGTTGCGGTCAAGCAGGCTCCCTTCGGTTACCGGCTCCTCCCGGATGGATTCGGCGCGGGTCACATGGGTCACGGCGGTGATGTTGGTCGTGCCCGGCTCGAAGGAGAACATGTACAGGCCGAAGCTGTCTGCCCAGGAGAAAAGGTTGGCGCTATAGGGGTCGAGGAAGCCGGCCTCCTCCATGGCGAATTCCTTTTCGAAGCTGTAATGGATGCAGACGTTGCCGGTGCCCAGCTCCCAGTCGGGGATGGTGGCGACGTAGCAATAACGGCGCAGGAGTTCCACGTCGAAGCCCATGCGCTCCATTTCGGCCCAGGCGGCAGCGACCTGCGGCAAGCTGTCGTCCGCAAAGGCGGTCAGGGGCAGGAACTTGAGGTCGGTGTTGGCGCCCAGGAGCAGCTTGTGCAGTTTCTCATCCGCATTCACCACGTCGTAGCCTGCGTCGGCCAGGGTCTGCTCCCAGTAGCGCTGCGTCTCTATGGGCAGGGCGCGGAAGGTCGGCTGGCAGTACCACCACCACACCTCGTCGTGGCTGCCGCAGTCCCACACCGTCTGCGCACGGCTCCAGAAATCATTCGTGTACCAGTGGCAGTAGGTGACCTCCTTCGTCTCGGCGTTGATGAACACGCGGTATTCCCCTGTGGGGCCGTAGTCCAGGTGATCAAGGTCAAGATCCACATTCGTGCGTGAGGAGAACAGCACGTCCCATTCGGAGGGATCCTCAAAGCAGTCGCCATCCCAGCCGCGGGCGAAATAGCCGGGATACACGCCCATGGCGTCCAGCTCGCTTTCCGGGGTGCCGTATTTGGCAATGATGGCCGCCCGGGCGATGGCGATGGCCTCCTCCATGGGGAGCTCCGCCGTGGTTTCATCCGAAATGGTCTGGATATAGCCGCTGGTGTTCATCTTGTCAAAGGATTGCCGCCACACATCCCTGACGGTCAGCCCGATGGCTGCGGCGGTCAGGCTTGCCAGCAGAAACGCCAGCAGCACGATGGCGGCGGTGGATAGCTTCTTTTTCATACGGGGTTGCTCCTTTCTCTCGGCCAGGGCGATGACATGCCGGGCGAGGAAGGGGTTCTCCCGGACGGAGGCGGCATAGGCGTCCACGCCGTTGTGGATGGCCTGACGGATGTTCTTTTCCTGCATCACAGACGCACCTCCAGTTCCTCTTTCAGCATCGCCCGCGCCCGGGCCACTCGTTTGCTCACCGTGGCGGGGGAGGTTTTCAGCACCTGCGCCGCCTCGGTGAGGGTCATGTCATGATAGTAATACAGCAGCACTGCGTCGCGGTATTTTCCCGGCAGCCGGGCGATGGCCTGGCCCAGGGCGAGGGACTCGCCCGTGTCCCCGCAGGCTGGTGTGGAGGGCTTGCCCTCCATGTCCTCCGGCGTGAAGCGCCGCTCCGTGTGCCGCCACCAGGCGGACTTGCGCATATCGCGGCAGACGTTCAGGGCGATGGCGGTCAGCCATGTTTTTTCGCTCGATGCGCCCCGGAAGGCGTCCAGCCTGCGGAAGGCGCGCAGGAAGGTCTCCTGCACCGCGTCCTCCGCCAGGGCTGCGTCGCGCAGAATGACGCAGCACATGCGCAGCAGCGGATGCTGATGCAGCAGCACCAGCTCCTCCAACCGCTGCTCCGGGGTGGCTTTTTCCATGGGACGCACCATCCTCTCTGAAAGATCGGGGGCGCGGGTACCTCGCAGCTCCCTTCACCCTATTTGACGAGGTATACCGGTGTGTTTTTTCCATTCCGGCGCTCCCAGGGGAAAAAGATTTCCTGCCGCCCCCTTCCGATTGGCAGGCACCTGTGCTATAATGGGGGCAGAAAATTGTGCGCAACCGAAATGAATGGAGGGGATCCCCATCCTGCACATTCCCTATGTTTATCGCCACCTGCCCATCGGGGGCGGCGGCTATGTCACCGGCTTCGTGTTTCACCCCACTGACCCCGATGTGATGTATTGCCGCACGGATATCGGCGGTGCGTACCGTTTTGACTACGCTGCACAGCGCTGGGTCAGCCTTGTCGACCATGTTTCCCATGACGATCTGCGGGAAACCTGTCCCATTTCCGTGGCCCTTGACCCGCAGAACCCGGCCCGGCTCTATATCGCCAGCGGACTGCGCGCCCCGGGCTCGAAGGGCTGCCTCACCGTCTCTGACGATTACGGCGCCACCTTCCGCAAGCACGAGCTGCCCTTTTTCGTCCACGGCAATTTGCATGGCCGCGGCACGGGGGAGCGGCTGCTGGCTGAAGGCGATGTCCTCTGGATGGCCTCCCAGCTGGACGGGCTGTGGCGCTCCCCGGACGGCGGCGTCACCTGGCAGCGGGTGGAGTCCTTCCCGGAGACCGCCTGTACCTTCATCAGCCGGGTGGGCAATTGGCTCCTGGTGGGTACGGAGGGGCTCCGATGCCGGACGGGCGACCATCGTGGTCACAGCCTGTACTGCTCTGCTGATGATGGCTTCACCTGGCAGCCCGTCCCCCAGCCGGTGTACATCCCCGTGGAGGGCAGCAGGCTCCACGGCCTGGTGGCTCAGCGCTGCTGCGCGGATGACTGTTATGTGTACGTCACCTTCTCCGCCAACGGCCCCCGCAGCCAGAACGTCGAACGGGGCTACACCTGTGACAGCGGCGACTGCTCCTGCGGCCGCATGGCCCGCTATGCCAGGACGCCCGATGGCCTGGGCCCCATGGAGGACGTCACCCCGGAGAAGGGCAACTGGGGCTTCTCCGCCGCCAGCGCGGAGCATGGCATGCTGGTGACCGCCACCATTCATCGTCAGCATCAGGACGGCGACGCCATCTACCTTTCCCGAGACTGCGGCAGTACCTGGACGACCATCCTCCACGGCCTGCACACGGGCAAGATAGACTTCCGCCTGTCCTACATGAAGCCGGAATACAACGGCGGACGCAGCCTCATCCACTGGATGACGGGTCTTGTCATCGATCCGCATCGCCTGGACACGGCCTGGTTCAATACGGGGACGGGCGTGTTCCGTACGGACTCCCTCAGTCAGCGAGCAAGCTCGCAGCCAGCTCCCTCGGGGGACTCCCTCAGTCAGCGAGCAAGCTCGCTGCCAGCTCCCTCGGGGAGGGAGCTCTTAGGGGAAAGTCAGGCAGGGCCTGACTCGATTGTGTGGCAGGACTGGTGCGACGGCATGGAGGAAACGGTGCACATCAACTGCCATGCGCCGGCCTCCGGGCGGGTGCAGGTGCTTGATATGGTCGGCGACCTGGGCGGCTTTGCCTTCACCGATGTGGACAGGCATTGCCGGAACTCCTTTGCCAATGCGCAGGGCGACCGCTGGATCACCTGCCTCTCCTGCGACTGGCCAGACGCCGATCCCGACCATATCGTTGTGGCAGCCCGGGGCAACTGGACGGGCGAGACGAAGGGCGGCCTCATTGTCAGCCGGGACGGCGCGCAGAGCTGGAGCCGACTGGAAATGCCCATGGGGCTTTCGCAGGAATTGGACGCCCTTTTGTCGAAGATATCCGGTGTGAACATCAATGCCGGGTGGGTGGCGGTGTCTGCAGACGGCGGAACATATGTCTGGGCCGTTGCGGAGCGCATCTTCCTGCATGCCCGCAACCTCATCGTCAGTCACGACGCGGGGCAGACCTTCGGCCGCAGCCGTGTTTTCCGCGCGGACGGCAGCGTCTTTGACGGCATGCTGAAGCCCATTGCCGACCGGTGCGACGCCCGGGTATTCTACGGCTTTGGCGACGCGGGCGAGCTTTTTGTGTCCCTGGATGGCGGCGACACCTTCCATGAGCAGCCGACGCCCGGGGGCTGGCCCCGCGTCCACTTCGGCAAGGTGGACTGCGCCGACACGACGGAGATCCGCGCCGCGGCGGGCGAGCCCGGCATGCTGTACATCGCCACGGGCGAGGGGCTGTGGAGGCTGTGCTACGACCGCGGGGAGGACGGCTTCACCGGCGTCCGGCTGACGGCCCCGGAGGACTGCGCCTGTTGCGTGGGCCTGGGCCTGGGCCGCCCCGGCGGGGATTATGCCAACGAACCGAAGCTGCTCTACTTCAATGGCCGCATCGGCGGCGCATACGGCTTTTATCGCATGCGGGATGACGGCACGGAGCTCGTCCGCCTGAACACGGAGAAGCAGATGTTCGGCCGCATCCACTCCATCGACGGAGACAAGCGTGTATTCGGCCGCTTCTACCTCGCCACGGGTTCGACTGGGCTGCTGCGCGGCGACATGGTGGAGGCGTGAGGGTGAGCAGCATCCACCAACAACGCGCTACCAGCAAAGAAAACGCATACCAAAAGGCTCTCCCCTGGGGAGAGCTGTCAGCGAAGCTGACTGAGAGGGTCTCTTCGCGGCAAAACATACAAGGAGGCAACATCATGCGCATCGTACAGGAAGGCTCCCGCCTGGCCATTTACGGCGGCTGCACCCAGCTGTGGATCGACCCCTGGGGAAAGGACGGCGTGCGCGTCCGCATGACCAACGAACCCCGCATGGACGAGAACGACTGGGCCCTCACCGAGCCGGTGGAGGCCCTCACCCCCGTGATCACCTGGGAGGAGGTGGACACCACCGACCCCTGGTACAAGACCGAGGAGTATGCCCATTACCACTCCACGGGCCGCATCTGGACCTTTACCAACGGCAGGCTGATGGTGAAGGTCAACACCGAGGGCTGGCTCTCCTTCTACAACCAGAAGGGCGAGCTGCTGACGGAGGAGTACTGGCGCAACCGCAACCGCATCAACCGCTATTCCGTGTCCCTGCGCATCCCGGCCCGCGAGCTCAAGTGCATCCCCGGTACGAACGATTTCGCGCTGTCGGCCCGCTTTGAGGCCTTTGACGACGAGATGATCTTCGGCATGGGTCAGTACCAGGACAAGCACCTCAACAAGAAGGGCGCGACCCTGGAGCTCTGCCACCGCAACTGCCAGGCCTCCGTCCCCTTCTATGTCAGCAGCCGCGGCTACGGCTTCCTGTGGAACAACCCGGCGGTGGGCACCTGTACCTTCGGCACCAACCGCACCGAATGGACGGCCCGCTCCACCAAGAAGATGGACTACTACATCACCTGCGGCGACACCCCGGCGGAGATCGAGCGCAACTATTCCGCCGTCACCGGCCGCACGCCCATGATGCCCGAATACGGCCTGGGCTACTGGCAGTGCAAGCTCCGCTACCGCACGCAGGACGAGCTGATGGCCGTTGCCCGCAAGCACAAGGCGATGGGCCTGCCCATGGACGTGATCGTGGTGGATTTCTTCCACTGGCCCCGCCAGGGCGACTGGCGCTTTGACCCCATCGACTGGCCCGACCCCGACGGCATGGTCAGGGAGCTGCGGGAGATGGGCATCGAGCCCGTGGTGTCCGTGTGGCCCACGGTGGACGAGCGCAGCGACAACCGCGGCGAAATGGAGGAGTACGGCTACCTCGTCCGCACCGACCGCGGCAAGGACACCATGACCTGGATGGGCGCGACGGTCATCTTCGACGCAACGAATCCTGCGGCGCAGAAGTTCGTGTGGGAGAAGTGCAAGCAGAATTATTATACGAAGGGCATCCGCTGCTTCTGGCTGGACGAGGCGGAGCCGGAGTATGACTGCTACGAATTCGACAACTACCGCTACTGGGCGGGCCCGGCGCTGCAGGTGACCAACACCTTCCCGGTGGGCTACGCCAAGGGCTTCTATGACGGCCTGAAGGAAGCGGGCGAAACGGAGATCATGTCCCTGACCCGCTGCGCCTGGGCGGGCAGCCAGAAGTACGCCGTGCTGGCCTGGTCGGGCGACATCCACTCCTCCTTCCGCGCCATGCGGGAGCAGCTGCAGGCGGGCCTCAGCATGCAGATGGCGGGCATTCCCTGGTGGACGAGCGACATCGGCGGCTTCATGGGCGGCGACGGCTCCGACCCGGCCTTCCGCGAGCTCCTGCTGCGCTGGTTCGCCTGGGGCT
>JAFXDB010000054.1 GCA_017516305.1 Clostridia bacterium | reverse complement strand
TTCACATCCCGATGCGTTCCGCCCTCCGTAGGGGCGACCATTGGTCGCCCGCCCTGCTCCGGCACATTCCCGCCGCAGGAGAGCCGCCCTGCCGGGGTGACTCCCTCAGTCAGCGGGACTCCCTCAGTCAGCGGAACTCCCTCAGTCAGCGGACAGGCCCGCTGACAGCTCCCTCGGGGAGGGAGCCTTTACAAGGAGGGCGACTTGCGTCGCCTTGAATGGACTCGCGCTGACAGCTCCCTCGGGAGGGAGCCTTTTGGCGCGCACTTCCGGGGCGGTGTGCTGGGGCGCGGGCGGCTGATAGCCGCCCCTACAATGCCGGACGTTCACATCCCGATGCGTTCCGCCCTCCGTAAGGGCGACCATTGGTTGCCCGCCCTGCTCCGGCACACTCCCGTCGCACAGGTCGGGCCATCCGGTGGTACGCTTTTCCCAACAACCAAAAGCCGCTCCTCCGGCATGGAAGAGCGGCTTTGTATGGGCGTTTATCCTTTTCCTTGTCAGCCCTCAAACACCCAGCGGTATACGCGCTTGCGGCCGGCGGCGTCCACGGTGGACACGGCAGGCTCGCCGTCACAGGCGGGGAGGATGCAGAACAGGGGCAGCTCCGGGCTGCGGGGTGTGCGGCGGAAGGTCTGGTCGGCCACGAAGGCGTCCCCCACGATGCGTCCGGCAGACCAGCTTTCCAGGGTGTCCATCGCCTGCTCGATCCTGGGGAAGGAGGGGTGCTTTGCATCGAAGCCGGTGAGCAGCATCATGCCGCCTTCGCCGGTGTAAACGCCCTCCAGGCGGGTGTCGTCCGCGGTGCAGGGGCAGTCCAGGGTCAGATCGCCGCATTCGATGCGGCTGGCGGTGGTCAGGATGGCCTCGGGGGCGGAGTCCACGCCCACGAAGCGGCAGTCCAGCGCCTGAGCTGCAGCCATGGCCGTACCCGAGCCGCAGCACAGGTCGATGACCAGGTCGCCCTCCTTCACCACGGGCTTGAGGATGCGCTCCAGGAGCTTGAGCGGCTTCTGGGTGGCATAGCCGGTGCGCTCCGGGTCGCGCTGCTGTAGGTGGCTGATATCCGTCCAGACGTCGCCGGGGTAGACAGGCGCGTCGTCATAATAGCGGTAGACCTTGCCGCCGGTTTTGATCTCCGAATACGCGCGGCCATCCTCGTCCACGCTCCGGCGCATGTGGTTCTTGCGGTGCTCCGTGCGCTCCAGCGGCACCCGCCGCAGATCGAAGCGGTAGTCCTTCGTCCGGGCGTAGAGCAGGATGGTATCGTGCTTGCGGGAGAAGTACTTCTTCGCCCGGCCGCCGCTTTCGTAGCTCCAGATGATCTCGTTGAGGAACAGCTCCTCGCCAAAGACCTCGTCGCACAGGATCCGGCCGTAGGCGCTGGTGCGCCAGTCCAGGTGCAGGGCCAGCACGCCTGTCTGGCTGAGGAGCTTGTGGGCATTCTCGATCAGTCCGCGCAGGAAGGCCAGATAGCTTTCCCGGGTGCCGTAGCGGTCGGCATAGGCGGGGTATTCGGGAGCCGGAGTTCCCTTCTTCCAGCCGGACTGGCCGAAGCGGCGGCGGCGGGTGAAGCTGTCACCGGTCATGAAGGGCGGGTCGATGTAGACGCACTGCGCCTGGGCCGCATAGCCCGCCAGCGCGCCGGAAAGCGGCGCAGAGCCGTCAGCGCACAGCAGCAGATTGCGGCCCTGGCCCATGATCTCCCGGGTGACGGATACCGATTCAAACATGTGCGTCCCTCCTGAATTGCCTTTGAAGCGCCTTCAGCTCGTCCTGCTGGGCCGTCAGCCGGAGCAGGAATACCCGCTGCGCATCGTCCTGCGCCAGAATGCGTCCGGCCTCGCGCACGGCAGAGACGAATTCCGGCAGCAGTGCAGCCTTGCTCTGGCGCGCCAGGGGGCAGACCGCCTTCGCCCGCGCGTCGGTGGCGACCCTGACGCCATCCTCCCGCAGCAGCGGCAGCAGCGGGAACAGCCGGCAGGACAGCGGCCTGTCCGCCCGTTCGCACTGCCCGGAGCAGGTCAGCAGCGTCCCTGCCTCCGTCGCCGTCAGCCGATAATCGGGCAGGGCCGCGTAGTATGCCTCTTCTCCGGGAAAGAGCAGCATGCCGGTATTTTCGCCCTCCAGGGGCCGACAGCACGCGCCGCCGCACACCAGACCGCAGTCCGTCCGCAGGGGCGTCAGGTCATCAAACAGGGCGCGGGCGCGCGCGATCACGTCAGGCAGCATGGTTTCTCTCCCATCTTCAGCTTCTTTCTTACCTCTATTTTACACCGAAAAAGCGTTTTTGGGAAGAGCCCCAAAGGATTTGCTGCCATTTTTTTCACGTCCTGCAGGAAAAAACAGCAAAAACCTCCTCCAGGGCATTTTACTGCCCGGAGGAGGCTGCACAGGATCGCCGGACAGCTTCCGCGCTCACCGGTTGACGGAGCCCGCCATGCGCCGGTAGGTGTGGCGGATGCCGCGGATGGCGATGGAGTATGCCTGGATGTTCTCCGGCAGGGCGATGCCGCCGTAGCCCGCGTCACCCAGGTGGTGGATGTCCGTGCCCGTCATCTTGCACATCAGCGCGATCTGCCGGATGGTGGCCACGTCTGCGCCCTCCTGGGAGGTGCCGATGGCAGTGATGGTGAGGCACCCCAGGCTGTGGGCATGCTGCACCAGCTGGCGGACATATTCCACCGTGATGCCGGGGACAGTGCCGGGAGCCGGCAGGAGGATGATATCCGCGCCGGCGGCGGCAAAGGCGGAAATATCCTCCGGGGTGATGATCTTCTCCGCGCCCTCCTGCAGGATGCCGGAGGCGTGCATCTTGCCTGCAGCCAGAATCATCCGGTCGCCCAGCGCATCCCGGTACAGCCGCAGCGTCTGCTCGATGGCCCCGTTGGTCACGCCAATGCCGGGATTGCCTGTCAGGAGGATAAAATCAACGCCCATGTCCGCCGCTCTTTCGGCATTTGCCAGCGTCGCCTTGCGGCCGTCGGTCATGGCCCACATGTTTTCCTCCGGGTCCTGCGAGGACAGCACCTGCTCCACAGGCTCCAGGTTGATGCCCACAGGACGGCCCGTCAGCTCCTTGACCTTGCGCACAACCTCCTCCGGCGGCACCTTGGGAAGGCCCTGGATATGGGGCCTCTGCACGTCGAACATGTTCAGCAGCAGGATATCCGCCCCCATGGCAGCGGCGAATTCCGCATTGGTGACGTCTCCCAGCATGGGAGTGATCGCGCCGATGGTCTCGCAGGCAATGGTGCGTCCCTCGCTGCCGGCAATGGCGTCCAGCAGCTCCCGACGGGTCATTTTCCGGAAATCCGAGCTGCTGCAATCAAGAATACGTTTCATAACAATCCCTCCTCGCTGCCTTCAGTATACCACAAATATCCTCAACCGCATACGCAAAATCCAACATTATGTCAGATTCAACAAATCCCGGAGCGCCCCAGTCCCTGTAAACAGAAAATTTTCACAAAAGTTACCTGGAAATTCCGCTTTTCGACGATTGACATAACCCATTATTTCTGGTACTCTATATGTACTGATGATGCTGCATATCCCTTGTAAACCAAGGGATTCGTGCGTCAAAATGGAAAGGTGATGACAACAATGGGATTCTTCAAGAATCTGTTTGGTAAGAAGGCGCCCGTCGGCCTGCATGCGCCCATGGCCGGCAAGGCTGTGGCGATTACGGAAGTACCCGATCCCACCTTTGCGGAGAAGATGTTGGGTGACGGCATCGCCATCGAGCCCACGGACGGCAAGGTGTACGCACCCTGCGACGCCACGGTGGACATGGTGTTTGACACCAGGCACGCCGTTTCGCTGACCTCCGCCAAGGGCGAGGAAATCCTGATCCATGTGGGTCTGGAGACCGTGGGGCTGAACGGCGCGCCCTTTACCGCGCACGTCGCCGCCGGTGACGAGGTGAAGCAGGGTCAGCTGCTGCTGGAGGCCGACCTGGACGCCATCCGCGCCGCCGGTCTGAACACCATCACCCCCATGGTTGTCTGCAACAGCGACGATTGCCCCGATTTCAAGACCTTCACGGGCAAGGACGTGACCACGGACGACGTGGTGATCTCCACCGGAAAGTAAGGAGTACCTATGAAGAAAGGCATTGGTCTGCCGGTATTTCCCGGCGTAGCCATCGGCCCTGCGGTGGTTTACCGCAAGGCACAGCGCACCCTGCCCGTTTCCTCGGGGGATCCGGCGGTGGAGAAGGCAAAGTTCAGCGCCGCGCTGGAAACCGCCCGCGCCCAGCTGACGGCTCTGTTTGAAAAGGCCAGGGTCGAGATCGGCGAGGAGCAGGCCGCCATCGTGGAGGTCCAGCTGCTGATGCTGGACGACCTGGATTACCTGGACGGCGTGAACCTGGCCATCGAGGGCGGCGCTGCCGCTGCCATTGCGGCCCTGGACACGGGCGAGGAGTTCGCCCAGGTCTTTGCCGCCATGGACGACGAATACATGAACGCCCGCAGCGCCGATATCCGCGACATGTCCCACCGGCTGTACGATATCCTCTGCGGCAACACCGGCTTCCAGCTGCCGGAGGGCTCCTTCCTCCTGGTGGCCGAGGATCTGGCTCCCAGCGAGACCATCCAGCTCCCCCGCGAGCGCATCATGGCCTTCATCACCCGCCAGGGTTCTTCCTCCAGCCACACCGCCATCCTGGCGCGTACGCTGAGCATCCCCTCTCTGGTGCAGTCCGATATCAGCTTTGACGTCGCCGACAGCTGCCAGCTCCTGGCGGTGGACGGCTTCACCGGCACCTGGTACGCCGACCCCGACGAGGAGACCCTGGCGATGCTGCGCGCCAAGCAGGCCGAGGCTGCCGAGGCCCGCAATGCCCTGGAGGCCTTCCGCGGCAAAGAGAGCGTCACCAAGTCCGGCAAGAAGGTGCTGCTGGTGGCCAACATCGGCTGCCCCGAGGACGCCGTGGACGCCGTGAAGGCGGACGCCGAGGGCGTTGGCCTGATGCGCAGCGAGTTCCTGTACCTGGGCCGCGACTCCCTCCCCACCGAGGAGGAGCTCTTCCAGGCGTATAAGCAGGTCGCCGAGACCATGGGCGAGCGCCCCGTGGTCATCCGCACCCTGGATATCGGCGCGGACAAGCAGGTGGATTACCTGGGCCTGGAAGCGGAGGAAAACCCCGCTCTGGGCCTGCGCGGCCTGCGCATCTGCCTGACCAACGAGGAGATTTTCCGCCCGCAGCTGCGCGCCATCTACCGCGCCTCTGCCTACGGCAACCTGCATATGATGTTCCCCATGGTCGCCTCCGTTTGGGAGCTCAAGGCCGCCAAGGCCCTGTGCGCCCGGATCCGCAAGGAGATGGAGGACGAGGGCATCCCCACCCGCGAGGTGCCCATCGGCGTGATGGTGGAGACCCCCGCCGCTGCCGTCCTGGCGAATGAGCTGGCGAAGGAAGCCGCGTTCTTCTCCGTCGGCACCAACGACCTGACCCAGTACACCCTGGCGGTTGACCGGCAGAACGCCAAGCTCGGCGAATTCTACGATCCCTACCATCCGGCGCTGCTGGCGCTGCTGGCCCACATTGCCAAGGCTGCCAACGACAACGGCATCTGGGCGGGTATCTGCGGTGAGCTGGGCGCTGACCCCAAAATGCAGGAGAAGTTCATCGAAATGGGCTATGCCGAGCTGAGCATGGCTGCCGGCCGCATCCTGGAATCCAGGAAGCGCGTCTGCGAATCCGACGTGTAAACCAACATCAACATAAAGCGAGGTACACTCCAATGAAAGAGTTCAAGCATGTGATTTCCGATCCCCTGGGCATGCACGCCCGTCCCGCCGGCATGCTGGTGAAGGCCGCTGCGCCCTTCGCCTCCAAGATCACCGTGACCGCCCCCACCGGCACCGCCGACGCCAAGCGCCTGATGGCGCTGATGCGCCTGGCCGCCAAGCAGGGGATGGAGCTGACCGTCACCGTCGAGGGCGCCGACGAGGAGAAGGCCGCCGCCGAGCTGGAGGCGTTCCTCACCGCCAATCTGTAACTCCCTCAGTCAGCCGCAAAAGCGGCTGCCAGCTCCCTCGGGGAGGGAGCCTTCAAGAGGAAGGCAGCTGATGCTGCCATGATGAGAACTCCCTCAGTCAGCCGCAAAAGCGGCTGCCAGCTCCCTCGGGGAGGGAGCCTTTAAGAGGAAGGCAGCTTACGCTGCCATGATGAGAACTCCCTCAGTCAGCCGTAAAAGCGGCTGCCAGCTCCCTCGGGGAGGGAGCCTTTAAGAGGAAGGCAGCTTACGCTGCCTGAGTCCCCCTTCATCGGTACAAGGCCGTCGTGGGCCGACGGCTCTGTATAGAGATGTCACAAGAGAAATTTTAGGAGGTTCATCACCATGATGAAACATCTGCAGAAGCTGGGCAAGGCCATGATGCTGCCCGTCGCTGCGCTGCCCATCTGCGGTATCCTGATGGGTCTGGGCTACGCTCTGGCTCCCGCCGCCATGGGCGCTGCCGGCGCTACTGAAGGTTTTGCTTACATTCTGGGCGTCTTCCTGATCAAGGCCGGCGCTGCCCTGATCGACAACATGGCCATCCTGTTCGCCATCGGCGTTGGCGTTGGCCTGACCAAGGACAACGACGGCACTGCCGGCCTGGCTGGCATGGTCGCCTACCTGATGATGACCACGCTGCTGGCCCCCGGCACCGTGAAGACCATCGCCCCCTTCATGATCAACGAGATCAACGAGATCGCCTATGCCAAGACCGCCGGCAATGCCTTCATCGGCATCCTGGGCGGCATCATCGGCGGCATCTGCTACAACAAGTTCAAGGGCACCAAGCTGCCTGACTTCCTGGCCTTCTTCTCCGGCAAGCGCGCCGTGGCCATCGTGACCGCCGTGGTCTCCATCGTGGTCTCCGC
>JAFXDB010000007.1 GCA_017516305.1 Clostridia bacterium | reverse complement strand
TGTGGGGGTGGTTTGGGGGGGGGCTGTGGGGGGGGGGGTGGGGGTGGGCGTAGGCGTCGCGGTGGGACGCAGCGTGGGCGTGGGCGTCGCTGTGGCGCTGTAGTAGCTGTAGCCCGGGGCCCGGGTGACGGCGTCGCTGCCGGAGGCGGCATCCTCCAGGGTGGGCAGCGTGCTGTCCGCCAGGCTGGGCATGAGCAGCCACCAGCCCTGCTCGTTCTGCGAATAGCACAGCACCTGGGTGCCCAGGGCCACGGCGCGGGTCACTTCGGCGCCGCTGCCGGGGTACTCGCGGCGGCTCATGTCGATGAGGCTCAGCACGGTGACGGTGCCGTTGCTGCCCACGATGGCCAGCGCATCCTGCGTGGCAGTCATGTTGACGGCGTTCTCCACGCCCATGCCCAGCAGGGTGGGCAGCACATTGGGACTGCTGCCGTCCAAGATGGTCATCGGCACGGCCTTCAGGGACGTCACGCCGGTCTGCGTCTGGGTAACGAAGAAGATGCGGTCGTCATTGGCCGCAGCCGCGGTGACGGCGGTGGACAGCAGCTGGCGCGTGCCGTTGGTCAGCATGGCGTAGAGTGCGCCGTCCTCCAGCGCAAAGGGGGCCGCAGGGGTCACGGCGGCGATGTCCGCTTCCGTAGGGGCGGTGGCCAGCACGATGGTCTGGGTGCCGTCCACGCGGATGGCAAAGAGCCGTCCGTCCTGGGCAACGGCATAAACGCTGCCGTCAGCGATGGCGATGATGTCCGCAATGGGATAGCGCAGCACCTTCTGCGCGCCCAGGGGATCCTGCAGGTACATGTGGCTGCTTTCGCCCAGCCAGGCGGTGTAGCCACCCGCAGATACCATCGGTTCGGCCAGGGCGGGAAGCGTCATTAGCAGTGCGGCAAGGGTCATAACCAGCAGCATGGTCAGCTTTTTCATGGGATTTCCTCCTGTCTGTGGGGTCGTGTCATCATAATAGACGAAGCAAAGCGGTAAAATATTGCTGCGCGCATTGCATTTTTTACAATTAGGCGTATAATATATTTGGGATATTCTTGCTGACGGAGGGAAATTCCTCCCTGCCTGCAGCGTCTATATGATAGAAGAACATGAAAAATGCCGCGGGAAGCTGCGGCGGACAAGGAGGTTAAGCAAATGAAGGGAAGGAAATGGCTCGCGGCGTTGGTGCTGGCGCTGATGCTTGTGATGCTGGCAGGGACGGCCCTGGCCGACACGCTGCGCTTCGGCGCGGTGGACAACGGCAACAGCGTCAACCTGCGCCAGAAGGCTTCCAGCAGCAGCACCTGGCTGGGCGCCTATTCCCGCGGCACCTGGATGCGCATCCTGGGGGAGCAGGGGAATTTCTACTATGTCAAAACGCCCGACGGCAAGACCGGCTACATGCACAAGGACTATGTGTCCGTCACCTCCGTGGCCAAGGGGACCATTGGCGTCATCGACACAACGTCCTATGTGAACCTGCGCAAGTCGCCCAGCCTCAGCGCGCGCGTCCTGGGGACATACAATGACGGCGTTCCCTGCATCCTGCTGAGCGAATCCAACGGCTGGTACCATGTGAAGGTGGACGGCGTCCTGGGCTACTTCGACGCTTCCTATGTGGATAAGACCTACACCACCTACACCTCCGAGGTCGCCACGGTGACCACCAAGAACGGCGGCTCCCTGCGCCTGCGCCAGGGCCCCGGCACCGGCTACAGCACCATTACCTCGGTCAGGAACGGCACCTATGTCATGGTCGTGCAGAAGGGCAGCGGCTGGTGGAAGGTGACGGTCAACGGCAAGGTGGGCTTCATGGACGTCCGCTACCTCACCGACGGCATCGTGGGCAAGGGCAGCTCCTCCGGCTCGTCCTCCTCCGGCTCCTCTTCCGGTTCCTCCGGCACCACCAGCGGGGCCTACGCCGTTGTGACCAACCCCGGCAAGAATCAGAAACTGTACCTGCGCGCCTCCGCCAGCAAGTCCAGCCGCGCGCTGGGCTCCTACGGCAACGGCGTGAAGGTCACCGTCCTGGAGGCGGGCTCCCAGTGGTGCAAGGTCAAGGTGGACGGCAAGACCGGCTACATGATGACCGATTACCTGACGCTGTACAATGTGGATGGCTCGCCGACCATGACCGTCAGCCACCCCGACCGCACCTTCGTCTATCTGCGCAGCACGGCGGAGCAGACCAGCGGCAACATCCTCACCAAGGTGCCCCACGGCAAGGAAGTGACCGTCCTTGTCCCCGGCAAGACCTGGACCAAGGTGCGCTACGGCGGCTACACCGGCTATATGATGACCCGCTTCCTCAAGAACTGATCTGATGGCGTCAGCTGCCTCTGTACAGGGCGCGATGCTTCAGAATGGATTTCTCCCCAATACGAAAACAAACGAGCATCCGGTGATAATGCCGGATGCCCGTTTTCTTGTTGGACCAGATAGACGCGGTGCGCTGGCGCTGCCCGGAACGGGGCGCCTTCCCCCAAAAGACGGGCACTTCACGGAAAGTTAGGGAATGGTTTGTTTGATGTGGTGCAGACACCTTCCACGCTATTGCGGCTGCATCGAAGCCATGAAGGGGAAGATGCGGCGTCTTTGCGGAGGGTTGCGCCCTCGTTCTTATTCATTCAAGTAACCCTCCGCAACGTCGCCGCCCCGATATGCAGCCGCATTTCCAACGCCTTGGGGGCAGGAGGGGGACGGGGGGGAATCGCCGTTCGATTTCCGGATAGGAAAAAGCGCCTTTACGCCGCTTTCGGCGGGCGAAAGCGGCTTCCCACTTACATCGTTGGTCATTCCCTAAGAAAACGTGAAGAACCTTTTTTCTGTCTCTGCTGTCTCTGCCGCCTGTGCCGCCTTCTTCCGCCCCTCCCGACCGCATATTCTCCTGATGACGCCTCGCCGCCATCCGGCATGTTCCAACTTTGTATCCCCGCTGTTTTTCCTTGCCGCTCCTTGCCATTTCATCCTCCGGCGCCTTGTAGAATAATTGACAAACCCTGTCGGTTCGTATATAATAAGATGAATGTCCCTGTCTACATTCATTTTTTCCGCCGACCGACCTCACAAGGAGCGTGCCGCCCATGACCATCCGCGAAATCGCCCGGATCCTTGACGCCCGCTGGCTCTGCTGCGAGGAGGAGGCGGACAATCCCGTCCGCTACGCCTTCGCATCGGACATGATGAGCGACGTGCTGGCCCATGTGGGCGAGGACACGATGATGCTCACGGGCCTGATCAACAGCCAGAGCGTCCGCACGGCCGAAATGCTGGACGTGCCCTGCCTCATCTTCGTCCGCGGCAAGGAGCCCCACAAGGACGCCGTGCAGCGGGCAGAGCTCATCGGTCTGCCGACACTGATGACGAACCTGTCCATGTTCGAGGCCTGCGGCAAGCTTTACGCCGCGGGTCTGGAGCCCAGCCCCCTGGGTGCGCTGAACGGAGGCGACGACGATGACGATGATTAAGGAATCCTTCCACGTAAAGCAGGGTGACATGACCACCGCCGGCGACGCCTCTGCCCGCATCAAGCGGCAGTGCAAGCAGCTGGGCATCCCTGCCAGCGTGGTGCGCCGCGTGTCCGTGGGCACCTACGAGGCGGAGATCAACCTGGTCATCCACGCCAACGGCGGCCGCATCGACTTTGCCGTTGAGCCGGAGAAGATCACCATCCGCGTGGTGGATGACGGTCCCGGCATTCCCGACCTGGAAAAGGCCATGACGGAGGGCTGGTCCACCGCCTCCAACGAGGTGCGCAACCTGGGCTTCGGCGCGGGCATGGGCCTGCCCAACATGAAGCGCAATGCCGACGCCTTCGATATCAAGTCCGAGGTCGGCGTGGGCACGGACATCACCATGGTTTTCAACATCTGACCGACCTGCTGTTGCGGAAGGAGGCAGAACCCATGAAGAGCGAAGAACGCTATTTCCACTCCGTCAGCCTTGACGCCGACAAGTGCCGGGGCTGCACCAACTGCCTCAAGCGCTGCCCGACGGAGGCCATCCGCATCCGCAACAACAAGGCAGTCATCATTCCCGCCAACTGCATCGACTGCGGCGAGTGCATCCGCGTCTGCCCGCACCACGCCAAGGTCGCCATGACGGATCCGCTGGAGATCATCCAGGGCTTTGAATACAGGATCGCCCTGCCGGCCCCGGCGCTTTACACCCAGTTCCCCCAGATCCACAGGTCGGACAAGATCATCGCCTCGCTGTACAAGCTGGGTTTTGACGAGGTCTTCGAGGTCGCCCGCGCGGCGGAGGTCATCTCCTACGCCATCACCCGCACCCTCATCAATGAGGATCGTCCCCGCCCCGTCATCTCCTCCGCCTGCCCGGCGGTGCTTCGCCTCATTCAGCAGAAGTACCCCAGCCTCCTGGACAACGTCATCGACATCGTTTCCCCCATGGAGGCCGCCGCCCGCATCGCCAAGGAGGAGTTTTCCAAGGCCCACGGCGTCCCCGTGGAAAAGATCGGCGCCTTCTTCATCAGCCCCTGCGCGGCAAAGCTCTCCGACGTCCGCAGCCCCCTGGGCATTGAAAAGTCCGCCGTGGACGGCGTCATCGCCATCCGCGATATCTACCCGCAGCTGCAGTCCCATCTCAAGGAGGAGTTTTCTCCCCTGGAGATCGAACGCGCCAGCACCGTGGGCGTGCGCTGGGCCGTTCCCTCCGGCGAGGCCGAGGCCGTGGGCATGCGCCATACCCTGTGCGTGGACGGCATCGACAATGTCAAGCATGCCCTGGAGCAGATCGAGGACAGCCGCTTTGACCGCCTGGATTATGTGGAGCTGTTGGCCTGCGCCAACGGCTGCCTGGGCGGCCCGCTGACGGTGGAAAACGGCTATGTGGCCAAGAGCCGCCTCAACGCCATCCTTCGCCACACCCCCGCCAAGATGGTGCAGCGCAGCGAAATCTTCGAAGACGCCGCTTCCCGCTTCCGCATGACGGAGGAGTTCGAGCCCAACAACGCCCAGCAGCTCACCGGCACGATGATGGAGCGCATCCTCAAGGCCGCCCGCATCGACGAGATTGAGCAGACCCTGCCCGGTCTTGACTGTGGCAGCTGCGGCTCCCCCACCTGCCGGGCGCTGGCCCGCGATATCGTGGGGGGCTTTGCCACGGAGATGAACTGCATCTTCAAGCTCAACGAGCGCATCAGCTCCCTTGCCAGCGAGATGGTCTCCCTGGGCGCATCCACCCGCTTTGCCGTGGGCGGCACGGGCGATATCCCCGGCAACGCTCCGGCAGACAACAACGATCAGGAGGAATAAGGCATGCAGGTTTCCGAATTTATCCGCCTCTCCGGCTGCCGGGTGCTCACCGGTGATTACGAGGACCGCACCATCGCTTCCGGCTACACCTGCGACCTGCTCAGCCATGTGATGGGCAAGGGCCAGGCGGACATGGCCTGGATCACCGTGCAGGCCCACATGAACGTCATCGCCGTGGCCGCCCTGCTGGACTTTGCCTGCGTCATCATCCCCGAGGAGCTCCCCGTGGACGAGGCCATCGTGAAGAAGGCCGCCCAGGAGGACATCATCCTCCTCTCCAGCAGCATGACCGCCTACGAGCTGGTCACGCTCCTGGCCGCAAACGGCGTACCCACCGCCAGGAAGAACTGAAGGAAGGGCTGAAGATGAACATCTTCTGCGACCTCCACATCCACTCCTGCCTCTCCCCCTGCGGCGACATGCTGATGACGCCCAACAACATCGTCGGCATGGCCTTCATCAAGCAGCTGGACGCCATCGCCGTGTGCGACCACAACGCCTGCGGGAACCTGCCCGCCATCAAGGCCGTGGCGGACATGATGGGCGTCCTTCTCCTGCCGGGCATGGAGCTGACCACCCGCGAGGAGGCCCACATGCTCTGCTACTTCCCGGATGTGGAAAGCTGCATGGCCTTCGGGCGCTTCGTGCATGAGCATCTGCCGCCCGTCCAAAACCGGGCGGAGTTCTTCGGCCGCCAGGTCTTCATGAACGAAGAGGACGAGGAAACAGGCGAGGAGGAAAAGCTCCTCATCAGCGCCCTCGACCTGGGCTTTGAAGAATGTGCACAGGCCATCCACGAGCATGGCGGGCTCTGTGTTCCGGCCCACATCAACCGGGGCTCGAATGGTGTGCTGAATGCCCTGGGCTTCCTGCCCGAGGGCTGCCGCTACGACGCCATCGAGGTGTCGGACGCCGTGGCGATGCCTCCCGTTGACCTGAGCGGCTACCGGCTCCTCCGCTCCTCCGACGCCCACTACCTGGAAAACATCCTGGAGCCCACCTTCACCATCGACGTGAAGGAAAAGTCCGTGCAGGCGCTCTTTGACGCCATCGCCGGCCGGGCCTGATCAGACCCGCCCAACTTCGGCAAATCTCACGACTGCCCGTCTTTCACCCCGGGCGGGCGCGTGGTTTTAGCATAATCTGCATCCCATGAAGAATGCACAAGGAGGATGGAACAACATGTGCGGTTGTAACTGCAACAACAACCTGGACAAGCACGATGCCCTGCAGCAGGTCATCGACGAGCTCCGCAACGAGCCCGGCTGCCTGATGCCCATCATGCAGCGTGCCCAGGACATCTACGGCTACCTGCCGGAAGAGGTCATGAACCACATCGCCAAGGAGCTGGATATCCCCGTGAGCGATATCTACGGCGTGGCGACCTTCTACGCCCAGTTCAATCTGGAGCCCAAGGGCAAGTACATCATCAGCGTCTGCCTGGGCACTGCCTGCTACGTCAAGGGTGCGCAGCTGGTGCTGGACGAGCTGGAGAAGGTGCTGGGCGTCAAGGCCGGCTCCACCACCGCTGACGGCCTGTTCACCCTGAACGCTACCCGCTGCCTGGGCGCCTGCGGCCTGGCCCCCGTCATCATGGTCAACGACGACGTTTACGGCCGTCTGACCCCCGAAGAAGTGGCCGGCATCATTGCCAAGTACCGCCAGTAAGCCGGAAGCCCTGAAGATAAGCCAAGGAGAATGCCGCCATGATGCGTGAGCTTGCGGACAATATCATGGATATTGCCCAGAATTCCATCTCCGCCGGCGCCAGCCTGACGGAGGTGCACATCACCGTCAGCCACGAGGAGGACAGGATCACCTTCGTCTTCCGCGATAACGGCTGCGGCATGAGCCAGGACATGGTACAAACGGTCATGGAGCCCTTCACCACCTCCCGCACCACGCGGAAGGTCGGCCTGGGGCTGCCGCTGCTGAAGCAGACGGCGGAAATGACCGGCGGCAGCATCGGCATCGAATCCACCCTGGGGGTGGGCACCGTGGTCACGGCCGCCTTCGGCCTTTCCCACATCGACCGCCCGCCCATGGGGGATGTGGCCGGCGCATTCTTCAGCCTGGTGATCATGAATCCGGACACGGATTTCCTTTTTACCTTCTGTTACGACGGGAAGGACTTCACCTTCGATACCCGCCAGGTGCGGGAGGCGGTGGCGCCCATCCCCCTCAACCAGATGGAGATCGCCGGCTGGATCTAGGACTGTATCAGTACGGAAATCAATGAACTGCATGGAGGGAATTTTTCATGAAGAGTCTGGCAGAACTGCAGGCCATCCGTAACCGCATGATTGACCAGGTCAACATGCGCAAGGACGACAACATCGACACCCGCATCGTGGTGGGCATGGCCACCTGCGGCATCGCCGCCGGCGCCCGTCCCGTGATGCTGGAGTTCGTGGAGGAACTCAAGCGCCGCGGCCTGGAGAACGTCACCGTTGCCCAGACCGGCTGCATCGGCGTGTGCCGCCTGGAGCCCATGGTCGAGGTCTACGTCAAGGGCCAGGAGAAGGTCACCTACGTCAAGATGTCTCCCGAGAAGGTCGCCCGCGTGGTCAACGATCACATCGTCAACGGCCGCCCCGTGGAGGAGTACACCATCGGCGCTCAGAACTGAGTGGCGGAAATGGAGGAATAAAAAATGGATCTGATTCGTTCTCATGTGATGGTCTGCGGCGGTACGGGCTGTACCTCTTCCAATTCCGCGGCTGTCATTGCCGAGTTTGAGAAGCTCCTGGTCGAGAAGGGCCTCGACAAAGAAGTGAAGGTCGTCCGCACGGGCTGCTTCGGCCTGTGTGAGGCCGGCCCCGTCTGCATCGTCTACCCCGAAGGCGCCTTCTATGCCCATGTCACCACCGACGACGTTGCCAAGATCGTTGACGAGCACCTGATCAAGGGCCGCATCGTCAAGGAGCTGCTCTACAAGGGCGCCACGGAAAAGGGCCAGGAGACCATCAAGTCCCTGGACAAGGTCGATTTCTACAAGAAGCAGAAGCGCGTTGCGCTGCGCAACTGCGGCGTCATCGACCCCGAGAACATCGAGGAGTACATCGCC
>JAFXDB010000053.1 GCA_017516305.1 Clostridia bacterium | reverse complement strand
GGGTTGCGACCTCGTTCTTATTCATTCAAGCAACCCTCCGCAACGTCGCCGCCCCGATATGCAGCCGCCTTTCCGACATCTCAGGGGCAGGAGGGGGACGGGGGGAAATCGCTGTTCGATTTTCGGATAGGAAAAAGCGCCTTTGCGCCGCTTTCGGCGGGCGAAAGCGGCTTCCCACTTATGCTGTTCGGTCAGTTGTGAGAAAACGCGATAACATACACAAATGTGCAGTCCCTAAGAAACCGTGAAGAACCGGGCTTTTTCCCTTTTCCTGCAAGAAACGGCCGCACTCGCACGTTATCATAGGTAAAGAAACCCACCCAAGGAGGTTTTTCCCATGAAGCGCAACCTCGCATTCCTCCTCGCCCTGCTCCTGCTGCCCACCTGTGCCCTGGCCAACAGCTGGGGACTGAAGGGCGATCTGCTGACCGCCGTCATGGCCGACGACCGCTGGGATGATTACACCTCCGCCAGCGACCAGGTGGGCAATGTCTGCGTGATGACCAGCCGCTACCACAACGCGCTGATGCTGGTCAGCGGCAGGAACGCGCCCCTGCAGGTCTACACCCGCGCCCTGTGGCAGCCCACCGACCACCGGGACGATCCGAAGCTGACCAGGGCCGGCAATGGCTTCGTGCTGTCCTACGGTAAAAACGAGAGCTACACCTTCGCGCCCTGCGGCGACAGCTTCATGCTCACCGCCGCGAAGATCGGCGACTTCACCATGACCCTCACCGGAAACGACAGCACCTTCACCTGCACCGAGGACGGACAGTCCGCCGAGTATTACATCCACGGCGGCGTCACCCTGGAAAAGTTCAGCATCCGCCTGCTGCCCCGGTCCGTGGAGGAGGTGCGCCGGTTCAATGTGATGCGCCGTGCCCTGGATTCCGGCAGCGACAACCTGGGCTGGTACGAGGACAGCCCCAACCCCGGACGCCTGTACATACCGAAGAAGAAGGGCACCATCCCCGTCTACGGCGCGCCCAGCGAAAACGCCTGGCGGGCCAGCAGCGGCAAGGCCTCCGTGTCCACCAACGGCGAAATCTATGTCCTGCGGGAATGGGTGGCGGAGGACGGCACCGTCTGGCTGCACATCCGCTACGAGGTCAGCCAGCGCACCCACCGCTTCGGCTTCATCAAGGCCAGCCAGCTGCCCGGCTACAAGGTTGTGGGCAGCGATGCGTATCCGCAGATTGCCGTCCCCGTGCGCGTAGCGGAAATGACTGCCCTCACCGATGATCCCCTCCTGTCCCAGTATGGGCAGCACGTCCTCCTCCCCGGGACGGAACTGACCGCCATCGGCATGTTGGGTGACGAATATGCCCTGGTGCAGACGGAGATCAGCGGCAAGCCCGCCTGGCTCTTTGCCCCGCTGAAGGATCTGACGCCTGTCATGGGCGAGCCCGTCGCGGAGATCATGGCTCGGCTGGTGGGCTGCTGGGAGTTCTGGGCCGGCGGCAGCATGAGCCTGGATTATCTGCGCTTTGACCCTGACGGAACCTTCTGCAATCCCGCCTGGCCCGCCCAGGGCGGTACCTATACCGTCACCGCCTATGACGCCGCCCAGGGGAAATACTGGGACAATCCCGATTACGAGCTGACCCTCCTCTACGATGACGGCGCCGTGACCATGCGCGGCCTGTCCTTCGGCACCGAAACGGACTTCGACGGCACGCTGATGGAATGCTTTTCCCTGACCAACTGGGAGGGCGGCGGCGGCTACGTCCGCATCGACGAGACCGAGGTGCCCCGGTGGGACACCCCCGACGGCGGCGTGGGCTGACCACGGTTCCCGGCACCGCCGCCGCTGCCATTGCGCGCAATCCTTTTGCGCGCTTTTTCATGTGGTTACATTGCAAATACCCCAACAAAATAGTATTGACATGCCGGTTTTATCCAACTATAATGAGTTCAACTGGAGAATTCCAGCAACAACACAACCGAAAGGTAGGTAATTCTCATGAAGAAGATCATCTCCCTCCTGCTCGTCCTGTGCATGATGCTGCCCGTGTTCGCCATGGCCGAGGCCCCCGCTGAGATCAAGCTGGGCCAGGTTCAGTGGGCTGCCCACGGCACCAAGTGCTTCGCCGTGATGACCGTTGTCCTGCAGGGTGACGTGATCATCGCCGCTCACATCGACGAGTACCAGGTTGGCGCCGGCATGGTTGGCGTGCCCAACTCCGAGAACGGCTTCGGCGGCTTCGCCGACGGCAAGGTTCTGTACTCCAAGCGCGTCAACGCCGAGGCTTACAGCGCCAACATGACCAAGGCCGGCTCCACCGTCGCCCTGGACGTGAACTACGACCTGATCCAGGCCTTCTGCGTCGGCAAGACCGTTGCTGAGCTGGAAGCTGCCATCGCCGGCTTCAACGGCGACGCTCAGGCTGCCGTGGACGCCATCACCGGCGCTACCCTGGTGGACACCCTGGGCTACCTGCAGGGCCTGCTGGCTGCCGCCAAGGCCGCTCAGTAATCTCCCGCAACCCCACGGAGGGCCGCAGCGATGCGGCTCTCTTTTTTCATTGTTGCACCCTCTGTCCGCCGCATCAACTTATAATTAAATTTTTAATTTTTATCGTTAATTTAAGGTTGACAAACGTAAAATGTTATGGTATGCTATGTCCATCAAAGCAAAGGAGGGTTCCCTGATGGATAAGCTCACTTCTACCGCCCGCAAGATCGATATCGTTTTCAGGATCGCCGAGGTCATGCTCAAGATCGCCTTTGTCGCGTGCCTGGTTTTCATTGGTATCATCATCGTCGGTAAGGTCTTCGATCTGCCGCCGGAAATCATCGGCACCGTTGACCAGCTGCTGGAGTTCGGCCCACTTACCCTCCACATCGCCGAGGAATACATTCCCAGCTTCGATGACATGCTGCTGCAGGCAGCGCTGCTGCTCGTCCTGGGCGCAGTCGCCAGCTTTGTCGGCATCCTCTGCGTGAAGAGTATCCGTGCCATTCTCTCCCCCATGAAGGAGGGCAGGCCCTTTGCCGGCGAGATCAGCAGACACATGCGCAGGTTGGGCTGGCTGAGCCTCATCCTGGGCGTGACTGTGCAGGTGATGGAGGCCTGCGCCCTGTTCTCCGCATACGCCATTCAGCATGTGGACACGCTGCTTATCAGCGACAGGATCACCCATGTGGATATCAGATTCTCCCCTGATATCAGCTTCCTGATCATTCCCGCCGTGTTCTTCCTGCTGGCTTACATTTTCCGCTACGGCACAGAGCTACAGCAGCTGTCCGACGAGACCCTGTAAGGAGGTGCTCCCTTGCCGATCATTCTGCGACTGGACCGCATGATGGCGGACCGAAAAATGTCCCTGAACGAGCTGAGCGAGCGGGTGGGCGTAGCCAATGTCAACCTGTCCAAGCTCAAGAACGGACATGTCAGCGCCATCCGCTTTTCAACGCTGGAGGCCATCTGCGACGTGCTGGACTGCCAGCCCGGCGATATCCTGGAATACCAGCGCCCCCAAAAGGCCGAATAACATGAACGGAGGAACATCCATCGCGGATGCTCCTCCGTATCTTATTTACCCTCCCGCCTCCGGATGGGATGCAGCAGATCAATCTTGCCGGGCAGACCGTTCTCCGGCCAGTCCTGATGGGCGGCCCAGACCCAGTTGAGGTGCTCCTCCAGCCCGCCGAACATGTTCTCCGGACCCTCGGGGCTGCCATTGCCCTCCCAGTCGGGGCTGTTCTCCACCCACTGGGCCAGCCAGGCCCACTCATGGAAGTTGCCGAAGTCAATGGCGTGGGCAGCGTAGAGGCCGCCGGGGAAGTGCTTCTTCTCTCCGGGGGAAGGAACCTCCATCTCCTCCGGGATGGTCAGCCAGACCTCATAGCCGTAATGGGGCCTGTCCGGCGAGGGATTGGGATGGTTGAAGCCAAACATGCGGCTGTCCGGCTTCGCCTCGTACAGATGGCTCTCCTGCACAAAGCGGCTGGCCATGTCGCCCGCGTGATCCTCCGGATCGGGGCCGATGTAGTGGAACGCCGCCACGGTCATGGGCGGCAGACGAAGGAAGCGCACGTTCAGATTGCGCCACTGCTCCTGTTCAGCCTGATTGATCTCACTCATGATGACCTTCTCCTTCAGCGTTGAATTTGAAAGCCCCAGCGCCTGCACCGCCGTCAGCAGCCCCTCATCTCCCAGCAGCGCGACCCGCTCTGCCATGCCCGCCGCGCCGGAAATGCGGCGGACAAACATCGTCAGGGCGTCGCGGATGGCCGTGAGCGAGCGGATCTCGCCCTCCACCTCCTGCACGCGCGTTTGCAGGATGGCGACGGCTTCTCCCGCGTCGCAGTCGGTCAGGATCGCCGCGATGGCCTTGAGCGGTACGCGGAGCTTGCGCAGCACAAGGATGATGCGCAGGCGGTTGACGTTCTCCGCATCATAGACGCGGTAGGCATAGTCCGGCTTGCGGGCGCTCGTGATCAGCCCCTGCTGCTCGTAATAGCGCAGCATGCGGGTGGACACGTTCAGCGCGCGGGAGACTTCGGTGATGGTGGTCATGGCAGACACCTCGCTTTCATGAGAGGAGTATAAGGTACGACACGATGTCCGGGTCAAGGGGGATTTTAAAAAAAGCCTTGTCCCGAACTTTTGCAGGGCAGGGGCGATCATCCGTTGCGGCCAGTCTTCCACCAGCGGTAAAACCGTTTCAGATCGCTGGAGGATTCCATGTACAGCTTCCAGGTCTTTCCGTCTATCGTTTCCACAAAGGCCCGATACGTCCGGATAGTACCAGAAAGGTGGGATTTTTGCGTGACCTTCACGATATACAGCCGGTGAAGGGCCCAGGAGCCCTCACACATGTACCAGTTGTCGGAGAATTGATAATGCTGGTTCAGTCGGCTGGCCTTGGGAGCTGTCGGGGTGAATTTCTCCTCGCCGAAGGTGAGGCCGAGCACCTCCTCCTGACGGTGGATCATGCGGACAAAGCGCCACGGATGATATACCATCACAGGCAGACACACAACGCAACCGCCAATAGCACCCAGCGTTGAGCCCAGCAATATCTCAGACAAGGAATCCTTACTTGCCAGTATCCCCACAATAACAAACAAAAGGACGATCGACAGGATGATCCCGAGCGCAATCAGTACGCTCCACTTCAGCCGCTGCACGACGCACTTCTTCACGAACTCCGGCATCCACACCCCTCCCACCAAAACGCCCCTGCCCCGCGCAAATGCAGGACAGGGGCAAATTGCTT
This sequence comes from Clostridia bacterium, assembly GCA_017516305.1. GTDB lineage: Bacteria > Bacillota > Clostridia > Christensenellales > Aristaeellaceae > UBA11524. Next base: position 5,846 of record JAFXDB010000053.1, on the reverse strand, counting down.
CACAAACCAAATTCCGAATTACTGAATGACCGCCTTGATGCGGCGCACGCCGGCGGAGGAGGACTCTTCCTTCTGGATCTTGAAGGAGCCCAGGTCGCCGGTGTTCTCGGCATGGGGGCCGCCGCAGATCTCGAAGGAGTACTCGCCCATCTTGTAGGTGCGGACCTTCTCGCCGTACTTGGACTCGAACAGGCCGATGGCGCCCTTTTCCTTGGCCTCGGGCACGGTCATCTCCTCGCAGACAACGGGCACCTTCGCCTCGATGGCCACGTTCACCAGGCGCTGCACCTCGTCGATCTCTTCCTTGGTCATCTTGCGGCCGAAGGAGAAGTCGAAGCGTAGACGCTCGGCGGTGATGTTGGAGCCCTTCTGGGCCACCTCGTCGCCCAGAACCTTGCGCAGGGCAGCGTGCAGCAGGTGGGTGGCGGTGTGGAGCTTGGCAGTCTGCTCGCTGTGGTCGGCCAGGCCGCCCTTGAACTTCTGCTCAGCGCCCTGGTGGGACTTCTCCTGATGCTGCTTGAAGCGCTCGGCGAAGTCCGCCTCGTCAACAGTCAGGCCCTTCTCAGCCGCCAGCTCGATGGTCATCTCGATCGGGAAGCCATAAGTGTCGTAGAGCTTGAAGGCGCTGCGGCCGTCCAGCACGGTCAGGGAAGCCATGCGGGTGTTGACGGCGGCCACCAGGGCAGCCTCGTCAGCGGCGTTCGCAGCCTCAATGATGGGCATCATGTCGGGGGAGGGACGGAGCTTCTTCACCTTGGCCATCTCCTGGGCGAAGGCGACCTTGTCCTCCGCATTCAGGATGCTCTCCAGCAGGGCCCTGGTGTTCAGGGTGTTGTTGTACACCTTCTCGAACTCCTTCTCGCCCTGGCGGAGGGTACGGGCAAAGCGGCCCTCCTCCAGCTTCAGCTGCTCCAGCACGAAGGCGGCGTTGCGCTCCATCTCGGGGTAAACGGACTTGTACTGGTCGATGATGACATTCGCGATCTCGGCGGTGAAGCCCTCGGCCATGCCCAGGGACATGCCGTAGCGCACCGCGCGGCGGATCAGGCGGCGCAGGATGTAGCCCTGGTCGGTGTTGGAGGGGCTCACGCCGCGGTCATCGCCCAGGATGAAGGTGGAGGTGCGCATGTGGTCCGCAATGATGCGGAAGGCCTTGGTGTTCTCATCGTTGGGGGTGTAGGCCTTGCCGGAAAGCTCCTCGATCTTGCCCAGGATGCGCTCGAAGATTTCGGTCTCGTACACGGACTTCTTGCCCGTCAGCACGCAGATGGTGCGCTCCAGGCCCATGCCGGTATCCACGTTCTTCTGCTCCAGCGGGACGAAGGTGCCGTCCTGCTGCTTGTTGTACTGCATGAACACGTCGTTCCAGATCTCCAGGTACGCGCCGCACTTGCAGGCAGGGGAGCACTTGGGGCCGCAGGGCTCCTTGGTGATGATGAACATCTCGGTATCGGGGCCGCAGGGGCCGGTGATGCCGGCGGGGCCCCACCAGTTGTGCTCCTTGGGCAGGAAGAACAGGTGATCCTCCGCAACGCCCATGGAACGCCAGATGTCAGCAGCCTCGTCGTCACGGGGGCAATCGGCGTCGCCCTCAAAGACGGTGAAGGCCAGCTTGTCCTTGTCCAGGCCCAGGTAATCGGGGCTGGTCAGGAACTCCCAGCTCCACGGGATCATGTCCTTCTTGAAATAATCGCCCAGGGACCAGTTGCCCAGCATTTCAAAGAAGGTCAGGTGGGAAGGATCGCCCACGTCGTCGATGTCGCCGGTGCGGATGCACTTCTGCACGTCGGTCAGGCGGGTGCCGGCGGGATGCTTCTGGCCCAGCAGGTAGGGCACCAGGGGATGCATGCCGGCGGTGGTGAAGAGGACCGTGGGGTCATTCTCCGGGATGACGGAGGCGGACTGGATGCGCTTGTGGCCCTTGGTCTCCATGAAGGACTGGAACATTTCGCGCAGCTGCGCGGCGGTGATGTTCTTCATATGAAAGACTCCCTTCGGATAGAATTGGCAACGCGGCGAACCGCGAAAAATTGCGTCAACGTTTATTATAGCATTGCACGGCAGGTTTGGCAAGCAGAAAGCGCCTTTTTCCCGTTTTCCGTGACGGGGCGCGGCGCTGCCCCTGCGTATTTCTAATCCAATTTTCCTTGACGCGCGCTCCCGCCTGTGATAAAATCCCTGCAAGCATGACCTCCGCGCCATGCAGACCAGCCTGTCCTGCCCGCCCTCATTGAAGGAGACGACCTGACCATGATCACCTGGGGTACCTTTGGGCCCGTACATCTGATGACCCTTGCCGCCGCAGCGCTAATGCTACCGGGGCTTTATCTGCTTCTGCGCCGCCGCAGCATCCGCACCCAGACGCTGGTGCTGGGCCTTCTGTCCCTCACCGGCGTCGCAGCCATCCTCTTCAACCTTGCCGCCTGGGATTCCCCGTTGGAATACCTGCCGCTGCACCTGTGCTCCCTGACGGCCATCGCCCTGCCCATCGCGGTCTTCACCCGCAGCCGTGCCCTGTGCAACCTCCTGCTGTTCTGGTCGCTGGGCGCGGTGATGGCCCTGGTGGTCAATACCGCCCAGGCAGAGTACGAGCTGCTGAGCTGGACGTTCGCGTTTTACTACTTCCCCCATGCGATGCAGTCCGTCATCCCGCTGCTGATGTTCCGCCTGGGGCTTGTGCAGAAAGACGTCCGCTGCATCCCTTCCACCATCAGCATCACCATGGGCGCCTACTCCGCCGTCCACCTGTGCAACGTGCTGATTAACCGCCACATGGTGCTTCTCGGCAGCCCCATCCGGGTCAACTACATGTATTCCGTGCAGCCTGCCAATCCGGTGCTGCAGTTCTTCTGGGAAATGATCCCCCATCCGTACTGGTACATGTTCCTGGCGATGCCCATCATCGCAGTCTACCTGACGCTGGTGTACCTGCCGCAGCTGCGGAAAACACATGCGGCTTCCCACCGCATGGCATGAGTTCGCGCCGGACGCACTGCATTCCCGGCGTTTCCTGTACGCTCCCCCCATCACAAACGCCCTGCACGGTCACGCTGTGCAGGGCGCATTCTGTTGTCAGCAGACGGACATCCTCGTCCTCGCCGCCTCCATCAGGATATGGAACGCCTGACCCTCCGGGGCCACGCCGGGCTTGTCGAAGTGGGGCGCGCCGCAGACATTGCGTACCAGGCCGTAGGTATCCACCTCGGCCAGGGCCGCTGCCCGGGCTTTCTCCGCATATGGCAGCAGCGACGCGTCCAGCCACCCGCCCTGCACGCCCCGGTAAATGGTATAGGCCAGCATCTGCGCAAAATTGACCTCCCGGAAGGTGGACGGGGCGTCCAGCACATCATGGAAGGCGCCGTCATCCATCTGGCAGGGCACAGCCGCCGTGATCAGCCGCCGCACCCGGGAGATCAACCGCGCCCGGCCGGGATGATCCTCCGGGAGACGGGCGATCACCCGGGCCATGCCCGCCATCGCCCAGCCATTTCCCACCGCCCAGGCATCCCGGCGGTGGAAGCAACTCTCCTTATCCGACCACTGATGGGCCAGCAAGCCGTTTTCCGGCGTATACAGCACATCCCAATAGCCGTCCAGCTGATGAAGCGCCTCGTCATATTCTCCCGCAGCAGCCAGGAAGGGCGGCAGCATGTACATCGAATCCACCCAAATCAGCCGGTCGTGGGTGAAGTGATACACCACACCGTCCGCATTGCGTGGCGCATCATGCATTGCCCAACGCAGAAGTTGCTCCCTGGCGGCCTGCAGGAAGGGATCACCCGTTGTATCCGCCGCAAAAATGAGGGCCTCGCCCACCGCACAGGGGTCGGTCACGGCGGTGGATTCGGCAATGTGGCAGCAGCGGCCATCGGCATTCTGCCGGTTGGCGCCCTCCACGGCCAGGGCAATGGCAATCTCGCCGTCCCCGGCCTCCAGGAAGGCCTGGGCTGTCACGCCCTGCTCCCAGTTATAACGCTGCATGGAAAGCAGCGCACGCTTGACGCGGCCCGTCATATGAATTCCTCCTGTCGCAGCTCTTGCTGCCTTCAGTATAGCTGCACCTGCTTGCCCTGTCAACCTTGTTTACTTCTCCTCAGGTTCATGGTACAATGCTCCACAGAGGTGAATGATGTGAGGCGCGCTTTTCTTTTCCTTCTGGCTATGATTGTATGTATTATCTGCAGCGGCTCCACGTTCAGCCAGCCTCCCTCCCCGACAGATCCGGTGCTCTCCGAGGCCATCGTCATCCTGCCGAACGGCCGCATCACATCCCTCGGAGGCGGGTATGTCCTGATCCGAATCCCTGACGCCCAACCCGTCATTGCCAACCTGAATGACGGAAGCAGTACACCGGTGACCTTCATCGGCAATCCGACGTACCCTGATGCTCAGGAAATGGAGCAGCTTGTGGACACCTTGGGAACGGCCATCCGCTGTACCAACAGTCGCTATGCTTATCTGGATACGGGCGATGCATACCTGATCATTGATCGGGAGACCGCCACCGTCACAGCCCTTCCTGCCGGGTACAAATTCGTTGTGCTGAATCCGGATGGAACCATGCTCATAAGGCAGACGGACGGAGACAAGTGCACCCTGACCTTCCAAACGCAGGACGGGGATGTGCTGGTCAAAAGAACACACAGCTTCGGCGGTTACAGGGTCACAGATATTTTTCCCTTGGAAGACGGCTATCTGCTGATGCTCAGCAGTGAAATTGACAGCAGACTATATGTACAATGGGGCTATGTGATCCTTGACAGAGACCTGAATGCCGGCTCCATTTTCAGCCTGGGCAGCGTCTACCTGGGACGCAGCTTCACGCATGCCTGTTACGAAGGCATCGGAGGCACCATTCTGCTGCACCTGTATATTGGCGAGCTGCTCGTCCTGTCGCAGGATCAAGGGCCTGTCGGATTGATTTCCTGGACAGATACAGGGCTAACCGTCACGCCGGTGGAAAGTGCTGAGGAGCTTTCATCTCTGCTTTCCTGTGCATCCATGAATTCCATTGTCGAGGTTTCCGGTATTTCAGCAGATAAAAAATACGCCATCCTCAACGCCATGAGCATGGAACGCGGTCTTTTCAAGCTTGACTTTCCCGCTTTATCCATCACCGAGCAGATGACACATGCTGAACTGTTATCCATCGACATGAAGCCCCTGAACAATTTTATCTGGGATGGAAGCGGATACGCTGTCACCATCAACAGGATCTATCGCGTTGTTTTGCGCTGAATGCAAACCAAAATAGCCCCGCTGCCTTTCATGTATCAGCGGGGCCATTTGATTTCTTCACACATGTATTGCGAACAACGAAAAAAGGAAGTCGAACGACTTCCTAAAGGGGGCACCGGCAACGACCTATCCTCCCGGGCCGTGTCCAGCCAAGTACTTTCGGCACTGGAGAGCTTAACGACTGTGTTCGGAATGGGAACAGGTGGGACCTCTCCGTCATTGTCACCGGTAATCTTTCGGGCTGCGGGGCTGAGCTCTTTCTCTCTTCCCCCAGGGCTTCCCTTCGCTTCCGCTACGGTTCCCCTGACCCTGACAACTGCACATCCTGCGATTCAAGTTCTGACCTTTACAATTGATCTCTTCGTTTCTTTCTTGTTGGTTGGTTTGCTCTGCGCTGCTTTCGCTCGCTTTGCTCCGCTCCCTTACAAGCTCTCGTTATTCAAGCGCGTAAATGAAGCTTTCGACCGATTAGTATCAACAACCTGCACGTGTTACCACGCTTCCAGCGTTGACCTATCTACCTGGTAGTCCTCCAGGGGTCTCATGGAATCTTATTCTTGAGGTGGGCTTCACGCTTAGATGCCTTCAGCGTTTATCCCATCCGCACT
>JAFXDB010000052.1 GCA_017516305.1 Clostridia bacterium | reverse complement strand
GCGGGGCCGTCGCCCCAGCCGATGATGCCCTCCAGGGTATCGTAGGGCATGCCGGTGGCGGAGAGGATCTCGTCGCCGGGCAGGGTCAGGCCGAAGAGGCACAGGCTGATGGCGTGGGTGCCGCTGGCGATCTGCGGGCGGACGATGGCGGCCTCGGTGCCGAAGAGGTCGGCAAAAATCTTTTCAAGGGTGTCCCGGCCCACATCGTCATAGCCGTAGCCGGTGGTGGGAGCGAAGTGGCGGTAGGCCACCATATGCTCCTGGAAGGCCTTCAGCACGCGGCGGGTGCCATGCTCCTCGATCCGGTCAATATGGGCAAACTGCTCCTGCAGCCCGGCTTCCGCCTGGGCAATTCTCTCCTGAATGGTCATGCTTCTTCTCCTTTGCTGACGTCCCCGACGCCGTTCACATACCAGTTTTCCAGCCGGTCATACGCATCCGGTGCCAGCGCGTTGACCCACAGGACGTCCGGCTCCCGGCGCATCCAGGTCAGCTGGCGCTTGGCGTAATGCCGGGTGTTGAGCTTGAGCAGGTAATCCGTTTCCTCAAAGGTGGCCTCGCCCCTGACAAAGGGCACGAGCTCCTTGTAGCCGATGGCCTTCATGGCCTGGGCGTCGGCAGAAACGCCGCTGTCCAGCAGGCCACGCACCTCATCTGCAAGGCCCTGGGCAAACATGACGTCGATGCGCTTCTCCACCCGCTGGTACAGCAGCGACCTGTCCATCGTCAGGGTCGCCACGCAGTACTGATACCGACTTTCGGTCTGTAACTGCGGCTGCTGGGAAAAGGGAACGCCAGTCAGGCGGCAAACCTCCAGCGCGCGGATGACCCGGCGGCTGTCATTCACATGCAGCCGCGCTGCGGTGACTGGGTCGGCAACCTCCAGCATGTCATGCAGACGCTGCTTTCCACCTTCTTCAATGGCGATGGCTTCAAGCTCAGCGCGGATACGCTCGTCGGCGGATACGTCGCCCATGGCCATCGGCTGGCGCAGGGCCCGCAGATAGAAACCCGTGCCGCCCACCAGCAGGGCGCGTTTGCCCCGGGCATGGATATCGGCGATGCATTCCTCCGCCATCTCCTGATAGCGGGCGACGGAGAAGCTCTCGTCCGGGTCTGCCACGTCGATCATGTGGTGCGGGACGCCCTCCATCTCCTCCGGCATGGGCTTGGCGGTGCCGATGTTCATGCGGCGGTAGATCTGCATGGAGTCCATGCAGACGACCTCGCAGTCGTGCGCCTTCGCAAGGCGGATGGACAGCGCGGTTTTACCGCTGGCGGTGGGGCCGGTCAGCACCCAGCATATTTCCTGATCCTTTTTCTCCATACGCACCTCAGTTCAGGCGGCGGAAGCGCCGATCCAGCTCGCCCTTTGGCAGGGCGATGACCAGCGGCGTACCGCGGGGGCTGGTGGGGGTCACATGCTCGTCCACCATGCGGCTGACAAGGGTGCGCAGGTCGCTCTCGCTCAGGCGCTCACCGGGCCTGACCGCCTTTTTGCAGGCCAGGGCCAGAATCGCCACACGTCGCTTTTCAGCCGACACCACGCCGCGCTCGCCCTCCAGCTGGTCGATGACCTCGCGGAGCATATCCCCTGCCTGGGGCTGCCCCAGGATCATGGGGATGGCGCGGATGGCGGCCTCCGTTTCGCCGAAGGAATCCACAAACAGACCGAGCGTCTGCAGCATGTCGCGGTGCTCCTCCAGCAGCATCTGCTCGCGGCGGGTCACCGGCACAATGATGGGGATCAGCAGCTCCTGGGAACAATTCTCCCCGCCCAGCGTAGCCATCATGCGGTCAAAGAGCAGGCGCTCATGGACGCCGTGCTGATCAATCAACAGCAGCTGATCCTTGTATTCCGCCACGATGTAGCTGCCGAAGGCCGTGCCCATGATGTTGAGCGGGATGGGCTGGGGATCCAGCAGGGAATTCGGAATTCGGAATCCGGAATTCGGAATTTCCTTTGTGTCTCCGGATGGGTGGGGCTGTGCGGAGCGTGTAGGGGCTGGAACAGGGGCAGGTACTGCGGGGCGCGGTACCACCGGGATGGCGGTGGTCTGGCGCAGCACGGGGTTGATGGGCTTCATTTCCGTCAGCGGCGGCAGCTTGGGGCGGGGCGCAGGGTTTTCCTGAGGCCGGTTCTCAGCCTTCGGGGGGGCCTTGGGCGGGACAATCGGCTTCACGGGGACAGGAGGCGGAACGACCGCCTGGCTGACCGGCGCCGCTGCGGCCACCGGCCTTGCCTGGGGTGCGGGCGTCTGCTGCACGGGGGTCGCCGGGGGGACGCCGTCCCTGCGGGTCACGGTGACAGGCGCAGGCACGGGCGTTTCCGGTGTGAGGCGCAGCACCTCCGGCTTTTCCAGGGCGCTCTTTTCCACCAGGGCGTCGCAGACGATGGCTTCCACCGCCTCCGCCACGGCCTGCTCATTCTGGAAGCGCACCTCCAGCTTGTTGGGGTGCACGTTGACGTCCACCGTTTCAAAGGGCATGGTCAGATGCAGGACGCAGGTGGGGTATTTTCCCGTAACCACGCGCTCGCGGCAGGCCGCTTCCACGGCAGCAGACAGGAGGCCGCTGCGCATGTAGCGCCCGTTGATGAAGAAGCTCTGGTGCCCGCGGTTGGCGCGCACCGACTCCCCCACGCCCACAAAACCCCTGAGCATCACGCCGCTCTGATGGCCATCCACCTCGCGCATGGCCCGGAGCAGCTCCTTGCCGTAGATGCTGAAGACGGCGCTTTGCAGCTTGCCGTCCCCGGCGGAGTGGAACACGGTTTTGCCCTGGCTGATGTAGCGGAAGCTGACGTCGGGCCGGGAGAGAATCAGGCGCATCATCAGGTCGGAGACGTAGCCGGCCTCGGTGACGGGCTTTTTCAGGAACTTCAGGCGAACAGGGGTATTGTAAAACAGGTCGCGCACGACGAAGCTGGTGCCCTCAGGGCAGGCGGCCTCTTCGATGGAGAGGATGCGGCCGCCCTCGTTGACCACCTTCACGCCAGTCGCATCCGCCTTTGTGCGGGTGGTGCAGGTCACCTTCGCCACCGCCGCAATGGAAGCCAGCGCCTCGCCGCGGAAACCCAGGGTACGGATGGCAAAGAGGTCATCCGTACGGGTAATTTTGCTGGTGGCATGGCGCTCGAAGGCCATGCGGACCTGGCTCTGGTCAATACCGGAGCCGTTATCGGTCACGCGGAAATAGGAAATGCCGCCGTCGCGAATCTCCACCGTGACAGCCGTCGCGCCTGCGTCCAGGCTGTTCTCCACCATTTCCTTGATGGCCGCCGAGGGACGCTCCACCACCTCGCCTGCTGCGATCTTCCCGACGACCTCGTCGCTCAGCAGCTGTATCTTTCCAGCCATGCTTCCTCCATATCACACTGACGCACGGTCTGCAAAGCAGACTTTCGGTCGGTTCTTACAACTTGCGGGCCTTTTCCCGCAGCAGGAACAGCTTGTTGATGGCGTCCATGGGGGTCAGCGCCATGACGTCGATAGACTGCAGCTCGTTAATGATCTCCGTCTTTTCAAAGTCGAACATGTCCACCTGTTCAGCGGGGCGGTCGGCATTGTCCTCCAGGATGTTCTGGCCGATGCCCCGCTGGTTGATGTTGCTGACCTCCAGCCGGGCCTGGATCTCATGGGCGCGCACCAGCACGGGCTTGGGCACACCCGCCAGACGGGCCACATGAATACCGAAGGACTTGTCCGCACCGCCGCGGATGATCTTGCGAAGGAAGATCACATCCTCGCCATGCTCGCGCACGGAGATGCAGTAGTTCTCCACGCCCTCGATATGGCCCTCCAGCTCGGAGAGCTCATGATAGTGGGTGGCGAAGAGGGTCTTCGCGCCGGACTTCTGCTTGTCGGTCAGATACTCCACCACCGCCCAGGCGATGGACAGGCCGTCAAAGGTGGAGGTGCCGCGGCCGATTTCGTCCAGGATGACCAGGGACTTGGCCGTGGCGTTGCGCAGGATGTAGGCGGTCTCCGACATCTCCACCATGAAGGTGGACTGGCCGGACGCCAGGTCATCGGAAGCGCCCACGCGGGTGAAGATGCGGTCAACGATGGGGATATTGGCGCTGGCCGCCGGAACAAAGGAGCCGATGTGGGCCATGAGCGTGATCAGCGCCACCTGACGCATGTAAGTGGACTTACCGGCCATGTTGGGGCCGGTGATGATGCTCATGCGGCTGCCGTCGCCATTCATGTGGGTGTCGTTGGGCACGAAGCCGCCGTCCGTCATGGACTGCTCCACCACCGGGTGACGGCCGTCCGTGATGTCCAGCACGCCCTCCTCGTTGATCTGCGGGCGTACATAATGATTATTGACGGCAATGCGGGCCAGGGACAAAAGCGCATCCAGGGTTTTGAGCGCCATGGCGGTGCGCTGGATGCGGCCGATCTCCCCGGCGATACGCTCGCGGATCTCGGTGAAGAGCTGCATTTCCAGGCGCACGGACTGCTCCTGGGCGCCGACGATCTTGGTTTCGATCTCCTTGAGCTCCGGGGTCATGTAGCGCTCGCAGTTGGCCAGCGTCTGCTTGCGGACATAGCGCAGGGGCACCAGGTCGTAATAGGACTTGGTGACCTCCAGGTAGTAGCCGAAGACCTTGTTGTACTGCACGCGCAGGTTGCGGATGCCGGTCTCCTCGCGCTCGCGCTGCTCCAATTCGATGATCCACTGCTTGCCGCTGGTGGATGCCTCGCGGTATTCGTCCAGCATGGGGCTGTAGCCGTCGCGGATGATGCCGCCTTCGGTGATGGCAATGGGCGCGTCGGGATGGATGGCGCGCTCCAGCAGGGCCGTCAGATCCTCGATGGGATCCAGGCCCGCCAGCACCTCCCGCAGCGCATCGCTGGTGCAGCCGCCCAGCAAATCACGGATGGCAGGAACCTTCTTCAACGACGCGCACAGGGCCAGGCAGTCACGGGCATTCAGGGACTTGTAGGCCACCTTTGACAGCAGGCGCTCAACGTCGTAAACACCCTGCAGCTCCTCCAGCAGGGTCATGGTCAGCACATGCTGACCGGCGAACTCCTCCACCGCGTCCAGGCGGCGTTCGATCTTTTCCCGATTGACCAGGGGCTGCTCGATCCAGGTGCGCAGGAGGCGTCCGCCCATGGCCGTTGCCGTCTTGTCCATCAGGGCCAGCAGGCTGCCCTTGCGCACGCGGCCTCGGATGGACTCGGTCAATTCCAGATTACGGCGGGTATTGCGGTCCAGGAGCATCGTCTCGCTTCCCTGATAGATACGCAGCTCCGTAATGTGCTGCAGCGCGTTCTTCTGCGTGTCGGACAGGTAGCGCATCAGCGCGCCCGCCGCGCAGGCTGCCGCCTTGTACTCCTCGCTCAGGCCCAGGGGGCTGAGGTCGTTCAGGTGGAAATGGCGGCAGAGGGCCTCCGTGGCATTCTGCAGCTGATACCAGGTCGTCGGCTGCTCCGAGGCGCTGGCTACTTCCCTGCCCGTGCACTCGCGCAGCTTCACCATGTCGCTGACGATGACCTCCATGGGGGCGATGCGGGCCATTTCGTCCGCCAGGGTATCGGCGGGGTTCATGACCTCATGCACGTAGAACTCACCCGTGGACACGTCCGCAAAGGCCAGACCGGCGCGGTCGGGCGCAAAGCAGACGGACAGCAGGAAGTTGTTCGCCTTTTCCTCCAGCATGTTGGATTCGATGACCGTACCGGGCGTGATGATGCGGATGATGCCGCGCTGCACCAGGCCCTTGGCCAGGGCGGGATCCTCCATCTGCTCACAGATGGCGACCTTGTAGCCCTTGGCGATGAGCCGCTGGACATAGTTATCCACCGCGTGATGGGGCACGCCGCACATGGGCGCGCGCTCGTCCAGACCGCAGTCGCGGCCCGTCAGCGTCAGCTCCAGCTCACGGGAAACCAGCTTGGCATCGTCGAAGAACATCTCATAAAAGTCGCCAAGCCGGAAAAACAGCAGGCAGTCCGGATTTTCGGCTTTCATCTGCAGGTACTGCTGCATCATCGGTGTCAGGGCCATAGGTACCTCACTTCGTTCGGTACAATTCGGAATTCATCATTCGGAATTCCGAATTGAGAGTGTGGAAACAGGGTCGGGTGCAGTACAGGTCAACAAATTCGGAATTCATCATTCCGAATTCCGAATTTGATTTCCGCCTGCGGATAATCAGTGGCAGCCGCTGCAGGAGGAGCAGTTGCCGCTGCAGCCGCCCTCGTCCTCCGTTTCGCCGGTGACCACCAGGCGCAGGATGCGGTTGACATTGCCCATCAGGTCGTTGTACTTCTGCTGAGCGGCGCGCATCTGCTGGACGAGCTCGTTCTCGTCCAGGGCAGTCTGGGCGGCGGAGAAGGCCTTGCCGGCGGCGGCAAACTCCTCCCGGGAGGCATTGCCGGCCTGCATCAGCTGCTCAAAGGCGCCGCGCTTTTCCACAAAGTCCGCCACCAGGGCAGAAGCCTCCGCGTCTTCGGTCAGACGGGCCTCCAGCTCCTGCATCTTCTGGTAGTAACCGGTCTCCAGGATGGCCTGCGCCAGCTCCTGAGCCTTCATCATCACTTCACGCATTTGTCAGATACCTCCAAATCAGATTCTTTCTGCCATCAGGGTGTTGTTCTTCATTTCCGTCACGCGGACGCGGACGATTTGCCCGATATCAGCTTCCGTACCCGGGAAGGTGATGGACACGCCATGCCTGCCGTGGCCGGAGACAGCCTTGTCGCTGCGGCGGGAGAGGCCCTCCACCAGCACCTCCTCCTCCGTGCCCAGGAAGCGGGCCATGGCCTTGCGCTGCCCGGCCTCCTGCACGGCGATGAGCCGCTTGATGCGGTCGGTGGCCACATCCTCGGGGATCTGATCCTCCATACCGGCAGCCACGGTGCCCGTGCGGGGCGAGTAGATGAAGGTGAAGGCGCTGTCGTAGCCGACCTCCTCCACAATGGACAGGGTTTCCTCGAATTGCTCCTCGGTCTCGCCCGGGAAGCCGACGATGATATCCGTCGTCAGGCCGATGCCAGGGACGGCGGCGCGGAGCTTGCGTACCTTGTCCAGGTACTGCTCGCGGGTGTAGCGGCGGTTCATGCGGCGCAGCACCTCGTCGTTGCCGTGCTGCACAGGCAGATGGAACTGGGGCAGGATGTGCTTCGCCTCGCCCAGCACCGCGATCAGCTCATCGGAGAGATCCTTGGGGTGGCTGGTCATGAAGCGGATGCGCGGAATGCCAATGGCGTCCAGCTGCCGCAGCAACTCCGGGAAGTTCATGCCATTCTCCAGGCCCTTGCCGTAGCTGTTGACGTTCTGGCCCAGGAGCATGATCTCCTTGACGCCGCTTTCATAAAGGGCGCGGGCCTCGGCCAGGATGGCCTCCGGGTCGCGGCTGCGCTCACGACCGCGCACATAGGGCACGATGCAGTAGCTGCAGAAGTTGTCGCAGCCGTACATGATGGTGATGTAGGCCGCGTCCGTGCGCAGGCGACGCAGGGGCAGATCCTCGGCAATGGTGTCCTCATCCTCCACCACGACCACGGCCCTGTCGCTGTTCAGCGTCCGGTGCAGCAGCTCCGGCAGCTTCCACAGGTTCGACGTGCCAAAGGCCAGGTCGATGAATTTATACTGCTTCAGGATCCGCTCCGCCATACCCGGCTGCTGAATCATGCAGCCGCAGACGGCGATGATGAGGTTGGGGTTCTTCTTGCGAACCTCCTTGAGCCAGGTGACATTGCCCAGGGCACGTCTCTCGGCATTGTCTCGCACGCAGCAGGTGTTGAAAATGACAAAGTCCGCGTCCTCGCGGGTGGGGGCCTCGTCCATGCCCATGTCCGCCAGCATGCCGGAGAGCTTCTCCGAGTCGTGGGCGTTCATCTGGCAGCCGTAGGTCACCACATGATAGGAGCGGGGGCGATTTTCCATAACGCTGACCAGGGCGGCAAAATGCCGCTGCTGCGCCAGCTGCTCGGGGGTAATGAGTACAGGCTTGCGTTCAGCCATCGGGATTCTCCTTATTCTTCGGATGCGGGCGCGTCCGTCATGTCCGACGGGCCCGCTTGCTTCATGACCTCCCGCAGCGGCGGACGGGTGCGCCTGCGCGTCATCTCCACCAGGCCTAGGGAGGTCAGGCCATGCACCACCGTCTTCACCCGGTCAGCCGCGAAGCAGCTTTCCAGCTCCTTCAGGACACGCTGACGGTGTTCGGTGCTGTGCATGTCGATCATGTCAATGATGATGATGCCGGAGCAGTTGCGCAGCCGCACCTGCCGGGCAATCTCCGCCGCAGCCTCCAGGTTCAGCTGCAGCACGGTTTCCTCCAGGCTCCTGTCGCCGGTGAATTTGGCGGTGTTGACATCGATGACGGTCATCGCCTCGCAGGGGTCGAAGACCAGATTTCCGCCGGACTTCAGCCACACGCGCCTTTCCAGCCCCTGTGCCAGCTGATTGCTGATGCGGCCCACATGGAAGAGATTGTCGCCCATGTGCAGGGTGGGGGCAATTTGCTCCATGCGGGAGAGCAGGGCCGCGTCGTTGCTGACGATGCGGTCAATGCCCCGGGGGCGGTAATCGTCTATGACGGCATCCAGGAGGGTGCGGGGCGCATGCAGGACGGATGGCACATGGGCCGTGGGGGCCGCCCTGGCAACGGCCTGCCAGGTTGTCCACAGCTGCTCCGCTTCCTCGCGCAGGAGCGCTTCGTCCGCATCCTGGGCGGAGGTGCGCATCACCAGGCCGAAGCGGTCTGCGGCGACTGCCCGGCCCAGGACCTTGAGGCGTTTGCGGTCTGCTTCCCGGGTAATGCGGCTGGACACAGCGATCTTCCGCGACACGGGGGACAGCAGGACGTACTCCCCTGCCAGGTTCACATCCCGGGTCAGGAAAGCACCCTTGACGCCCTGAGCCGCCTTGCGGATCTGTACCATGATGCGGTCGCCGGTGCGCAGCGGGGGCAGGTCGCGCCCGCTCTCCTCCAGGGGCAGGAAGCCGGCCTTCTCCTGGCCGATATGCACGAAAGCAGCCTTCATGCCGGGTACCACGCGATCCACGCGGCCCATCAGGATGGCTTCGGCAGCCGATTCCCGTTCGCCGGGAAGGTACTCCACCAGATGGCCGTCCTCCAGGATGGCAATGTCCTGGCCATTATCACCCGCGCGGATCCAGATCTCGCGCATCACAGCGTCTCCAGCGGGGCCAGCGCGCCCGCCGTATCGGCGCCCAGCAGGGCATTGCGCACGACCATCACGCGGGGCGTCTCTTCAAAGCCGCAGAAGGCGGCCAGCGCGTCCAGCAGCATGCCGGGCTTGCAGGCCAGGCGCTCGGTGAGGGTCATCACGGCGCGCAGGGCATTCCCCTCCGCCTTCAGGGTGTGGATGAGGGGGCGGATGTCCGTCTCCTTCATGCCGGATTTGGTGCGGCGCAGGGCGATGATGCTCTCCTGGGCCAGGAAGGCCGGGAGCTTCGCAGCAATGGCCGCAGCGGCAGCGTCATCCGTCAGGGTGATGGTATAGTCCGCCGCCTGGACGGCCGCCATCAGGGCGATGTGCTGATCGGGCAGCATCTTCGCCTCGGAGAGCTGCATGTCCGGGGGCATGGCGGCATTCATCGCCGACAGGAAGGCTTCCGGGGACACCTCGCGCTCCAGCTGCACTTCCATGATCTCGCGCCTGCCGGCATAGCCCGTAGACAGGGCGGAAGCAAAGGTCAGAAGGATATGGGGGTTGAAGCCCTTCGAGTAGCTGACCGGCAGCCCCGAACGGCGCAGGGCGCGCTGCACGGCCCGCTGGATATCCAGGTGGCCGATGTGGCGCAGACGGGGGGATTTCTCAAACACTGCCATCATCCGCAAAACGAACACACTCCCTTGAAGCGCTGCAGGCCGCAGCCGTTGCAGCCCTTGCGGCAATCCTTGGTGGTCACGGCGGCGTCCGCCCTTTCCTTCTCGCGCCAGAGGAATTCCTTGGTCACGCCGCAGTCGATGAAGTCCCAGGGCAGAATCTCATCCTTTTCGCGGCGGCGGAAGGCATAGAAAGCAGGATCGACGCCCGTCTCCTCGAAGGCCTCGCGCCATGCCTGGTACTTGAAATGCTCGCCCCAGCCGTCCAGCATGCAGCCCTTCTCGAAGGCCCGCAGCAGCACCCGGCCCATGCGGCGGTCGCCGCGGGCAAAGCAGGCCTCCAGGTAGCTCAGGTCGCTCTCGTGGTAGTTGAAATTGACGCCCTTGACCTTCTTCAGCGCCGTCACCAGGTGACGCTGCTTTTCGCGCACGACCTCCTGGGTATCCTGGGGCTCCCACTGGAAGGGGGTGAAGGGCTTGGGCACGAACACCGACGCGCTGCAGGTGACGCGCAGACCCTTGGCCCGCTGATCCTTGGGGACGGCGAAGTACTCCCGCACCACCTTGCCGGCCAGATCGGCAATGCCGTCCAGGTCGTCGTAGGTCTCGGTGGGCAGACCCATCATGAAGTACAGCTTGACGGAGGACCAGCCGCCCTGGAAGGCGTCGCGCACCTTTTCGATCAGGTCATCCTCGGTAACGCCCTTGTTGATCACGTCGCGCAGGCGCTGGGTACCGGCCTCGGGGGCGAAGGTCAGGGAGGTCTTGCGCTCCTTCTGCGTCTCTTCGAGGGAATCCTTCAGGATGGAATCCAGGCGGAGGCTGGGCAGGCTGATGGACACGCGCTTTTCCTTCATCCGGCGGATCAGCTCGCGGATCAGCTCCGCCAGGCAGGTGTAGTCGCCCGAGGACAGGCTGGACAGGCTGATGTCCTCATAACCGGTGGCATTCTCCAGGCTCATGGCCAGCTCCACCAGGTTTTCCAGGCTCCGCTCGCGCACGGGACGGTACAGCATGCCCGCCTGGCAGAAGCGGCAGCCGCGGGTGCAACCGCGCATGATCTCCAGCATGATGCGGTCATGGACGATGTCCGTGTAGGGCACGGGGATCTCGGTAGGATAGTAGGTGCTGTTCAGGTCGGTGATGATGGCCTTCATCACCTTCTCAGGTGCTTCGGGGCAGTTGGGCTTCATGGCGGCAATGGTGCCGTCCTCGTTATAGCTCACGTCGTAGAGCGCGGGGACATACACGCCCTGCACCCTGCACAGGCTTTTGAGGATGTCCATGCGGGACAGCCCAGCCCTGCGGCCCTCCAGGATGGCGCGGTTCAGCTCGAGGATCTGCTCCTCGCCGTCGCCGACCATGAAGGCGTCGATAAACTCCGCCAGGGGCTCGGGGTTGAAGGCACAGGGGCCGCCCGCCACCACGATGGGATCGTCCTCGGCGCGCTCGGCATTCTTCAGGGGGATGCCGCCCAGCTTCAGCATGGCCAGGATGTTGGTGTAGCTCATCTCATACTGCAGGGTGAAGCCCACCACGTCGAACCGACTGATGGGCGTGCGGCTCTCCAGGGAGAACAGCGGCACGCTCTCCGCCTCCATCAGCGCCTTCATGTCCACCCAGGGCATGAAGACGCGCTCGCAGAGCATGTCCGGCTGGCTGTTGATGCCGTGGTAAAGGATCTTCATGCCCAGGTGGGACATGCCGATCTCGTATGTATCCGGGAAGCAGAAGGCGAAGCGGAGCGCGGCCTCGTCCCACTTTTTCACCGCGGTGTTCATCTCGCCGCCGGTGTAGCGGGGGGCCTTCTGCACCTTCTCCAGCATCGCCTCGATCTTTTCGTGCATCGTCAAAGGGTTTTCCTCCTTCACCTGCCCGCAGCCACCGGGTTCGGAGCCGCAGGAGGGCATAATCACGCACCTTATAATGTACCATTTTTCGCGCACGGGGTCAATGGTTTTACGGGGATTTTTCAGGAAATTCCGCCGGAGAAGACCGGATGACATGCATGAGGACGTCCGCCGGTGACCATGCTGAAACGGAGGTGATATGGATGCTGAAAGCATTTCTTCTGGGAGCCGTGGGATATCCGGCGCTGGAGCTGCTCTGGCGCAGGCGCACGCATCCCTCCATGGCTCTGGCGGGCGGACTGGCAATGGTCATCATCCGCTGCGCAGGACGCTGCCGCAGCGGTCTCCTGGCCCGGTCTGCGCTGTGCGGCGTTGGCATCACCGCCGTTGAATACCTGATCGGCTGCACAGTCAACCGCGACCACCGCATCTGGGATTACCGCCATCTGCCGCTGAATGTGCAGGGGCAGATCTGCGCGCCGTATTCGCTTCTTTGGTGCGGGCTGAGCGCGGCTGTGCTGGGCGTAACGGATGCCCTGGCCGACCGCCCCACCCATACGAAACGGGCCAGGCACAGCGCCTGACCCGCTTCTTTACTTGCCGGAATGCGCGGGGTTCTCCCCATCCTCCGGCGGTGTGCCGACCATGCCGCCGGTCATCTCGCTCAGGCTGCGGCCCGCCTTGCGCATGCCGCCCCGGAGGGAGCCCGCCGAAAGGATGCCGTATCCCACCAGGCCTGCCGCCAGCACGGCTCCTGTCCACAAAAGGCCGCTGCCCACGCCATGCGACTCCCCTGCGGACGCATCCCCTGCGTAGTCCGGCTGCCCCATAGTAACGCCGCCCACATCGGAAGAATTGCCGCCCACATCGCTGACCGAGCCCGCAGAGCCCAGCACACCGCCATAGAGCGCCCGGTCAATGACGTCCGCCATCATGTCCATGGAGCGAAGAACAAGCTCCTTGTCCAACGTGTAGGTGCCGCATTCCAGCAGCAGGCTGCGGGGCAGCAGATCCTGATTATAGGTGCCGCGGCCCATGTAAATGTCCTTGATGAGCCCCGGATAGACCTTGTCCGCCACCGCCTTCACCAGCAGGGCAAATTCCTTATTGACGGCCATGTTGGCGTTGCCGCGCCCCACAAGCAGACGCACCTTCGATGCAGGGCTGCCGCCGATCTCCACCTCGTAGGTCGCCGGGTCGGGGATGCCATCGCGGTGGATATCCAGCATGCAGTCCGGCGCGGTGGTCAGCAGCTGCACTGCCGTCTGCCTTGAACGGCGGTAGGCGCCCGCGTCGTGGGGATGGTGCAGCGCCGGGGACAGCGTCACCTCCGCGCCCCGATGCTCCAGACTGTCTGCAAGGGTCTGCGCAACCTCGTAGATGCTTCCGCGCCCGTCGGTGGAATAATAGCCGTCCGAAGGCGTATAGCTTTCGTCGGAATGGGTGCAATACAGGGCGATGCGCCGCGTCATCCGGCTGACGGGCAGAGCGGCGTCCGTGTCCAGCCAGGCCACATCCGGCAGGATGACCTCCTCGCGGTATTCAGCAAGGCAAACCTCGCCCGACACCGCGGTGACCTCATACAGCCGGTTGTCGGCAGAAATGTACAGATCCCCGGGCGACGGCTCCTCGCAGATGCACGTCAGCAGCGTTCCGTCCCTGGTTTCCAAGCGCCAGACGTCATAGCGGCTGACCGGCTGCTCCGACCAGGCGCGGGTCAGGTACAGCATCAGCCCCGCCGCCAGCAGGAGCATCAGCAGCTTTTTCATCCCCTTGCACCTCCTCTGCGGCGGACAAAGCGCTCCGCCGTTTCGCCGATCAGCTCACACAGCAGGACGCTGAGCATGCCGCCCAGTACCGCTGCATCCGCCAGGCCCGCACCGCCAAGCACCAGCGGCTGCGCAATGCCCCGCGCCCAGTTGACCACGCCGGTGGCCGTGTCCGCCAGCAGCACGCCCGCCACGCCGCACACAAACGCGCCCCGACGGCTGCGACCCAGCAGCCAGGCCACCAGACCGCCTGCCAGCGCCACCAGCAGCGTCGGGTCAACGGGCAGCTGCTCTGCCTCCGCAGGCAGCAGCAGCGTCAGCGCATACACAGCCGCGCCGGTCACCGCCACGCCCAGAAGCGTCCGCCAGCGCTCCAGCGCCGTGTCAGCGCGGATCAGTAGATAAACGCACACGCCCAGCGGAATCAGTCCGCCGCCGATGTTCACCACCACCAGCCCCAACCGCAGCGGCGGCAGGAACGTCCCCAGCAGCATCGCGCCGATCAGCAGCAGCGCCGTCCTGTCCCGCATGTGCATCCTGTCCAGCACCCGCTGCAGCAGCCCGCAATAAACCATCACGGCCGCCGCCATGAGCAGCAGCATCGCTCCGCGCATCGCCATCCCCTGCCTTTCTCCCCTGTCAGCATGTCCAAAAGCGGCGCAATTAACCACACAAACCGCATTTTGGCCCCATTTCATGCATTGGGGCTTGACGGTCTCAATTTCTTCTGTTAATATGTTATCAGGTGGTATTATCGGCTCAATGCCCATATTGATTATTGTTATGGAGGCCATACAGATGAATCTCGACCGCTGCCTTCTGTTCTCGTGGATCGAGGAAGACAACATTCAAAAAGCTTATTTTCGCGTCCGTCCGCTGCTGACGTCAGAGGGCGACGTCCGCGCCGAAGCAGCTGAACTCTGGCCCGGCGAGGGCTGCCTGCGCATCGTGCCCGACAGGAACGAGCTGCATTCCTTCAAGGGCCGCATGCGTTCCCTGGGCAGCTGGTGTGTGGTGGATCTGCGCGGACTCCCGGCCGATGCGGGCAAAATCCGCACCAACAAGAATTTCAACCCCGCCAAGGGCGAGGTGAACCAGTACATCCTCTATTCCGACACCGTCAAGGAGCTGCCGGACAATTCCTTCTACCAGATCGTTGACGGCACCGCCGCCGACGTTGCTGCCGCCTGCGCCCAGGCCATCACGCCGCGCTTCTACCTCCGCGAGGGCGACACGCTTTATGGCCCCGTCTGCAAGGATGCGCCGGGCGTGCCCCAGCCTGCGGAGGAGGCCGCCGGCACCCTGTTTGAGATCCCCTGCCCCGACGGCGCGACCCGCCTTATTCTTTGCCTGCAGGACGCCCCTGCCCCCGTGCTGCGTCAGCCGGTGCAGCGCGTGAATCCCGCTCCCGCCAGGCCCGCAGCCGCACCTGATGCTGCGCCTGCCGCCCCCGAAGCGAAGGCGGATGCGCCCGCTTCCGCCGAAGACGCCAGCGCGTCCGAACAGGCGCCCGTCGCCGATGACGCCCCCAGCGCCCAGCCCCCGGAGCAGGACGCCCCCGCCGCGGAGACGCCTGTCAACGAGGACGCCGACAGCCAGGAAGCAGCGGTAACTCCCGCAAAGGCTGAGGAAGCTCCCGCTACCGCAGAGGAGGCGGGACAGGTTCCCGCAGTGACCCCCGCCCCCAAGGCTGCAGAGGCTGCCGACGAACCCGAAGCCCTGCCCATCGGCCAGAAGCTGAATATCCTGGACGCCAGCAAGGGCCATGACGAAACCATTCAGGCGCTGGATAAGCCGGTTTCCACGGGCGCCAATCTCCTTCATGCCCGCGAGAGCCGCCCGGTGCAGCCCCAGCCCCTTTCCCAGGGCAAGACCGCGCCCCAGGGCGGCACCCGCCTGATGCCCACCCCCCTGCGCACCTCCACGCCCCAGCCCAAGAACCGCCTGCAGGAGCTGGCCACCGGCCACTTTATCGGCTCCCACGGCGCATATGAGCCTCCGACCGGCGCCCTGCCCAAGCATACCCGCTTGCAGGACGTGGACAACCCCGTTGAAGCTGCCTGCGCAAGCCTGCGCCATGCGTGGCATCAGACGGAGGCGCACACCCAGCTGATCGACTGCATCCTGTCCCTGGACGGCTTCCGCACAAAGCTGGAGAACCGCCTGTGCCAGTCCTCCGGCACGACGCTGCTGCAGAAGGTGCTCCGCGACCGCCTGCAGGATCTGGAGGCCGAGCGCCTGAGCGCCCTTTGCGAGCTGGATCGCGCCCGCCGGGATACCGACGCCTACAAGGCCGAGCTGACCGCGGCCCTGCGCAGCCGCCTGGAAAAGGAGACCCGCGAGCTTCAAAGCACCTGCACCGCTGCCAGCGCCCGCGTCGAAGCCCTGCGCAGCGAGGTCAATGCCCTGCAGGCCCAGCGCGACGCCCTCACCGCCCGCGTGGAGCAGCTGCAGCAGGACACCCTGCCCGCCGAGGTCTCCCGGCTGCTCACGGACGCGCAGATGCTCTCCCCCACCATGGGGACGCCCCTGCGCATGGCGCCCGTCGCCGGTCAGGCCGCTGACCTGGAGGAGCTTGTCTCCCGCCTGAACGCTGTTTTCACCGCCGCCGGTCTGCAGGCCAGCCGGAACCAGATGATTGCGCTGCTGGTGCTGCTGGCCCTGTCCCCGCGCATCGGCCTGGTGTCCCCCACCGTGGCCCCCATGGCGACGCTGTGCCGCAACATCGCCGCAGCCTTCGGCTGGACGCCCGGCGTTGCCCACCAGTATTCCCAGGAGCAGCGGCCCCTGGTCGCCGCCCGCCCCGAGGGCAGCACCCCTGCCGTGCTGATGACCAGCATGCAGAACTACAGCCCCATCGCCGGTGTGACGAAGGTGCTGCTGAACCGCAATGTTCCGGGCATGATCCGCAATGCCGCCTACGACGCCGACCAGTGGCCCGTAGTGGTTGCGCCTGCCCTGCCCTTTGTGGACGAGCTGCCTGCGGATGAGGCGGCCCCCGTCAGCGCCGCCTCTCTGGCCGCCCTTCTGGATACCCATGCCGCCGATGACAAGGCCATCCGCACGGCCCTGGAGCCCGTGCTCCGCGCCGCACCGCCGCTTTCCGGCGCCGCCCGCCGCCAGCTGTTCCGCTTCGTCAGCGTATGCGCTGGGCTGATGGACGGCGGCTTCGCCTCCGCGGCAGACTGGGCAATCCTGTTGTGGGTGCTTCCCTCCGTTGACCGCGCCGGCCGGCATTACGCCGCCGTCAAGGCCGCCCTGGACGAGTATCCCATGAGCCAGGCTGCCCTGTGATTCCCCGCCTTATTTGCATAGCAAACCCCGGTGGTTATGTCCCTGACAGGACGTCCACCGGGGTCATTATAGTTTTCCGATGATTCATTCCAGCGCCTCGGCAATGGCCTGGGCCAGGTATGGCAGGCCGGTCAGCACCTGCTCCAGGGTGTTGGTGTTGACCCCGCATTCAATCAGCACACAGCGTGGCGCGATATGCTGATTGAACCGACCCGTCTTGATCTTCACATCCCGTGCCAAGCCCTCCACCTGGGCGTTCAGGGCGTCGGTGATACGCCGGGCGATGACCAGATTTGCCTCCCAGTCGGGCCTGACGCTGTAACCGCCGGTCGTCCCCTTGCCCACCAGCACCATGAAGCGGGCCGACGTGCCGCCAGGGGTCTCAACCGTGCGTCGGATGGTGGATGTGTCCGCCAGCGCATCCCGGTGCAGGTCGATGTACAGATCGTATTGCTCCCCGGCATCGGTGCGGGATTCCAGCATCGTGAGGCTGCGGGCATAGGCGCCGTCCAGGTTGGGGGGCTCAAAGGCGGTGCGGTCATGCACCACCTCCAGGCCCAGAGCCGTCAGATGCGCCGCCAGCGCCTCTCCCACGGCCAGCATGTTGCAGCTTTCGTCCTTCGTGCGCCAGCGTTCGGTCTCCTTGTAGGGCGCGCCGGGTACCTGCTCGTAGGCCTCCCAGGTGTGGCTGTGGTAGATCAGCACGCGCTTACCGGCCCAGGGCGCAGGCTCCGGCGTGGTACGGATAACCTCCACCCGGAAGGACATGTCCGCCGTGGGCTGAGGCGTTTCCGTCGGTGCGGGCGACGGGCTGATCTCCGGTGTGTCCGTGGCTGCCGTGGTGGGTGCAGGCGTTGCTGTCTCCCGGATGACCTCGGCAGAAAAGGCCGCCTCCGCCCGGGCCTGCGGACGTACCAAACTATCCGGGAATCCATATGCGCACAGCGTCACCCACACCGTCATCATCTGCAAAAGCACACAGAGCATCGCCCGCTGCCGCCTGTCCACCGCATCACCGCCTTTGGCAACATCCTATGCGGACGCGCCGCCGGATATGCTTCAATGCAGGTACTGGCTCAGCTCCTCCATGCTGCAGCTTGGCTGCAGGGCGCTGTTGATGGCCAGGGCCAGCATGTCCGCCAGGCCCGCGACCATTTCGTCAATGTTGCGAGGGGTGACCACCAGGTCGGTATGGGCCTGCTGCGTCAGCTGCTCGGCCATGCGGTGGGCCTCCTCCGGGGCCGCGTCGGCGGAGAGAATGCCCGTCAGCGCATCCCGCACGATGGTGGACGCATACACCACCATCGGAATGCCAATGGCGACGACGGGCACGCCCAGGATGTCCGCCGTGATGCCCGTGCGATGGTTGCCCACGCCGCTGCCGGGGTGGATGCCCGCGTCCGTCAGCTGCACGGCTGCGCCGATGTGGCTGGTCTCCATGGCGGCCAGGGCGTCCACCACCAGCACGGCGGACGGACGCAGACGCTCCACCAGACTCTGCGCCATCTCGGCGGACTCCAGGCCCGTCACGCCCATCACCCCTGGCGACAGCGCGCAGACGCTGCGGAGCTTGCCGTCATCCACAAATTCCTGCATATGCCGCGTGACCAGCACACCGCTGACCACCCGGTCCCCCAGGGCGTCGGCGGTCATGCGGCGGTTCCCCAGCCCCAGTACCAGGACATTGCCCTCCGGCGGCAGCATCAGACGCAGCATCTGCGCGATGCGCCGCGCCGCCTCCGTGCGCTCCTGCGGGGAAAACTCCGGCAAACGCGGGTCGGTCAGCGTCCAGTAGGTGCCCACAGGCTTGCCCAGGCGCTGCGCCGCCGATTCGGTCTGCACGCGCACCCAGGTGACCTCCGCGGCCCCCTCCTGCTGCCTCTGCACGGTGACGCCCTCCCCCAGACCGCCGGGGTATACGGTGCGCTCCAGGGCCAGGTCGGTACGGTAGTTCATGGTATCGCCTCCTTTGGGAGGAGTATGGGCGGGATGGACGGGATGTATGCATGAAAAGGCCGCCCCCGGGAGCCTCGGGAGGCTGGGGGCGGATGAGGTTATTGGGCGTATTTGAAGGGGATGTTATGTTCTCGGGCATAAGTGATGGCATAGGAGTAGCGGGGAGCACAGATTGTCAAGCCATCGCAACCATAGAACGCATAATCTCCAATGCTCGTCACGCTCTTCGGAAGAACAATCCACGTCATGGCATCGCACCAATAGGATGCATGATTCCCGATGCTCGTCAAGCCATCCGACAGAGTGACACTCCAGTATTACAAAACCGGGAGGGCATTTCTGCTCTCCCGATGGGCATGGTTTACCCGATGATCTCGCCCCTGGCGTTGAACAGGGGCAGCTTCTCCAGGTAGATGATGTCCTCGCGGTCCTGGGCGTCGCCCTCGGCGAGGATGGTCATGCGCCCGGCAATCTCGCCGCCGGCGGTCAGCACCAGCTCCTCCAGCGCACGCAGGGATTCGCCGGTGGAAATGACGTCGTCCACAATGAGGATCTTCTTGCCCTTCATCAGCGCCGCGTCGTTGCCGTCCAGGTACAGCTTCTGCACCTTCTCGGTGGTGATGGACTTGACCTCCACGCAGAGGATATCCTGCATGTAGAGCTTGGGTCCCTTGCGGGCCAGCAGCCACTTTTCATCCTTCGCCAGGCGGGCCATCTCCTGCGCCAGCGGGATGCCCTTGGACTCGGCGGTGATGATGTAATCGTACTCGGGGGCCCGCTTCAGCAGCTCCGCAGCGCAGGCCGTGGTCAGCTCACAGTCTCCGAAGATAACAAACGCACCGATGTACAGGTCGTCCGTGACACGGCAGATGGGCAGGCCGCGCTCCAGGCCTGCGATGGTCATGGTATGCTTCATGAAATCGCCTTCTTTTTCTGTATTTACGCACATATGCGCCTTTTTCCCTATTTTACTGCGGAATACGCCTGCTGTCAACGCTTACTTGTGGTAGAGCCGGTGGGTCTGGTACTGCGGGTCGCAGGTGAGGTTGACGCCCAGGCGCTTGAAGATATTCACGTCCACGGAGGACAGGATGACGCTCGTATGCACCTCGCAGCCCTTGAGCTGGGGCAGCATGGACATCGCCCTGGCAGCGCGCTCATCTGTGGCAGCGGAGATGGACAGGGCCAGCAGCACCTCGTCGGTGTGCAGGCGGGGGTTATGGTTGCCCAGGTATTCGCATTTGAGCTTCTGGATGGGCTCGATGACGCTGGGGGCGATGAGGTGCGCGGGCTTTTCGATGCCGCCCAGCACCTTCAGGGTATTGAGCAGCAGTGCTGCGGAGGAACCCATAAGCTTGGTGGTCTTGCCGGTGATGATGCGGCCGTCGGGCAGCTGCAGGGCGGCAGCGGGTTCGCCGGTTTCCTCTGCGCGGGTGCGGGCTGCGGCGATCACCGGGCGGTCATCGTCCGACAGGCCGGATTTCTGCAGCAGCATCTCCAGCTTCTCCACCTCGGCAGTATCGCCGTGGCCCTGCCGCAGGCTGCAGCGGGCGGTGTAATAGCGGCGGATGATCTCCTGGTGCGCAGCGTCGCGGCAGACGTCGTCATCCACGATGCAGTTGCCCACCATGTTCACGCCCATGTCCGTGGGGGACGCATAGGGGCTCCTGCCGTAGATCTGCTGGAACACCGCGCTGAGAACGGGGAAAATCTCGATGTCACGGTTATAGTTGACGGTGGTTTCGCCATAGGCTTCCAGATGGTAGGGGTCGATCATGTTGTGGTCATCCAGATCCACGGTGGCCGCCTCATAGGCCACGTTGACCGGATGCTTGATGGGCAGGTTCCAGATGGGGAAGGTCTCAAACTTGGCATAGCCCGCCTGGATACCGCGCCGATGATCCTGATACAGCTGGCTCAGGCACACGGCCATCTTACCGGAGCCGGGGCCGGGGGCTGTCACCAGCACCAGCGGGCGCGTCGTTTCCACATACTCATTGCGGCCAAAGCCCTCGTCGGAAACGATGTGCTTCACGTTATAGGGGTAGCCCTCGATGGTGTAATGGCGGCTGACGCGGATACCCAGGGACTCCAGGCGCTGCTTGAACAGCACCGCAGCGCGCTGCTCATTCCAGCGGGTCAGCACCACGCTGCCCACATACATGCCGATGCCGCGGAAGGCGTCGATCAGGCGCAGCACATCCTGGTCATAGGTGATGCCCAGGTCGCCGCGGGTCTTGTTCTTCTCGATGTCCTCGGCATTGATAACGATGACCAGCTCCGCCTGCTCGCGCAGGTTCAGCAACATCGAAATCTTGCTGTCCGGACGGAAGCCCGGCAGCACGCGGGAGGCATGGGTATCGTCAAAGAGCTTGCCGCCCAGCTCCAGGTACAGCTTGCCGCCGAACTCGGCGATCCGCTTCAGGATATGCTCGGACTGCATCGCCGTATACTTATCATGATCAAAGCCAATGCGCATGCGAATAACCTCCATACCAAAATGAACCCATACTATACTATTATAGCACGGCACAACCATCTTCACAAGTACCCCGGATTGTATTTTTCCCGCTTGCACGGAGCATGTTTCACTTGCAAGAATGTACGTTATGCTATAAAATAAGAGCAGGGCACAACCAAACCTTCCCTGCCCTGTCTGAATATGCAAAAGGAGTGTAACCCATGGCTCTGAAGAATTACGAGTTCTGGTTTGTCGTCGGTTCCCAGTTCCTGTACGGCCCCGCCGTGCTGGAGACCGTTGCCGCCCGTGCACAGGAAATGGTGGACAAGATGAACGCCTCCGGCAAGCTGCCCTGCAGGCTGGTCTACAAGGTTACCGCCAAGACCAATAAGGAGATTGCCGACGTGGTGCGCGAGGCCAACTACGATAACGCCTGCGCGGGCATCATCACCTGGTGCCACACCTTCTCCCCCAGCAAAATGTGGATCAACGGCTTTGCCAACCTGCAGAAGCCCTATCTGCACTTTGCCACCCAGTACAACCGCGAGATCCCCAATGACGAGATCGACATGGACTTCATGAACCTGAACCAGGCCGCCCATGGCGACCGTGAGCACGGCTTCATCGCCGCCCGCCTGCGCATGCCCCGCAAGGTCATCGCCGGTTACTGGCAGGATGCGGACGTGCAGGAGCGCATCGGCTCCTGGATGCGCGCGGCGGTGGGCGTGGCCTTCTCCAAGAGCCTGAAGGTGATGCGCTTTGGCGACAACATGCGCGAGGTCGCCGTCACCGAGGGCGACAAGGTCGAGGTGCAGACAAAGCTGGGCTGGCAGGTCAATACCTGGCCCGTGGGTACGCTGGTGGAGACCATGAACGCCGTGACCGAGGAGGAGATCGACCAGAAGATGACCGAGTATGCCTCCCTGTACGACTTTGCCACCGACGATATCGAAACCGTGCGCTACCAGGCCCGCGAGGAGATTGCCATGAAAAAGATGCTGGACGCCGAGGGCTGCATGGCCTTCGCCAACACCTTCCAGGATCTCTACGGCATGAAGCAGCTGCCCGGCCTGGCCTCCCAGCACCTGATGGCGCAGGGCTACGGCTACGGCGGCGAGGGCGACTGGAAGGTTTCCGCCATGACCGCCATCATGAAGGCCATGTCCGAGGGCCAGACCGGCGGCACCGCCTTCATGGAGGACTACACCTACCACCTGGAGAAGGGCAACGAGTACTCCCTGGGCGCCCACATGCTGGAGGTTTGCCCCTCTGTGGCTGCTGACAAGCCCCGCATTGAGGTGCATCCCCTGGGCATCGGCGACCGCGAGCCCCCGGCCCGCCTGGTCTTCGAGGGCAAGGCCGGCAGCGCCATCGTCGTCAGCCTCGTCGACATGGGCGGGAGGCTTCGCCTCATCTGCCAGGATATTGAATGTGTCAAGCCCATCATGGACATGCCCAACCTCCCTGTGGCCCGCGTCATGTGGCGCGCGATGCCCGACCTGACCACCGGCGTGGAGTGCTGGATCACCGCAGGCGGCGCGCATCACACCGTGCTCAGCTACGACGTGACCGCCGAGCAGATGAAGGACTGGGCGACGATGATGGACATCGAGTTCGTGCACATCACCAGGGACACCACGGTCGAGAGCCTGGAGCAGCAGCTGTTCCTGAATGATCTCGCCTGGAAACTCAAGTAAAAGCATACGGCCGGGTTGACATGCGCAGCCCGGCCTTTTCCCTATGACGGAGGTATGTATGGAGATGCTGGATACCATTCTTGCCCGGCGGAGCGTGCGGCAGTACACGGACGAGGCCATCCCGGAGGAGAAGCTGAACGCCATCCTGTATGCGGGGCTGGCGGCGGCGTCCTCCAAGAACCGCAGGCCCTGGGAGTTCGTGCTGGTGCAGGACCGGGCGATGCTGGACAGGCTGTGCGAGTGCCGGCCGGGCGCAGGCAATCTGCTGGGCAAGTGCCGGGCGGCCATCGTGGTGTGCGCCGACGCGGAGGCCGTGGACGTGTGGGTCGAGGACT